>NZ_JACANS010000011.1:0-163471 GCF_030329305.1 Acinetobacter sp. 251-1 | reverse complement strand
TTTTACCATGGTCAACGTGACCGATTGTGCCCACGTTTACGTGTGGCTTATTACGTTCAAACTTAGCCTTAGCCATGTTTATTTTCCTCGTTTACGTCGAACACAGTTCTAATACAACCCATCGACATATTGTCTAAAAACCAGACACCCAATACTTGAAAAGCAGACTAATAAGCCTGCTTTTTGAATTTTTGTAGAATAATCTACTAAACTGTAATCTGGAGCTCTTATCGAGATTTGAACTCGAGACCTCTCCCTTACCAAGGGAGTGCTCTACCACTGAGCTATAAGAGCAATCATCTTCGATGGAGCGGGAGACGAGGGTCGAACTCGCGACATGTAGCTTGGAAGGCTACCGCTCTACCAACTGAGCTACTCCCGCTAAATGTTGGTAATTACCACTTCAATCGAAGTTAATGGTGGTGGGAGAAGGATTCGAACCTTCGAAACTTTCGTGGCAGAGTTACAGTCTGCTCCCTTTGACCGCTCGGGAATCCCACCAATTACACTTACTTTCAGTGTTGAACCTTTACTATTACATTACAAAACTTTAGATGGTGCCGGCACACGGATTCGAACTGTGGACCTACTGATTACAAGTCAGTTGCTCTACCAACTGAGCTATGCCGGCGTTTCTTTTGTTTCGTACCTTTCGTATCGGAACGGTGTGCAGTTTAGCAAAAAGAAAAATCCTTGCAAGTGTTTTTTTTAAAAAAATCGCTAAAAACCTATAAAATCAATCCATTTGATGATAATTCAACCGCTTTGATCACTGCGCGAGCTTTTATTTGGGTTTCATTCCACTCAGATTCAGGATTTGAGTCATAAACCAAGCCTGCTCCTGCCTGTACATAGACCTTATTTTCACGAATTACGCAGGTACGGATCGCAATCGACATGTCCATTTCACCATGCCAGCCTAAATAACCAACAGCACCACCAAAAATTCCACGTTTTACAGGCTCGACTTCGTCAATAATTTCCATTGCACGTATTTTTGGTGCACCTGACAGCGTACCTGCAGGGAAAGTTGCTTTAAAAACATCCAAAGCATCTACATCATCACGCACTTCGCCTTGTACATTGGACACAATGTGCATAACGTGTGAATAGCGCTCGATCACCATTTGATCAGTCACTTGCACTTTGCCTATTTTTGAAATACGACCAACATCATTTCGCCCTAAGTCAATCAACATTAAATGTTCAGCAATTTCTTTTTCATCAGACAATAAATCTTTTTCAAGTGCTAGATCTTCTTCTTTGGTTTTACCGCGTGGGCGAGTCCCAGCAAGTGGACGCACTGTGGCAATGCCATTTTCTAAACGAGATAAAATTTCTGGGGAAGAACCGACAATATGGAACGGTTGATTATTTTCCAACGTCTGCCCTTGCACCAAAAACAAATAAGGCGATGGATTCAAATGACGTAAGGCTCTATACACCTGCAAAGGCTCACCATCAAAATCTGACACCATACGATGCCCAGGTACTACTTGCATCACATCGCCTGCACGGATGTACTCTTTAACCTTTTCAATCGAAGCAAGGTAGTTTTCTTTACCTGTTAATGATTCAAAATGCGGTGCAGTATGTTTTTTGGCTTGTAAGCTGATTGGCGTTGCCAGTAAAGTCTCAAGTTCATCAAGTTGTTGCTGTGCTTTTTGATAAGCATCTGCATCATTGACATCTGCATGTACAATCAAAAACAAGGTATCTTTTAAATTATCAAAGACAATCACAGTTTTAGACAGCATCATCCATAAATCAGGTAAGCCCACCGGGTCTGCTTCAGGCACGTTATTTAATCGTGGCTCGATATAGCGCACTGAGTCATAACCAAAGTACCCCACCAGGCCTCCAGTAAATTGTGGTAAATCTGGAATAAGGTCATGTGGTGGCACCTTAAACTGTGCTTGAAAGTCTCGAATATATTGAAAGGGATCTAAGCATGTCTGCTGACGTATATCGCCATTGGCTTGTTGAATGGTGAGTTGCCCTGCATTACAGGAAAAAACCGTTGATTCCCCCAAACCAATAATCGAATAACGCGCCCAATTCTCACCACCTTCTACAGATTCAAATAAATAAGCTTGTTTGTGATCTTTGAGTCGGGCAAATACAGATAAAGGCGTGTCTGTATCTGCAAGACGTTGGCGATAGACAGGAATAAGGTTGTAGCCTGCTGTTTTTAATTGTTCAAATTGATTTAATGTCGTCATCAGGAAGTTCTCTTTTTCGATTTTACTCAGTGGCTTAAAATAAAAATCTTACTTAGTATCGCCATCGAAAAACTTTTTTACTGTTCATTCCTCTTTCCTTTGTCATCAATTTATTTTGCAGGGTTTACATTCACTTAACGCAGCAATTCCATCATATTATCGACCACCTGTTGTGGCTGACATAACTGAATATCCTCACCATGATTATAACCATAGCTTAAAACAACACAATCGACCTGGGCACGGCGTGCTGCTGCAACATCATTACTCGAATCACCAATCATTAAGGTTTTATCAGCACTAGACTGATAATGTTCTATACAATAATTTAACTGTATCGGATCAGGTTTGCGTTCTGCAAAACGGTCACCGCCAATCACATCTATAAAATAGTGATCCATTTTCAATTGTTGTAAAATTTTTCGAGCGGGTTGCTCAGGCTTATTGGTCACACAAATCAATTTTTTATTGTGTTTCAACCCCCACTCTAAAAAATCAAGAACACCATCAAATGCTTTGGTATCTACACAAGGTTCAGCATTATAAATTTCTAAAAATGTAGCCAAAAGCTGTTGATGCAAATCAGGATCAACTTCACCTTTTAGATATTGCAAGGTACTTTCACAAAATAATGATGTTCCCTTACCAATCCAAACCCGCACTTGCGCCTCAGTCACCAAAGGTAAATCCAAACGTGCCAGACTTAAATTCATCGCACGATAGAGATCAAATGCTGAATCAACTAAGGTTCCATCCAAATCAAATAAAATAAGTTCTCGCTGATCCAACTTTGCAACATTCATCTTTTTACATCCACTGATCACTGATAAAACAAAGGCATGCGATTGCATGCCTTGATTGTAGGTTGAAACAAGGCTTATTTAAAGAATAGCCAAGCAATCACCGCCAAAATGACCAAAGTAATAATGGTAATGAGTCCAACTTTTGCATTTTTCTGGGTTTCTACTTCTTTCTCAACACAAACTTCAGGTGTTTTAATTTCACACGCTTCTGGTACTGGTGCATGGATGTCTACATTGGCAGGGATTGGCGCAGGTTTTGGCACACCGATATTGGTTGGCATACCATCACGTGACAGTTGCACATGTTCATCTCGTGATGAAAGTTCAGGCATCCCCTGTTCATTCATTTTTTCTGCTGCGGTTTTTTCTTTTTCAATTTTTTCCTCTACCACAGGTGGTTTAATCTCTGAGGTAGCAATTGCTTCAGCAGGTTGAATAATTTCCTCAACGTCAGCAGTGACCATAGGCGCAACGATTTCAGGCACAGTCTCCACCTGAACAGCAGGTGCATAGACATGAAATTTTAGACTAGCAAATTGAACAATATCATTATCTTTTAACAATTTTTGTTCATCAATACGAATATCATTTACAAATGTACCATTAGAAGATTTCAAATCTTGAACCCAAAGTGCATCATCTTTTACTAAAAAAGCAGCATGGCGACGTGAAATTTCTGCCGCTTGCAATAAAATATCAGCCTCTTGATGGCGACCAACTAACATGTCTTTGTCAATTGAAACCTCTTTCCCTTCAAGTTCTGCACTAATTGCCTTTAATTTCCAAGTCATGATGATCTTCTCATTCTGATTCAAAAGCATATTAACATGCAAAATTCAGTTTTTAATAGTCTTAACCACGATCATACAAACTGAATTCTACAATCTTTATCGCCAAAGTGAAGTTAACTCAAGATTTAATTGACCCTTTGCTGCTGAATTTTAGATTGATCTTCTGCAACAGGTGTAGTGACGGCTTTGTGTGCACCACCCGACGGAACCTGTTGATAATTTTGAGGAGTAGGCTGAATAATTTTTGGCTGATTTTGTGGATTAGAGGTCAATGGTAGACGTTGTTGATACACATCTTCTATATTGGCAGGCAATTTAGCAAAGTTACCATCTTTATCCATTGCCAATTGCAAACCATAGAGTTGGTCATAACGTTGCTGAGTTAAACGGCGCACATCCGTATTATCATCGACAATGGTTGGATGAATAAAGATCAATAAGTTACGTTTTTGATTACTATTATTGTCTGATCTAAAAAGACGCCCTAAACCCGGAATCGCACCCAAGAAAGGTACTGACTGACGCCCAGTCACGCTATTATCTGCAATTAAACCACCTAAAACGATAGTTTGCCCATGATCTGCCAAGACCGTGGTTTTAATCGCACGTTTACTGGTGACCAAATCCGCTGCTTGTCCACGACTTTGATTCACATTTGAGACTTCTTGTTCAACTGCAAGTCGCACTGATCCACCTTCTCCAATTTGCGGGGTTACTTTCAAGGTAATCCCGACATCTTTACGCTCAATCGAAGTATATGGATTGACTGTGCCGCCACTTCCTGTACTGACAGAACCCGTCACAAATGGAACGTTTTCCCCCACTACAATATAAGCCTCTTCATTGTCCATCGTCACAATAGACGGTGTAGATAATAAATTGGATTTGGTTTTCTCTTTGAGTGCTTGGATCATCGCGCCATAAAGTTTACGAGAACCATTCGCACCTTCTCGATAATCTCCTAAGATTAGAGATGTACCTGCACCTTGATTACTGTTCCCAGCCATTGCTGCGCCAATGCCTGCTGCACCACCTGTCAAATAACCTGCTGCTAAGCTTGCTAAACTCGACCCGACATTAGAGAAGTTAATCAAGCCTACGCCTGTACTCAAATCCCCCATTGCCCATTGCACGCCAAGTTGATCTGTATCGTTGCCTTCTATTTCAATGATGGCTGCTTCAATCAAAACTTGTTGACGACGTATGTCAAGTTGTTGAATCGCAGCATCAATTTCTCGCATAAGCTGCGGTTCAGCTTTTACAATCAAGGCATTTTGCGTGCTGTCAGCAATAATACTGACTCCATTGGCATTAAAGCTGCTGATATTATTTTGATTATTATTTGAAGTATTACTGTTTAAATTAATCGATGAACCTGTCGCACTTGAAGCGCTTGAGCTATTACTCAGCGATGAACCATTTGTATTGTTATTGGTTAAGTTATTGATTGAGCTATTGTTGCTATTATTGTTGCCGTTATTGCTTGAGCTCACAGCCTGACCTGTAACCAGTCCTTGTAAAATTTCAGATAAGTTTTTTGCATTGGCATATTTTAGCTTAAAGACTTTCAAGCCACCCAAACGATCTGCTGAAGGTACATCCAGCATTTCTACCATGTGACGCAAACGTTTACGTGATGTCGGATCACCTTTTAAAATAATTCGATTCGTTCGTTTATCTGCAATGATTCGCACACGAGAACCAGCAAAATCTTTAGAAGATCCTGTCGCTGCCATCGAATCAAGCAGACTTATAATTTCTTCGGCTTGACTCGATTGCAGGGTAATCGCTTCAATGTCATTTTGCCCCGTACCATCTAAGTTACGGATAATCGTTTCAATCTGATAAATATTACTTGCACGATCTGACACGATTAGAGCATTTGTTCCCTGAATGGCTGCCATATGGGCAAATTGGGGCATCAGTGGACGTAAAGCAGGAATCAAATCATTTGGATTGGTATTTTCTAGCCAAATCACACGTGTTACGACTTGATCACCACGTGCATTATTTCGCGGGTCGTACTGCACATTCGTGTTGCGAATATTACTGTCAGGAATAAGGCGAATGGTGTTACCTGATGGCACAGCAACCACCCCATTAACATTAAGTACACCTAAAAATAAGTCATAAACTTCATTTTTATTCAGCGGCTTATTTGAAATCACCGTAACGTTGCCACGCACACGCGGATCAACTGCAAAATTTTTCCCTGTAATGTCTGCGACTTCATTAATAAAAGCAGTTAAATCTGCATCACGTAAGTTAATTTTCCATGTTTGTGCATGGCTTGCTGTGCTGATAACCGTCATTAAAGGAGCAGCGACTACAAGAGCCCAAACTGGTCGATGATTCAAAAAAGCCATAACTTATTATCTTTCCTAATTTTATTTGTAGTTCTCATCACTTACAAACTTTGCTGAATGGTCATCACCTGATCACCACGCTTAATTTCAATTCTTACTTTACCATCACGTTTGGCTTGTTCTAACAGTTGTATATCACTTTGTCCCTGCCCCACAGCTTGTCCATTAAGAGAAATAATACGATCACCCGACCTCAAGCCTAATTTGTTACGCAGCGCCGCAGGCGTTTGATCTGTCACTTCATAGCCCTGTCCACCTTGTGTATTGACGCCCATATTTTTTAAATATTGATCTTTGTCTTGATTCATTTTCTCAATGGCTTGAGTCAGTGCGCTTTGACTATTACTCGGTGAAGGCTCTGTTGCAGGCTGTACATCTTGTTGGAGTGGTGCGACACTTGCTGAACCCGATTGATTTGGCTCAATAGGTTGGTACAAGCTACCTAAACTATTAAATTTTAATTCTCGAGTTGCACCACTTGCCTGACGTAAAATGACCCGATCCCAATATACTTCTGACAATTCATAGCCACTGTTGTCAATATTCTGTCCAACAATAAAACGGTCTGCAACTTCATTAACCTTAATTACAGCTGAGGAGTTTCGGCTTGGATAACCTACAACCACGCCTTGCAATTGCATTGGAATAGTTTCATCCGCCGCGGCTTCACTTTTATTGGCTTCATAAAATAGTGCAAAACTCGAAATATTCGGAACTTGGGGTTGTTGTGCCCCTAGCTGCACCGCTTCTGGCTGTATCACTTGAGGAGGTGCAATCACCCACCAAAACATTGCAGCCAATTTCCAAGCGACTGCCAAAATCAATAACAATAAAACCACAGGCGCAAGTTTATCGAGCTTTTTCCACGAAATATGTTCAAGGTGTTGTTGAAAATTCATGGTTATGAGCCTCCTTGCAACAAAGGCTGACGACTACTGATTACATAAGTATCTAAACCAGCTTTACCATCATAAGAAGGGACATTTAACAAAAAACGTTGTGTCAATTGCACATCGAGCATCATTGTGGGATCTAAAGTAATATTGACCATTTTTTGACTACGTTGATCTTGAATATCAAAAATCAGTTTACCTGCTTCATCCTTCAGTTGACCATTCAACGATGGCATATTCATACGATCTTGGCGCTGAGCATAGGTGTAAATTAACTCACCACCCGCCCACTGTAGTTGACCATCACTTTCACTAAAACCTGTCTCTTGCTTAAACTTAAAACTGACATCTTTAAGTTGAATGGCATTGACGGGCCATTGCCAATCAACAATGCTTTTCAGTGTTTCTGGTGAAATTTGTCCCGTCATATTTTTAATGGTGACTCGCTTACCCAAACCATATGCTGCAACACCGTTAAGCTGTGTTTGCCCACTATGAATTTCAACATTTGCACCCGCACGCAACAAAATCAAATCAAAAGGACGTGTGTGCCAAGTCACTGAGCCGCGTAAATTGCCTTGCTGCCAATCTGCTTGACCTTGCCAAATATTGCCACTGACATTGTGTAAAATTTGATTGTTTTTATAAAATTTAGAAATTAACCACGTCGCAGGTACTTGTAATAATACAAAAATGAAAAAGGCAACAATGCCAAGAATCCACCATGTTAACTGTTTTGATTTTTTATTCATCTAGCCATACCAACACATATTCATTTATTCTTCCATGCAAGATGATGCCTGAGTTATGACTACACATTATGCATAATTTTCGAGTATCTCCAATTGACTCTTATAAAAAAACCAAGCAGTTTTGCTTGGTTCTTTAGATTTTAGGGACTTTGCATGACATTTACATGAAGATTAGATCAAGAAATCTTCTAATTTAGCGCCTTTTTCAATTTCCGCGACCAACCAACGAGGTTGTTTACCACGTCCAGTCCATGTTTCTGCTGCATTGTTTTTGTTACGATAACGTGGTTCAACGGCTTTACGCGTTGTCTTTTTACGTTTATGCGTACCATATTCGATGAACTGTTCTAAAGTTAGACCCGCAGCTTCTGCAATTTCAATAATTTTATTATAAGCATCTTCTATTTTTTGATCTTTTTTTGATTCAATCAAGGCTTCAGCTTGTGCTGCTAAACGCTCTAACTCTTCTACCGAAAGATCACTAATATCAGGCATCATATTAACTCCATAGTCAATTCTTAATAATTATTCAAAATAATTCCGCTATTATAATATTTTTAATAATATTAATTAGCAATACTAAACCCTTTATTCATTCACATAAAATCAACAAAAAAAATAAAGTTATTTTGATTATACATGAATAATTAATATACACCATATTCCTTACTTAATAAGTAATCTTGACTTTTTATATCCAAAACCCAAATAAAGCATTTCTAAAGGACACTTTTTACTAATCTTAAGGATGTATATTATTTTAAGTTATTTCCACTTTGATTTTCTAAATCAATTATTTTTTGTCTTAAAATAACTGGAATAGTGGTTTTTTTCATTTCGATTTTATCCACAAAGACTACAACAGCTTCACCTTCTGCTACAACTTGGTTTTGTTGCATGCTATATAAAACATAATGCATACGAATCGCACTATTACGCATTTCTTCAATACGTGTATAAATCTTTAATTGATCTGGATAGAACACAGGTTTTAAGTATTTACATTGACTTGATGCAACCACTGTTAATATATCTTCAGCCAATACATTTAAGGCATCAAAATATGCAATACGTGCACTTTCTATATAACGATAATATTGCACATTATTAACATGTCCAAATGCATCCATATCTCCCCATGCGACTTTTTGCTCATAAACAATTGGATAGTTTGATAATTCCAACATATATATAACCCTTAAATTTTAAATTTCACAAAATTTGCATCATTTTCAAAAATCGAATTTAACTGTAAAATTAAATCATCATTACCATTTAAAGTGGACTTAATTCTCAAATAATTCATCAATGGATCATCGGGATAAAGTGATAACAATTGTTCTGCTTGTTGAGTTTTACCAGTAGCGTTATAGATATGCCACTTCGCAAATGCAAATACAGGAATACCTGAATACTTAGTTTCTAAATACTCGATTTGTTGTTCAATATATTCATAATCTGGGTTCTGGCGTAATAAATAATGCTGGAATAATAAATAAAATACATCCTGATCAAATTTTTCATTTAATAATTGCAATGCCAAATTTTGATGCTGTTGACTCATTTCAGGATAATGAGTTAATACTTTCAACCACAATACCTTTATCTCATAAGACAAATCTGTCAAATGCTCAGCCGCAAGTAGATAACGTTGTTGAATCAGTTCATTTTCTTTCGCTGTAGCCGTTTCGAGCTTAGAAAGCAATTCAGTCAACCAAAGTCGTTGTGTTTCTTCATTTAATAAGGCAGCAAACTGCGTCGAGTGTAAATATTCAAATGGAAATTTAATCGCAAATGCTCCCCATAAATTTTGTAATTTATGCGCATAGGCTTGACTGACTTGCTTTAACCACGGTGATAATTCATGTCCACTCAAAAACTCTAAATGTGTCAGTGCTTGCTGTGCTTGATTTTCTGCCAAATAAATTTTAATGCGTTGTACCTCCGCGAGCTCAAAAGCTGCTGTTGAGCTCTGCTCCAAAGCAGTTAACGCTTCAGTATAATGCTGAGCACGAAATAACAACCGAGCTTGAATAATATTTTTTAACAAACCAGATTGATTAAACACTTCTTGAATAAATTCTTGTTTCTCACTTTCACCTTCGAGTAACCAAACCACACCCAATTGTTCATAAGGATGCAAACAGCTAAAACTAAAGGTATTTTCCAATTTACGGCGCTCTTGATTCAGATAGCGCTTCATCAAATACCAAGTGCTATGCACCATAAAACTCAACAACAGGAAGAAGAAAACCACCACCCAAATATTGGTCTGGATTTGAATATCACGCCACAAAACATAAATATAGCCAGCACCTGAGGAATAACTCAGCAAACTCAAAACAGCGAGCAGAATTAAAGCAACAAAACTATAGACGCCCAAAATTTGCTTCATCTTATGCTCCCAATACTGTGGTTGTATTGAGTTTTGGCACTGATAAAATAGGCATTTGTTTGATTTGTACTAATTTTTGTTTAAATTTCTGACTTTGTGCATCAGGCAACGGATCTAATTGTTGAATCACTAGATTGAGCATATTTTGGTATTCAACATATTCGCCACGCAATAACGCATTTTGTGCCAAAATAATACGTAGCTGAGTTTCTTTTAGAATTAAACGACGATTCACCAATTCATTGGCAGAACGATCAACACGTTGTACCTGCAACCAACGCTGCCAAAAATGTTCAGGATTCTGTTGAGCAGGACTTAAACGAGGTTGTTGAATCTCGACTTGAATCGCTTGATCTAGTTGATGCAATACATGATTGAGCTGTTCCTGCTGCACATCTCGGGCTTGACTAAACTTTTGAATCGCTTGTATATCTTTTTGAATCGCTTGACGTAAACTATTTTTTAACGAGTCAGCTAAATTATATTTTTCTACCTGCAGGTTCAGCTGCACCAATTGCTCTACTGCAAAAATATATTGTTGCTGTTGTAAGGCAAACTGCACCAATTCTAACTGTTGTTTAATCACAGTAGATGGCTGAATACTTTGTATTTCTAATGTTTTACTCGGCAAACTATTCGGTACATTTTTCGCAGGTACACTATTTACCACTGTGGGATCGCGTTGTAATGCCACCACTTGGTCATTCAAAGTGGCATTTTTTTGCTCACTTTGATGCAAAGTATTTTGAATATCAGCCAGTTGTTGAGAAATATGATAAAAGTCGTAACTAAGTTTACCTAACCATGCCAATGCGATAAAAAATAAGAAATGGATAAACTTCTTCATATATTCCTTTGCAATAGTTGAATCTGCTGCAATACAGTCACCGTTTTTAAATTTGGAAGTGTGCTGATATTAAAACACATTGTCATTTTTTTCTTATATTGTTGCAAAATTTGATACAAACGCTCACCTAAAACTAAATAATGGCACTGATCAACCAACTTCAAGTTTTCTTGGTTTAACTGTAACCAATTGAGCCAGCTGGCTTCACTACTGATACACACCACATAAGGCTGGTGCATCTGATCAAGCTTTAACAGCATAGTACGATATTGTGCCAAACTTGTGGCAGGCAAATGCCGCTCATACAAAATAAAATTCAACACCTCAAGCTGACGTGCTTGGCATTGTTGCATCATAAATTGCCGCCCACCCTCACCTCGCCAAAAAGCAATTTTGCTAAGAGGTTGAACATGTTCAAAAATACTTAGTCCTAACATACCTTCTGAAGTTTCTACTTCAGGCACATGGCTGCTGATTTGATATTTTGCTAAAGCTTGGGCGGTCATTTGCCCCACAGCAATCCACTCAATGTGCTGTAGCTGTGAAAGCTGCACACCACTTTGTTGTAAATATCTCATCCCAATTTCGACTGCCGTTGGACTCACCACCACAATCATTTGCGCTTTTAAAAGCTGTGAATAGAGTGCTTTTAATTTATTGGAAAAGGGGTGTGCAGACAATTCTAATAAAGGCAGTTCAATCGTGTCTATGCCTGCCTGTATCAGATTTTGGCTGAGTGCCTGTGCACGGTCAGTCGGTCGGGTATTAATAAATAACATTAATCTTGATAAAGTGCTTTGAGTAGATCACCCGCACCCAATGTAAGTAAAGCTTTCGCCAATTCTACACCCAATTGCTCGGCTTGATCTTCAGCACCTTGTACACGTTGTACCAAGAGTGTTTGGCCATCAGGGCTACCCACACGACCTTCAAGCTGAATTTGTTGCTGTTGCACGGTTGCATAGCCTGCAATCGGTACTTGGCACCCGCCTTCTAAATAGGCGTTGAAAGCTCGTTCTGCACGGACACAGACATTGGTATCATGGTGCATTAACGGCATAATCAAGTCCAAAACTGCTTCGTCATGACTCCGACACTCTAAACCTAAAGCACCTTGACCCACCGCAGGTAAACTCACCTCAGGTGCAAGTGTATGACGAATACGGTCATGCAAACCTAAACGCTTTAAACCTGAACTTGCCAAGATAATGGCGTCATATTGTTCAGCATCAAGTTTAGATAAACGTGTGCCAACATTCCCTCTTAAATCAATCACATCTAGATCAGGACGTTGTTTTAATACTTGGCATTTACGGCGTAGACTTGAGGTACCAAGCTTTGCACCTTGGGGTAAATCTTCAAATTTTGCATAGTGATTTGACACAAAAGCATCAAAAGGATCTTCACGCTCACAAATCACTGCCAACTCTAAACCTTCTGGCAACTGCATCGGAACATCTTTCATTGAATGTACAGCTAAATCTGCTCGTCCATCTAATAAAGCCGCTTCTAATTCTTTAACAAATAAGCCTTTACCACCGATTTTTGCCAATGGCGTATCTAAAATTTTGTCACCTTGCGTCACAAACGTCACTAACTCCACTTGAAGTTGTGGATGCAACTGCTCTAAACGATCACGAATGTGTTCAGCTTGCCACATTGCAAGTGGGCTTTGTCTTGTCGCTATTTTCAAGGTCTTCATCATTTCAGCTTTGCCACAGTTTAAACACTCTAAACTTAACCTCCTGCTCTAAAAAAGCAAGTAAAATTATCACAGAAGCTATCTGTTCTATTTTATAGGTTCTGCATTCGCTCTCTTAAATTCGGTAAATGACGGCGACTTACAGCAAGTTTTTCATCTAATTCACGACAGCGCACGTGATATTGCCCTGAAGCAACCATTTCCAAACCATCCAAATAATCTATTGCAATGAGTGCATTACGGTGAATACGAATAAATTTACCCGAAAATTCTTGCTCAAGGTCTTTTAATGTTTCATCAATCAAAACACTGCCATTTTTATGACGTACAGTGACGTATTTTTGATCTGCTAAAAAATAGTAAATATTTTCAATTGGAATCAACTCCAATCCACGATAGGTTTTTGCAGCAATTTGCTGTCTTTGCACTTTTTCTTCCATGAGTTCTTTTTGTTCTAAATTAGTGATTTGCGCTTGAGTTAACTTAGTTAAACTCTCCAATACATCATTTAGATCGTCCTTTGCGATCGGTTTTAACAAATATCCTTTTGCTTGAGATTGAATTGCTTGCAATGCATGTTCATCATATGCAGTACAAAAAATAATTGCAGGCATAGGGTCAAATTGGCTTAATTGTTTAGCACACTCTAATCCGTCCATTTCAGGCATTTGAATATCCAATAGCACCACATCAGGTGCGTAATGTTCGACAAGTTCGAGTGCTTCTTGTCCATGCTGTGCCGTTGCCACCACATGATGTCCCAATTGCGTTACTAATCGTGATAATCGCTCGACTGCAAGTGGCTCATCATCACAAATTAGGATATCCATTCTCCCTCCTTTTGCATCATCATTCTTTTAATGTTTTGCTCTGTCATTGTATTACTTATATTGATACTGCATCACTGTAGTAAAACGCTCTTTGCCTGCGATGCTCCGAAATTGAACAGATTCACCAAAATGCGCTTTTAAACGCTGTTTCACATTTTCCAATGCTATGCCATGTCCTTCTCTTGAATTTATTCTATCCTGTATAAATGGGTTAGTAATGACTATAGTGACTTGATTTTGCAATATTTCAACCAATATCCCAATTTTAGCATTGATATGCTTCTGCTCAACACCATGAAAAATACTGTTTTCAATGAGTGGCTGTAATGTGAGTAAAGGTATTTTAACCTGCTTTAATAATTGAGGTTGTTGAACATTCCATTCTACGTTTAAACGATCACCCAAACGAATTTGTTCGATGCTAATGTATTTTTTTGATAATTCAATTTCTTCAGCCAAACTCACCAATTTCAACTCTTGAAAACTCACCCGAAAGAGTTTAGATAAATCTATGAGCATTTGTTCAGCTTTGTCAGGATTAATACTAATCAGACTCACCACACTATTTAAACTATTAAATAGAAAATGCGGGTGAATCCTTGCTTGCATCGCTTGTACACGTGCATTCAATTCACTATTTTGCTGTTTTAACCATTGCCCACGCATATAAATATAACGCAAACAAAATGCGCCCAAGAGCGCCCCATAACTCAGATGTAAAATAATATGTTCAAAAACAATAGCCGCGGTTAAATGCGTTAAAGAAAAGTTCGCTCCCCAATACAGCACACAATTTAGAACAATCGTGGTGATAAAAACAATCAACTCAAGCAAGATAAAACCGAAAATTGTTGCGTTTAAATCGCTCATTTTTTTGAGTTTATCTTGGAAAAAATCAACCCAAGCCGTAAATGCCAATAAAATCCAATTGATATATAAAACATATTGAATCACATGACTAAATTGTAAATCTGACCATGCTTGCGCCTCCGCCAAAGCCAAAACAAGTGCCAGGACATTACTGCCAATAAACAGCTCAATAAAATATTGCCATTGGCTAATTTTGCTAAAAAAATGTGGACGATTTTGAGCATTTTGCATATTTAAACCAGATTCATGTTACTGCGCTGCGGAAAGTAAGCTTGAATTTGCTATACTATTTTCCAGTTCTATTGCTTTTTTAAATGAGCCGACATGACCACATCTTCTAATTCCTCAAATCCGTCACAAGCCCAAACTTCGGGTATGTGGGGCGGTCGTTTTTCTGAAGCAACTGATGCTTTTGTTGCTGAATTTACAGCATCTGTTCAATTTGACCAACGCTTTTATAAACAAGATATTGCTGGTTCTATTGCGCATGCAACCATGCTTGCAAAAGTAGGTGTTTTAACAGAACAAGAACGTGACGACATTATCAATGGTTTAAACACCATTAAAGCTGAGATTGAAGCAGGTCAATTTGAATGGCGCATCGACCTTGAAGATGTGCATATGAATATCGAGTCACGCTTGACTCAACGTATTGGTATTACTGGTAAAAAACTTCATACTGGACGTAGCCGTAATGACCAAGTCGCAACTGACATCCGTTTATATGTACGTGATGAAATTGATGCCATTTTACAATTACTTGAAAAATTACAAAAAGGTATTTTAGGTTTAGCTGCTCAAAACACCAATACCATTATGCCGGGCTTTACCCATTTACAAACAGCACAGCCTGTAACCTTTGGTCATCATTTGATGGCATGGTTCGAAATGCTCGTTCGTGACTCTGAGCGTCTTATTGACTGCCGTAAACGTGTCAATCGTTTACCTTTAGGTTCTGCAGCACTTGCAGGAACAACCTATCCGATCGAGCGTGCCTATACGGCTGAACTTTTAGGTTTTGAAGCAGTATGTGAAAACTCACTTGATGCTGTATCTGACCGTGACTTTGGTATTGAATTTAATGCTGCCGCATCACTCATCATGATGCATTTGTCGCGTATGTCTGAAGAAATGATCCTTTGGACATCTGCACAGTTTAAATTTGTCAATATTCCTGACCGTTTCTGTACAGGTTCATCGATCATGCCACAGAAGAAAAACCCAGATGTTCCTGAGTTAATTCGTGGTAAGACAGGTCGTGTATATGGCGACTTGATGAGTCTTTTGACCCTTATGAAAGGCCAACCGTTGGCATACAACAAAGACAACCAAGAAGACAAAGAACCATTGTTTGATGCAATTGATACAGTGCGTGGTTCGCTCATGGCTTTCGCTGACATGATTCCTGCATTAGTACCGAACATTGAAATCATGCGTGAAGCGGCGCTTCGTGGCTTCTCAACTGCTACAGATTTGGCTGATTACCTCGTTAAAAATAGCGTTGCGTTCCGTGATGCACATGAAATTGTCGGTAAAGCTGTGGCACTAGGTGTCCAAGAAGGCAAAGACTTGTCTGAGTTAACACTTGAGCAACTACAACAATTCTCTGACTTGATTCAAGCAGATGTATTTGAAAAAGCGCTTACCCTTGAAGCATCAGTCAATGCCCGTAATCACATTGGTGGTACTGCACCTGCTCAAGTTGAAGCTGCCATTCAACGTGCTTATACACGTTTGGAAAAACTATACGCTTAATTTTTTTAAGTTTAACTTTAGGTCAATTGGAGTATTGATATGTCTCGACAAGTATTTTGCCGTAAATATCAAAAAGAAATGGACGCTTTAGACTTTGCACCTTTTCCTGGTGCAAAGGGTCAAGAACTATTTGACACTATCTCGAAGCAAGCTTGGCAAGAATGGTTAAAACACCAAACCACGTTAATCAATGAAAAACGTTTAAATGTGTTTGAACCTGATGCGAAAAAGTTTCTCGAAGAACAACGTGAAAAATTCTTTAACAATGATGAATCATTGGAAAAAGCTGAAGGGTTAAAACCTGAGTAAAAAACACTGCTTTCTTTACATTCAAGACAAGAATGAAGTCCACATAGACTTTAATATGAAAGAATCTCCATATTTGGGGATTCTTTTTTATGTTCCGTCTTATGTTTTGCAAAATCATTTTCAAACAGGTAAATAAATTTTAATTTAAGAACAAACTCAATCGCATTGATAATCTTTTATCATCAAATTAAGCCATGCCATAAAAAATTGACTGAGAGATCAATAATATACTTATTTTGGATAAAATAAAGCTCAGATATTTCAGCGAATTTTACAAAAAAATGATTATAAAACATACCCACGGAGTCAATTTAGGATTTTTAATTACACGCTGAAATGCAATTTTACATTCAATACACAGGAGTCATCATGACTGTTGCAGTTTTTTTTTATACTATAATCACATCAGCTAATGAAACATTGTTTCCCCAAGACAATCCATTAGATAAATATTCTCCAGAATATTTCTGTTTTCTTTCCTAGATTTTCCCCCAAAAATCTAGGAATTTTTTTTTGTCTCAATTTTTTCAAATACACTATCACAACATTATTTTTAACATAAAAAAGCCCTAACTTTCGCTAAGGCTCTTGTAAAAATATCAAAATTTAAACGGCTTATTTACCTTGTACTTTTTCTTCAATTTCTTCAATTTTAGTATGACGCACATCAAAGCCTTTTGCTATATAAATGACTTGCTCTGAAATATTACGCGCATGATCCCCAATACGTTCGAGTGAACGTAAAACCCACATGACATTGATCACACGACTAATATGACGGGGATCTTCAATCATATAAGTCATCAAGGTACGTGTAGCTGATTGATACTCACGATCGATATCTGCATCCGCCAACAAGACTTTTAAAGCTTGCTCTGCATCAATACGTGCAAATGCATCCAATGCATCATGAATCATCACACGCACTTGGTTACCGATATGACGGGTTTCCATATAACCACGTGGTGACTGACCTTCTTCACATAGAGTTTGTGCAATCCGAGCAATTTTAGCGGCTTCATCACCAATACGTTCTAAATCAGTATTGGCTTTACTCATGGCAATCACCATACGTAAATCAATTGCAGCAGGATGACGGCGCGCCAAAATGAGTGTCAAAGCTTCATCAATTTCACGTTCAAATTGATTGACTGCATTATCTTGAAATTGTACATCAATGGCTAAATTCGCATTGGTATCTAATAATGCATGAATTGCATTTGCCACTTGCTGTTCAACCAATCCCCCCATTGTCATAAACTTAGTATTTACACCTTGTAAATCTTCATTAAATTGTGAAGAAATGTGATGCCCTAAGGCAGGATTATTGAGACTCAAGGTGCTTACTCCACAACAAGTAAAATGACATGAATGAAATTGGCGTATTTAAACATACATATTATGAAGTTTTGATGACAACTTTAAAATATTGAGCATCATTGCGACATAGTAAATTCCATATATTTCAGACTAAAATGTCATAAAATACTTAGGGTTTAGCATGTCTTTCAAAGTACCAATCATAAAGTAATGTTTAATGGTATCTTACAATGAAGTCATCTAAAAACTGCTATTGTCAAAATACAGCCTTTATGCGCTAAAAGATGTAAATAATTAACGTATTCGCTGCACAAAACTACAAAATATTGCATTCTTTCAGCCTAATTTAGATGAAAATAGCTTCTATCAAATCTCCCTACTGTTCTGTTTTTCATGATCAAATGAATTTTAATTGCTCACTTAAACCTCTAAAGTCATTGAGTATTGTATTCAGCCTGTGTGCTGTACTTTCAGCATGCCAAAAACCTGAACCCGAAATGGCAGTTGAAACCAAAGAAGCACCTAAATCAGAAAAAGTACAACCTGATTTGACATTAATTTGTGAAAATTTAAAAAAAGAAATGTTGGCAATGAATGCTCAGCGTACCGCTTTAGCGATTGAGCAAGTCAATCAAGATATTCGTTTATGTTTACCTTTAATGGCATGGGACGAGCAAAAAGAGTTAATTGATTTGTCCAACCAAATGTATAAGCAATTTTTAAAAATTGAACGTACCGCTACCCAGCAACTTGCCTTTGAAAGTTATGCATTGGGTAAATCAGACTACCCAACCATTCAACAAAATCATTTCGAACAATTAAATATTCGAGATCAATATTTAATTCGGCATCAAGGACAAGCCTATATTGAATTGGTTGACCAAGGTCCAAAACAAATTTTTTATCGCCGTAACCCACAATATTTAGCGAAGGTCTTTGCACCTTATTTACCAGAAGCAGAACGTGTTTTTATTGAACATTTAGCAGAACAAAATGGTCAGCTCTTATTGCAAAATCAAAAGCTGAATATTACGCCAAATGAAATTGTTCAACGGGCTATTTTTTGGGAAAGTTATATTCAAAGTTATCCCAAAAGTCATTATTTAAAAGATGCACAATATTTAGCTCAAACTTATCAGGCTTTATTATTCAAGGGCTTAGAAACATCTCCTGTTTCAGAGCAGTATATTGACGCGAGTGACATTTCAGCATCGGTTTGGTTGGAAATAGAAGCGTTATCGCAACAAAATGACAGTACTTTAGCCAAGCAGGCGCATAAATTTGTTGAATACATCAACATGACACCTGAACAACGCTTAGAGAAAATTGTGTTGCCAGCCTCCCAATACAATCAAGTCAAAAATGATTCTCATCAATTGGCTGTGGCACAGCTCAATCAGTTTTTAAATTTAAAAAATGTGAGTCTAACGCCGAAAAGTCGTGATTGTTTTAATGATTCTATTTGTATGTCACCAGATAACTAACTGATCTATATTTTGTTAAGCAAAAATGTTCTTCATTCATCTGATTTTAGGTATGCTCATCAAATCGGTCTTTGCAACCGACTTCCATTTTTAAATTCATAGATTTAACAATAAAGCCAACTTCATGAAAAAAATAGTTTCTTCCCTGCTCTGTTGTATGACGCTCAGTGCTTGTCAGCAAAAAAATCAGGCAACAGAACAACCTGACATAACACAAGAAAAAGTACAGCACATATTAACAACTGTGGATTGTTTTTCTGACACCAAAGCAATTCTGTCTCAAATTGATCAAAAAAGTTCGATTCAACAACTTGCAGTGACCAATAGCACACTGAAAAAATGTATAAAAAACCTCAACCATACACAAATTTATCAACTGCTTGAAAGCACAAATTTGATGTATCAGCGTTTTTTAACAACATCTTCAGGGGATGAATCGATGCAAGGGCTAAATGCCTATGGTTATGCTCTATTTTACCCTGACAATGCAAAAGATTTAGGACAGGGAGATGCTGCAACGATCAAGAAGAATTTACCACAGCGCGATCAATATTTAATGGATCAAGTGGGTAAACAATACATTCAATTTCTAGATGTAGGTGAAGGTTATTTTGAACTTAAACAACATCCGCAATATACAGTAGATATGTTTGTTGCTTACTTACCTCAAGCCGAAGCGGTTTTTATACAACGCATGGCAAAGGACAATGCCGATATTTTATATTCAGATGCAGCCATTGCGATTTCAGGTCAGGCGCTTGCTGAACGTGCATTATTTTGGGAAAACTATATCAAACAATATCCACAGAGTAGGTATATTAAAGATGCTGAATTATTATTGAATGAGTATCAGTATTTGATCTTTATCGGCTCAGAGAATTCACCTGCATTTAGCTTTTCTAAGCATCATTTCACCATTCAGCCTGAAACCCAACAAGCCCTCGATTGGCTAAGTAGACAACCTGATACACCGCTCGTGCTCAGTGCACAATTTTATGCTGAAGCATTGGCCGAGCCAGCAACAACATTAAGTGACGAACAACAAGCATATGATTTTGTAAAACAATACATGAACTTAAAACCACGCAATGATCGCCGTGATTGTCATCAGTATGCTTTATGCAATGACACCCCTTAACCATGCCATTAAATCTAGATGTTTTTTTCGACATGTCATGTTAGTATCGTGGCATCGCTTGACGGAGCGCGAGTATGCCCTCGCTGAGATCATCTAATGAAGATGAGTACCGTTGAACCTGATCAGGTTAAAACCTGCGTAGGAATCAAGCCCACCTAAAAACTGCAGCCTAAAGTTGCGCTATTTTTGTAGAAATACCTGAATTTACAGACATAAATGTAAATGATAGCCAGAAAATAGATGTCACTGCCCCCTGTTTTTGGTCGTGCTTGATTCGTTGATGTCATTCATAAGGATCATTGCAATGAACCAATTAACGAATCTATCCCCTGTCGATCAACTTGCACAACATGAGCAAGAAGCTAAAGATCTGACTCGTATTTTACCTGCATCTAAAAAAGTCTATATCCAAGGTTCACGTCCTGATATCCAAGTCCCAATGCGTGAAATTGAACTGACCGATACGCCAACAGGCTTAGGCGGTGAAAAAAATCCACCCATCATGGTCTATGACACTTCAGGCGTGTATACCGACCCAAATGTACAGATTGACCTGAACAAAGGTTTACCCAATGTTCGCGAAACATGGATTGAGGAACGTGCAGATACAGAACGCCTCGACACCTTAACTTCAAAATTTGGACAGGAACGTTTAAAAGATATTCGTACTGCAGACATTCGCTTTGCGCATATTCAAAAACCTCGTCGCGCTAAAGCAGGCAAAAATGTCTCTCAAATGCACTATGCCAAACAAGGCATTATTACTCCTGAAATGGAATATATCGCGATTCGTGAAAATCAGCGTCAGCGTGAAGGCGTAGATATGCGTCAACATGCAGGACAAAATTTTGGCGCACGTAACCTGATGGAAATTACCCCTGAATTTGTGCGTAAAGAAGTTGCGGAAGGTCGTGCCATTATTCCAGCCAATATTAACCATCCTGAATGCGAACCCATGATTATTGGACGTAATTTCTTGGTGAAAATTAATGCCAATATTGGTAACTCAGCATTGGGTTCATCGATTGATGAAGAAGTGTCAAAAATGACATGGGCAACCCGTTGGGGAGCTGACACCATCATGGACTTATCGACAGGTAAAAATATTCATGAAACTCGTGAATGGATTATTCGTAACTCACCTGTACCGATTGGAACTGTACCGATTTACCAAGCTTTAGAAAAAGTCGATGGTGTAGCCGAAGACCTCACTTGGGAAATATTCAAGGACACACTGATTGAACAAGCTGAGCAAGGTGTCGATTACTTTACTATTCATGCAGGTGTGTTATTGCGTTATGTACCGATGACTGCGAATCGTTTAACAGGCATCGTGTCTCGTGGTGGTTCAATCATGGCTCAGTGGTGTCTGGCGCATCATGAAGAAAACTTCCTTTATACCCATTTTGATGAAATCTGTGAAATCATGAAAGCCTATGACGTATCGTTCAGTCTAGGTGATGGTTTACGTCCAGGTTGTATTCAAGATGCCAATGATGAAGCTCAATTTTCTGAATTACGTACTTTAGGTGAACTCACACATCGTGCATGGAAACATGACGTACAGGTGATGATCGAAGGTCCAGGACATGTGCCGATGCACATGGTGAAAGAAAATATGGACTTACAACTTGAAGTCTGTCAGGAAGCACCATTTTATACGCTTGGTCCACTTACAACAGATATTGCACCAGGTTATGATCATATCACATCGGCAATTGGTGCAGCCATGATTGGTTGGTATGGTACAGCCATGCTCTGCTATGTGACTCCGAAAGAGCATTTGGGCCTACCGAATAAGAAAGATGTGAAAGACGGTATCATCACTTATAAAATTGCGGCACACGCTGCCGACCTTGCCAAAGGTCATCCGGGTGCGCAGGTCCGTGACAATGCTTTGTCTAAAGCTCGTTTTGAGTTCCGATGGGAAGATCAATTTAACTTAAGTTTAGACCCTGATACGGCTCGCTCTATGCATGATGAAACCATGCCTAAAGAAGCGCACAAATCAGCGCACTTCTGTTCAATGTGTGGTCCAAAATTCTGTTCAATGAAAATTACGCAAAATGTGCGTGATTATGCACAAAATCAAGATAAAGTTGAGCAAAATACTCAAGTGAATCCTGATGTTGAAGCAGGTCTCGCTGCCATGAAAACCGCTTATCAGGAACATGGACAAAAGTTGTACCATAAAGTTTAAAGCTTTAAAAAATGATTTGTCTTTAATCAATTCTCCGTTAGGATGGAACGACTACGTTTCATCCTAATTTTTTCATACATGAATATTATCCAACGTGCGACTTACTCTCATCAAGATGTTGAAATACAATCTCGTGACATATTGTATTCAGGTTTTATACGTGTCGAAAAAGTTAGTTTAAGACATCGCTTATTTCAAAAAAATACCTATACACCGACGATTCAAAGAGAGCTCATTCAACGCAAAGAAGCTGCGGGTGTACTGATTTATAATGATCAACAACAAAAATTTGCCTTAATTGAACAGTTTCGTATTGGGGCAATGGACGATATTGTTTCACCTTGGCAACTGGAAATTATTGCAGGGGTACTTGATGCTGATGAATCCCCTGAAAGTTGCATTCGTAGAGAAAGTCTAGAAGAGTCAGGCTGTGAACTCAGTCAACTACACCATATCTTTAGTTTTTACCCATCCGCAGGCGCATGTAATGAAATTTTCCATCTTTATACTGCCCAAGCAGAACTGCCTGAGACAGGTGGTATTTTTGGTGTCGCAGATGAAGGGGAAAATATTCAACTGCATATTTTAGATTATGCTGTTTTGGATGAGCTTTTGACGGGAAGTCGTCTGTGTAATGCGCCGATTATTATCGCATTACAATGGTTAAAACAACACATTTCATCGTTGAATACGTTATAGAGGGATCGACATGTCCACATATCAGATCAACTCGAAAAATCGTGAGCCTGTTATTATTCAGATCTCAGATACACATTTGATGACTGACCCCAATGAGCATTTTATTGGTATTTCACCCGAACAAAATTTTCATGCTGTGATTGCACAAATTTTGCAAGAACATCCACATATCGATGCGATTGTACATACAGGTGATTTAGCTCAGCAAGCCACGACTGAAACCTATCAACGCTATCAAGCGTATATGCAAAGCTTAGGCATTCCTTTTTTCCAAATTCCAGGAAATCATGATGACCTCAGCTTATTTCCTTTTTTAATGCCTCTTCCTGAACCTGCATGTGTAGAAATAGGCGATTGGTGCTTTATTTTGCTCAATAGCGCAGTCCCCAAACAAGTGGATGGTTGGATTCAGACTGAACAACTGCTTCACTTAACGCACTTGCTGCAACAAACTCAAGATAAATTTGTGATTTTAGCCTGTCATCATCATCCTTTTGAGATGCATTCACAGTGGATTGATCAGCATAAACTTAAAAATACCGATCAACTTACCACGTTGTTGTCACAATTTACCCATATTAAAGCAGTATTGTTTGGGCATGTTCATCAGGAGTCGATTCATGTGTGGAACAATATCCAGTTTTTATCGACACCTGCGACCTGTGCACAGTTTAAGCCTTTAAGTGAAAATTTTGCCTTAGATGAGGCAGCACCTGGTTACCGTTATTTACATTTAAAATCTGATGGGCAATTTGAAAGCGCTATATTTCGCTTAAAAGATTATAATCAAACAATAAATAACGAAATTTCAGGTTATTAACTTTTCATTTTGCTATTTTTGCTTTAAGTTATTCCACCTCAAATGGAGTTTGAGTTCGAAATAGCAAGCTTGACTGCTTTCATCTTAGTGAAAAAGTCTATATGATGACGACCCCCGATAGCAGCATTCTATCGGTAGCGATAAAAATACTTGCATATCACCATATTTTTTACGTATAACCATACGTATATGATGAGGAATGCCCTTTATGGCGAATGACAACCAAAACCAAGTCTTGGACGAACAAACCGATGTTTTGGACGACAAGTCTGTAAAACGTGTACGTAAAACCAAGCCCAAAGCGACTGAAGGCGGGAGCACTGCAAGTCTTTTTGGTATTGAGCCTTATCAGCCTAAGAAAAATGAAGAATATATGTCTGAAGGGCAACTTGAGCATTTCCGCAGTATTTTACTTGCATGGAAAGCTGAGTTAATGTCTGAAGTAGACCGTACTTTAAATACCATGCAAGATGAGTCTTCTTCTTTACCTGACGTCAATGACCGTGCAACACAAGAAGAAGAATTTGCTATTGAACTGCGTACCCGTGACCGTGAGCGTAAATTGATTCGTAAAATTGAGCAATCAATTGAAGCGATTAAAAATGATGATTATGGTTTCTGTGAAACTTGTGGGATCGAAATTGGTTTACGTCGTTTAGAAGCACGTCCAACTGCGACTTTATGTATCGACTGTAAAACACTTGCAGAAATCAAAGAGAAGCAGAATAACGGTTAATTATGCTATTCAATAATCCTCCCCTAACCCCTCCTTTAAAAAAGGAGGCGGATAATAGGATGGCTTATGTGGGCCGGTTTGCGCCATCGCCAACCGGCCCTTTGCATTTTGGGTCACTCATTACCGCAGTTGCGAGTTACTGCGATGCCAAAGCACACCATGGTCAGTGGATCGTCCGTATTGAAGATACAGATATTCCACGGATCTATCCCAACAGTGAACAACATATTCTGCAATGCTTAGACGCTTTTGAATTTGAGTCTGATGTAAAGATCATTTATCAAAAAGATCGTCTAGATATTTATGAAGCCGTCATTGAGCAACTGAAACAAAAAAATCTAGTTTATGCCTGTGAATGTACTCGCAAAATGTTGGGTTCCAATCATATTTATGCAGGCACTTGTCGAGAAAAAGGTTTAGCTTTCCAAGATCAAGCCATTCGGATCAAAGTTTCAGATTCAATCATTTGTTTTACAGATCACTTACAAGGTCAGCATTGTTCAAATCTTCAAAAGGATTTAGGTGATTTTGTTTTAAAACGTCGTGATGGCATCATTAATTACCAACTCGCCGTAGTCGTCGATGATTATTTGCAAGGTGTCACCCATGTGGTACGTGGTGCCGACCTTTTAGATAATACTGAACGGCAAATCTGGCTAGGACAATGTCTTGGCTATCCGCCATTACAATACCTGCATCTGCCTTTAGCAATGAATGACCAAGGGCAAAAACTGTCTAAGCAAAATTTAGCCCAAGCACTCGATATTCAGCAAGCACCACAACTCCTACAACAGGCAATTTCTGCCTTAGGTCAATTACCTGTAGATCTAGACCACCCCCATAAAATGCTCGCTCAAGCAAGCGCACAATGGGATGTGCAACGTATTCCGAAAGGTGCTGAGATTCAAGGCATTTTCAAATAAAATAACAATGCTCGTTTTTTAAACAAAAAATCGTTATATTGAAGTCATTATTCTGCTTATTTACTTGAGGTGCATGATGTTCTTTATCTTTGGAATCTCACCCAAAACCATCAAAACCGATCAAGGACAATTTATCTGTCCCGTGTGTAAGATACATACTAGTTATGAAATACAGACTCAACGCAGCTATTTTTCATTATTTTTTATTCGAATTTTTCCTGTGTCCAAGCCCAAACAAAGCGCATTAGTGTGTCAAAATTGTGGTACGCATATGCCAAAAATGGTGCTAGAACATTAATTCATAGCACCATTTTTTAATCTAACCACACAAAATCAAATTTAAAAACTCGATTCTTCTTTGCTTGGATTGGTCACTCGGGTTGTGGCATCAATTTTTAAAATCAAACTGATCATGACCGCACACATGATGAGTGATGAACCACCATAACTAATAAAGGGTAACGTTAAACCTTTGGTTGGCAACATCCCCATATTCATCCCTGCATTCACCAAAATCTGTAACAAGAAAATAATACTGATACCATATGCCAAATAACCTGCGCGTAAGTATTGATGTTTCAAGGCACGATGTGCGATGCGAATACAGCAAAACAGCATACCAAAAGACAAAATTAAAACAGTCGAAATGCCAAAGAACCCAAATTCTTCACCTAAAATCGCCAACATAAAGTCAGTATGTGCTTCAGGCAAATATGACATTTTTTGGATACTGTGTCCTAAACCTACACCCGTCCATTCACCACGACCAAATGCCATCAAAGCATTAGACAATTGATAACCTGTACCTAATGGATCTGCCCAAGGATTTGAGAATGACATCAGACGGTCGTAACGATAAGGCTCAAAAATAATCAAGAAGATAAATGCGGCAATAATTGCCCCAAATGCAATCCCGAACTGAATGGCTGGAGCACCTGCAAGAAAGAAAATTCCCAGCATTGAAGCAACAATCACCACTGTTGCCCCTAAGTCAGGCTCAAGTAGAATCAACAATACGGTCAGCCCCATCACTACCGCCAATCGCCCAAGCCCTTTCCAGCTCTTCAAGACAAAGAAGCCTGACCAACCATATTTCACCTCAGTCGAACGGCGCACCACATAATCAGCAGTGAAAATAATCATCACGACTTTAGCAACTTCCGTTGCCTGTAGGGTAAACCCTGCAATCCGAATCCAACGTGTCGAACCGTTGACCTCTGTCCCGACTACAAGGACTGCAGCAAGCAAAAGAATGGTAATAAACCACAGTAAAAAAGTATTTTTAAACCATACATTTAAACTAATACGATAGGTAATCGTTGCTGCAACCGCCGCCACTACAATCGAAATTGCATGACGAATCACATAATGAAATGGGGCTTCATGCATACGCTCTGCATAAGGCATAGATGTCGAAGCCACCATTACTGTGCCAAGACACAACAGTGAAATGACACAAAAAATAAGTAAATTACGTGGTGTGATTTCCGCAGGAAGCTTTGGAATCCAACGCTCACATACCGCTGTAATTTTATTGACTGTTGTCTGAGCTAACCCAGCCATACTGTTATCCTTATGATTCTTTTTAGTTTAGTGCATTTACATAGTCTACAAAGCGATGACCACGCTCAGGATAGCCTGTAAACATATCAAAACTTGCACATGCGGGTGAAAGTAAAACGACATCGTTTGCACGGGTATTTTGCTGGCACAATTCTACCGCTTCTTGTAAAGACTCGGCGTGTAGAAGTGTTGTAGTTCCTTCAATGGCTTTTTCAATGATAGGACGATCTTCACCGATCAGCACTGCAACTTTGGCATATTTTGTTAAAGATTCACGTAATGCAGTAAAGTCTTGTCCTTTGCCTTGACCTCCTAAAATGATGGCAACTTTGCCACCTTTCGCTTCAATTGCCGCACCTAAACCATCAATTGCTGCCAAAGTTGCCCCAATATTGGTGCCTTTGGAGTCGTTATAATAACGTACAGCATTGACCTCTTTAACAAACTCACAACGATGCTCTAAGCCTTTAAAGGTTTTCAAGGTTGCTAACATTTTATCTAAAGCTAAGCCAATCGCTTCACCCAATGCTAAACATGCCAAAGCATTGGCTACATTATGCGTCCCTTGAATATACATCTCTGCACTATTCAATAAACGCTCACGACCGCGTGCCAACCACATGGTGCCATCATCATCACGTAAAACACCGTATTGATTTAAATCAGGTGCATTTAAACCAAAGCTTTGCATCGGTGTAACATCAGGGACTAAAGGACGAGTCAATGAATCATCACGGTTAAATACAACTTTTTTAACTCCTTGGAAAATGCGATGTTTTGCTGCGTGATAACCAAACATATCACCATGACGGTCTAAATGGTCTTCACTCATATTCAGCACAACTGCAACCTCAGCATTGAGATTAGAAGTCGTTTCAAGTTGGAAACTTGAGAGTTCTAAAATATAAACATCAGGATCATCATGCGTTAAATCCAATGCAGGACGACCAAGATTGCCACCAAC
Organism: Acinetobacter sp. 251-1; assembly: GCF_030329305.1. NCBI lineage: Bacteria > Pseudomonadati > Pseudomonadota > Gammaproteobacteria > Moraxellales > Moraxellaceae > Acinetobacter > Acinetobacter sp. 251-1. The sequence continues at coordinate 135,089 of NZ_JACANS010000011.1, read as the reverse complement.
AGCGACTTTCACCCCTGCCTCTTGTGCCATTAAGCCAATTAAAGTGGTTACTGTACTTTTGGCATTTGAGCCAGTAATCGCCACAATGGGTTTATCTGTTGCACGGCGTAAAACCTGAATTTCACTAATGACAGGAATACCTTGCGCAATTGCAGCTTGAATTTCTGGCAGCTTTGGATCAAGCCCTGGGCTAATAATGATTTCTTCGGCTTGTAATAATAAGTCTTGGTCAAAATGCCCAAAACTGGTTTGCACATCGCTTGGAATTTTGTCATGCCCCGGCGGAACTTCACGTGAATCCGTTACTGCAACGCGGTAGCCTTTTTCATATAAAAAATTAACTGCTGAAACACCCGAAATACCTAGACCAGCAACGACTTTTAAGCCACCACGTTGAATTAACATTTTTGTCCCACTCAGAGTAAATTTTGAAACTTGCAAAATGTTAGCACTTTGCAGATTTGAAAGCTTTTTATGTTTTCACTTTATCTATAATTTTTTGTGTCAGTGCGTAAAAAAACTGTCATATTTTATTGAATCAGATCTGTGTAGCATCGATCTGCCTGCATCACAAATCAATATATTTAAATCGCTTTATTTTTTTATTTACTCTGAAGCGCTTTCGGTATAATCGGTGCAATATCTGAATTTAACTCCGTTAGAAACTACATCCCAAAATCATTCACTTTATTTTTCATGTGTATTCTCAGCATAAAAAAGCCACCCTAATATGAGAATGGCTTTCGATATATTTTAAGTTTTTATTTCCATTTTACGGCTTGGACTTCAACTTTTTTCTGTGCTGGTGCGTCACTACTTGAACAACCACATCCACCGCCACAGCCTGCAACCATCGCAGGTTGTAACCATTTGGCTAGACCATTCCAACCACGCGATCTACACAACTGAGCCAGTTTTGAAAATACCGAATACGCTGATTTTGGAAAAACCTTTTTAAACACAAAGATCGCACTCCAAATCACCAATGCTGTAATCATCAATAATTCAACCATCTCAAACTCCTTAAGTTTTGTGAGGTCTTATCAACCGAAATAACGAGTTGCAATTTGGTAAGTCAGAAAAGACATTAAATACGCCAAACCAAATAAATAAGCCGTCATGCCTGCAACTGTTTTCCATGAACCTGTTTCACGTTTTACCGTTGCTAAAGTTGCTAGGCAATGCGGTGCATAGATAAACCAAACCAATAAAGATAAACCAGTCGCCAATGACCAACTTAAATCACCTTGGCTGATAATTTGCGATAAACCTTGAGTTACAGCATCTTCATCCGTTGCAGAAAGTGCATAAACCACACCTAAAGATGCAACGAGCACTTCACGTGCTGCCATTGCAGGGATAAGAGCGATACAAATTTGCCAATTAAAGCCCAGTGGTGCAAAAATTGGTTGCATCAAATGCCCTAACATACCTGCAAAAGAATAATCAATCGCAGGCAATGTTCCACCTTCAGGAGGTTGCGGGAACGTACACAAGAACCACAACAAAATCGACAAAGCGAAAATGATTCCACCGACACGTTTTAAGAAAATTTTGGCACGGTCAAGTAAGCCAATCCAAACGCTTTTAAGATCTGGAATACGGTAACTTGGCAGTTCCATCAGCAATGCATGTGCAGATTTATCTTTTTGGAAGAACTTCAATACCGTTGCAACAATCAAGGCACTCACAATACCTGACATATACAAAGCAAATAGCACTAAACCTTGTAAATTTAAAAAGCCCCATACTGTTTGTGATGGAATAAAAGCAGCAATGAGTAAAGCATAGACAGGTAAACGTGCCGAACATGTCATCAGCGGCGCTACAAAAATTGTGGTCAAACGATCTCGTGGATCACTAATGCTTCGTGTCGCCATAATGCCAGGTACAGCACAGGCAAAACTAGACAATAATGGAATAAATGAACGACCACTTAAACCCGCTTTAAACATTAATTTATCTAACAAAAATGCTGCACGCGGTAGATAGCCTGATTCTTCCAAAACCAAAATAAAGAAAAACAAGATCAAAATCTGTGGCAAGAATACGACCACACCACCTGCGCCCGCAATCACACCATCAACCACAAGGCTATTGAGCAATGGCGCTGAGATAAATTGACCGACAAATTCACCTAACCATGCAAATCCATCTTCAATCAGCGTCATGATGGGTTCTGCCCACGCAAACACTGCTTGGAAAACCACAAACATCATCAACGCAAGACTTGCTAAGCCCAAAACAGGATGCAAAAAGATTTTATCCAGAAAGTCTGTACGCTTGTCTTCGTGATCAACAAAAATCACCACATCTTTTAGAATCTGTGTGACTTTGTCATGATTTGAACCCGTCAAAATCACATCACTTAATGCAGCATCTGGGATACGGAATTTTTCTTGATCAAGTGCGCTCATCAGGTTTTCAATACCCGCATTACGCACAGCAACAGTTTCAACGACTGGTACACCTAAACGCTGTGCAAGCTTTTCAACATTAATTTGCATACCACGACGGCGCGCTTCATCCATCATGTTCAATACAAGTAGAATCGGTTTGCCTTGTGCAATAATTTCAAGCACTAAACCCAAGTGTAACTTTAAGTTGGTTGCGTCCACCACACACAAAAAAGCATGTTGTTCTTGTTCTTCCGCAATTTTGCCCAAAACTACATCACGGGTAATTGCTTCATCTGGACTGGTTGCATTTAAGCTATAAGCACCAGGTAAGTCCAATACACGTACAGCTCGCCCTGAAGGTAAAGTAAATGCCCCAACTTTACGTTCAACGGTTACCCCTGCATAGTTGGCAACCTTTTGACGTGTTCCTGTTAAATGATTAAAAAGTGATGTTTTACCGCAGTTAGGATTCCCGACTAAAGCAACTCGTAAAGTTTCGCTCATGCGGAAGCTCCTTGTAGATTTTGATCAATTTCAATACGTGCCGCTTCGATTTTACGCAAGGCAAAACGGGTAAATCCAACCTGAATTAAAATTGGATCGCCACCAAAAATACCTTTGGTAATCACTTGCACCGTTGTACCAGGCACAAAACCTAAGGTTTCTAAACGACTCGCAACGAGATCGGGTTGACTTGAATTATCGGCTAATGTTCGATTAACTTTAGTAATAATAGCAGTCTGCTTCACTTTCAATTCTGACAAACGCACTGCAACTGATCCTAAAAAAGAAACGGTATTTATGTCGATTATACATACAAATGAGAATAATTACCAAGTAAGGTTTGATTACAATTCTCATTCTCTATCTAGGTTCGACTTCTGTATTTTTTTGGTCTACATTCCTCTTATCGCTTTTAAAAAATCGTCATTTTCTATAATGCTCAATAAAAAACCTCGCATTCCTAAGGCTGTTACGATTCCTGAACACTTGAGCTTTTTAAATGGTTATAAAGACTATTTAATTGCCCAAACGGTTAGCCCACACACCCGTAATGCATATCTTTCTGACCTCATTCAATGTAGTGAATGCTCAACGCAATATTTACCCACATGGTCACATGATGATATTTCCGATATCATGATTAACTTGACCAAACAAGGCAAAAGCCCCCGCTCTATTGCCCGTAGTCTTTCTGCTTTGCGTTCTTTTTACAAATTTTTACGTGAACAAAAAATCCGTCTAGACAATCCCATGGTGGCACATAAAACCCCAAAAATTGGACGTGCCCTGCCTAAAGATCTTTCGGAACAAGATGTCGATGCGCTGATTCAAGCCCCTGATTTAACAACCGCTTTAGGACTACGTGACCGTGCAATGCTAGAAGTACTATACGCTTGTGGTTTACGTGTCAGTGAACTACTGAATTTACGTTTAGATTTAATTAATTTAAAACAAGGCTATTTACGCATTGTGGGTAAAGGCAATAAAGAGCGTTTAGTGCCTTTAGGACAAATCGCTTGTGAATGGGTGGAAAAATATTTAAATGAAGCCCGCTCTCAACTTTATAAAAGTAGTACGGATTATTTATTTCTCACCCAACATGGCGGCATCATGAGTCGACAAAATTTTTGGTATGCGATTAAACGTTATGCCTTACAAGCCAATATTCAAACAGAACTGTCACCACATACACTTCGACACGCCTTTGCAACACACTTACTCAATCATGGAGCAGACCTGCGTGTCGTACAAATGTTACTTGGACATAGTGATTTATCGACCACACAAATTTATACGCATGTTGCTCAAGTCCGCATGCAACAGCTGCATGCACAACATCATCCACGGGCTTAATTCTAAATTTTATATATCGTCGTTTTACAGCCCTTAATCAAGTTTTAACGTATGCCATTCATTTTTTTGCTATGCTTCTTCATTCAAAACGTATTTCTAAAAATCACGCTGAACAAACAAAAGAGTTATTTATGCAACTAAAACGTTCAAAATTAATGCTTGCTTGTATGCTTGCGAGTGGCCTTACACTCAGCGCTTGCTCTAAATCTCCTGATGCAAAAAAAGATGATACTTTGACAGCGACTGCACCTGCGACGGGCGAAGCATCAAATTTGACTGAACGTAATGCACAGCAACGCTTAATCCAAACGCTACAAGGACATTTAAAGAAAGCCAACATTAATGCCAAAATTTTAGATGTAAAACCCACTGAGATGCCTAATTTATATTGGGTGAGTCTAGAAGGTATGAGTTCAGTCTATGCCACAGGTGATGGTAAATATTTAATCCAAGGTGATGTGATCCGTTTGGGGGGTAAAGAACTCAGCAGTATTGGTGACTCATTACAAGCGGCGGAAAATAAAAAGTATTTAACACAATTAAAAACTGAAGACTTATTGGTCTACCCTGCCAAAGGCAAAACCAAACATGTGATCTATGTCTTTACCGATGCAAGCTGCCCATACTGCCATAAACTACATGAGCAAATTCCTGAAATTAATGCCAAAGGCATTGAAGTCCGTTATATCGCTTGGCCACGTGGTGAACAGTTTATGCCTGCGATGGAAAGTGTGTGGTGTAGTGCCAACCGCCAAGAAGCCTTTGACCAAGCCATTGCAGGCGTACAACTTCCACCTGCAAGCTGCCAAAATCCAGTTCGTGCACAATATGAACTTGGCTTAAAAATGGGCGTAAATGGCACACCTGCAATCTACAATGCTGAAGGTGAACATATCGGTGCATATATGACGGCTGATGATCTAGCTGCACGCCTTAAATAACCTATATTTATAAGTTAATTTACTATTTTTTATAGCAAAATATAAAGATGCGTCAGCCTCTAGAGTCTGACGCATTTTTTAGCTATGATCTAAGGCGAATAAAATTTTTATATATTTTGGAGTGTGACGTGAAACCAGTACGTCTGGCAATACTCGGTCTTGGAACCGTAGGTGGTGGTGCCCTTAAACTATTACAAGAAAACGCTGCTGAAATTAGACGTCGCACCGGTCGTGAAATTGAAATTACCTATGTGGGAACACGTCGCCCACGCCCAGATCTAAACTTACCTGCGAGCGTCAAACAAAGCTCGGATCTCCTTGATATCGTTCGTCAACCTGATGTTGATGTTGTTGTTGAAGTCATGGGTGGTATTCATCCTGCTTATGAAGTGATTATGGAAGCCATTAAACATGGTAAACAAGTGGTCACTGCCAATAAAGCCTTGCTTGCAGAACATGGTAATGAGCTCTTTAAAGCAGCCGATGACCATCATGTACAAATCGCGTATGAAGCTGCAGTTGCTGGCGGTATTCCAATCATCAAAGTGATTCGTGAAGGTTTGGCAGCCAACAAAATTGACTGGCTCGCAGGCATTATTAACGGTACAGGCAACTTCATTCTGACTGAAATGAGTGAAAAAGGTCGTGCGTTTGATGATGTACTGAAAGAAGCACAAGAGCTCGGTTATGCTGAAGCAGATCCAACATTTGATGTTGAAGGAATCGATGCTGCACATAAACTGACTATTCTTGCGTCTTGTGCCTTTGGTATTCCATTACAATTTGACAAAGTGTATACCGAAGGGATTACTAAAATCACAGCACAAGATGTCAAATATGCTGAAGAACTCGGTTATCGTATTAAACATTTAGGTATTGCTCGCCGTTCAGCAAAAGGTATTGAACTGCGCGTACATCCAACTTTAATTCCTGAAGAAGAATTGATCGCCAATGTAAATGGTGTAAAAAATGCAGTCTTGGTACAAGCCAATGCTGTTGGTCCAACACTGTACTACGGCGCAGGTGCGGGTGCGGGTCCTACTGCGTCTGCGGTCATTGCTGACGTGGTTGATATTGTTCGTGACATTATTTATACAGAAGATGGCGCAGGAACGATTCCACAACTGGCATTTGAGGCACTTTCAGACCTACCAATTTTAGAAAGTGACGAAATGACAACGGGTTACTATATCCGTATCAATGCTGAAGACCAAACAGGCGTACTTGCTGATGTTACGACCATTCTCAGCCGTGCAGGGATCAGTATTGATGCCATCATGCAGCAACCGCGCTTAAAAGATTTGATTCCTATTGTGATTTTAACTGATCCAGTCGTTGAATCAAAAATGAACGAAGCTTTATCTCAAATTCAAGCTTTACCTGTGATTCATGGCGAAATCGTACGAATTCGTTTAGAATTGCTTGATAACTAATCGGGTTTAAATTTTCCTAAACTCCTCTTATTTATGCTAAGGGGAGTGATTACGCGAATAAATTCATTGGAAATGCGTAATTTAGGAAAGTTAACAAATATCTCTATTTGCTCTACATAACACTTGGAACACCCTCATGTCTAATGCAAATCGCTATACAGGACTTGTTGATCGCTATCGTGACCGCTTACCAGTATCTAAAACTACACGTGCTATCTCTTTAAATGAAGGGAATACTCCACTCATTAAATTAGATAATATCCCACGTCTTATTGGTAAAAATGTTGAAATTTATGTGAAGTATGAGGGCTTAAACCCGACTGGTTCATTTAAAGACCGTGGTATGACCATGGCTGTAACAAAAGCTGTAGAAGAAGGCTCTAAAGCAATCATCTGTGCATCTACAGGTAATACCTCTGCTGCTGCTGCCGCTTATGCTGCACGTGCAGGCATCAAAGCGTTTGTTTTAATCCCAGAAGGCAAAATTGCGATGGGTAAAATGGCGCAATCCATGATGTATGGTGCTGTGACTTTACAAATTCATGGTAACTTCGATGATGGTATGCGTCTTGTTAAAGAAGTTGCAGACCAAGCACCTGTAACAATTGTAAACTCAATCAACCCTTACCGTTTACAAGGTCAAAAAACTATTGCTTACGAAATCGTAGAAGCTTTGGGTCGTGCACCTGATTATCACTGCTTGCCAGTTGGTAACGCAGGGAACATCACTGCACACTGGATGGGTTATACCGAAGCAGTTGCTGATCAGCCAGCAGAAGAGTTTGAGCAAGTGGTTTATGACGCTGAAACTGACAAATTTACAGGTCCAAACCCAGAAGGTCGCCCAATCATGGTTGGTTACCAAGCATCTGGCGCTGCACCATTCTTACGTGGTGGTCCTGTAGAAAACCCTGAAACTGTTGCTACTGCAATCCGTATTGGTAATCCACAAAGCTTTAACCATGCTAAAGCAGTCGTTCGTGATTCAAATGGTTGGTTTGATGAATTAACAGATGCTGAAATTTTAGAAGCACAACGTTTACTTTCTATGTATGAAGGTGTATTCGTTGAACCTGCTTCTGCTGCATCTATCGGTGGTGCGATCCGTGACATTAAAGCAGGTAAAATTGCTGAAGGTTCTGTGATCGTATGTACTGTAACAGGTAACGGCTTAAAAGACCCTGATACAGCCATCAAACAATGTGCTGATGCAGTCATGTTATCTATTGATGCTGAACTGAATCAAGTTCGTGATTCTATTCTTTCAAATATGTAAAATTTGAATAGATCATAAAAAAACCTGCCAAGTGCAGGTTTTTTATGATCTGAAAATTAATGCTATTCGCTCATAATAAAAAGCTCCATTTAGTAGGAGCCTTTTCATATCTCATGATTAGATACGTTTTGGTAAATTACTCACCCAATTTAATAAATTGGTTGCATCATTCGTACGGGATTGCGAAGTGCTTGCACCCAACAAGACCACAACAGCAGGACGGTTATTTACAGTCGTATGCATTACAACACAACGCCCTGCTTCATTAATATAACCTGTTTTTGAAATATTAATATTCCAACCACCATTACGCACCATTGCATTGGTATTGTTGGATTTTAAAATACGATAACCAAGATTAAAGTCATAATGTGCTGTAGTAGAGAATTGACGAATCAAACCGTATTGTGAAGCTGCACTCACCAAAATACCCAAATCACGAGCAGATGAAACATTACGAGGGTCTAAACCTGTAGACTCTGTATAATGCGTTGAATGCATGCCCAATTGACGAGCTTTTGCATTCATTGCTGCAATAAATGCAGAACGACCACCAGGATAAGTCCGCGCTAAAGCTGCTGCTGCTGGATTTTCAGATTTCATCAAGGCAACCAGTAACATTTCTGCACGGTTCATAGTATCGCCAACTTTTAAAGTTGAACTTGAATTTTTACCACCTGCTCCAGCAAAGTCGATGGATTGCAACATAATGTCTTCTGACATATTTAAATGTGCATCTGCTGTCACCACTGCGGTCATTAACTTAGTAATAGAAGCAATCGGCAATGCAGCATTGGTATTTTTACTGTACAGTACCTCACCTGTGTTGGCATCCATAACCAGTGCTGCACGCGCACTGACCGAAGGTTGGTTTAGATAGCGATTGGTATCACTGATTTGTACAGTTTGTGGTACAGGTGCAGCCGTAGGTGAACCATATGATTTTGTTGCGGGTGCAGATAAAAAGGTCACAGAACCAGCAGGTGATGGCTCATCACCATCTTCGCTGATGGAGACATCACCATTGAGTAACTGACTTGCATCATCAGCTGACCAGCTCATTGCAGCACGTTGCGTTCCCCCCGAAGAATTCATTACAAGCTCTGCAAAACTGGCTGAACTCAAACTGAGTAGCACTGCTGCAGACAGGGCATGCATTAACGTTTTTTTTGACTTTATCACGGTAACTTACTCATTCAGGGAGGTTTTTTGCACTATTGCTAATTACCTCAATTATGACTTACATTTATACTCAAACATGACTAATATTGAATAATCAAATTAGCTACACCATTGTGCATAAAAGCTTAAGAAAGATTAGGAATAGCATTGCTAATTTTGTTATGACATTGCAAGTACTTTTTGCTTTGTGTAACAAAAAAGTTGCTTTTTTGAAAGTATAAGGAGGTCTTAGTGATCACGGTTTTAGTGGTAGACGACCATGAATTAGTACGTACAGGTATCTGCCGTATGCTTGAAGACCAAGCAGATATTCAAGTGATTGGTCAGGCTGAATCTGGTGAAGAAGCCATTGCTATCGTCAGACAGCAGCATCCGAATGTGGTTTTATTAGATGTTAACATGCCTGGTATTGGTGGTGTTGAAACAACGCGTCGTTTATTACAAACAGCACCCGAAACCAAAGTTCTTGCTGTAAGTGGCTTAGCTGAAGAACCCTATCCTTCTTTATTGTTAAAAGCAGGCGCGCGTGGCTATATCACCAAAGGTGCACCAATCTCTGAAATGGTACGTGCCATCAATAAAGTCATGCAAGGCGGTAAATATTTTAGTGCCGATATTGCTGAGCAATTGGCGAGTTCGTATTTATCCGACAATCAAAGCTCACCTTTCGATGCCTTATCTGAACGTGAAATGCAGGTGGCAATGATGGTTGTCAACTGTATCAGTGCGCAAGAAATTTCAGATAAACTTTTTGTCAGTGTCAAAACTGTGAATACTTATCGTTATCGTATTTTTGAAAAATTAGGTATTGATAGTGATGTTAAGCTCACACATTTAGCAATACGCTATGGTTTAATCAAACCATAAATTTGGTATAAAAATGAATACGATGTGGCCTGCGGTATCCAATTCACTTCAACAAACTATTTATCGGTTAGGCACATTATATTCAGTTTATAGATTTACTTTATCTTTTTGTTTAATCATTATTTTTTTGTTCACATCTGAACATAATGGAATCAACTACCTACATAGTAAATTGTATTTTGATAGCTTAATTATTTTTGGCTTTCTGAGTTTTCTACAATTACTCTCTCTGAAATTTTTTACTCGATATATATCTGAGCAGCTTTTTGCAATTTTTCTCGTCGATATTATATTTTTAAGTACGCTGACTTTTTCTTTAGGTGGCCCTAGTCTTTCAATCAGTTTGTTATTTGTCATCATGGTTTTTTCAGCCAATTTTTTATTGAAAAAAAATGAAGCACTGATTGTGACACTTGTTTCTGTTATTGCTGTTATTTATCAACAGTTTGTTGGCTCATTATTTGATGTATCTAACCTGAATAATATCAGCAATAGTGCACTGTTGGCTTTTCTATTCTTTCTCGTCTATGGTATTGGGCAAGTCTCGATTCAGCGCTTTAGAGTATTAGAAACTATTAACTCATTGCAGTCTTTAGAATTATTAAAACTGCAAAATATTAACCGTTATATTTTAGAACAAATCGAACTCGGCTATTTGGTTTTAGACGAAAATTATCGCATTGTGGTTTGTAATCCTGCAGCATGTTCATTATTAGGCATCGCCCCATTATATGCTTATGCAAATGAACAGTATTCACTGGTCAAATTTCAAAAAGAGCTATTTGATCTACTACAGATCAAAACTTTGGAAGAAGGACAACGTTTCCAATTTCAATCGAATCAAAGTCATTATACCGTGGATATTCGAGTGCAAAAACTCATTGTGCCACATCAAGCATTAACGCTGTTGACCTTAGAAGATTCACAAAAAATAAATCAAAAAGTGCAACAACTCAAATTGGCTTCTCTTGGACAACTCTCTGCAAGTATTGCCCATGAAATTCGTAATCCCTTAGCCGCGATTGCCCAAGCCAATGAATTAAGTTTAGATACAGATCTTGAGCAACGCCAAATGCTGAATGCAATGATTGAACGACAAAGTCAACGTATTAACCAAATTATTCAACAAACCTTAGATATGGCAAAAAATAAAAAAACCATAATGTCCGATATTCAACTTAACATTTTTTTTAAAGATTTATTCATCAATGACTTAGCAGATGTAAAAAATCAAATTGCGTTAAGCCTGCCGCAAAATTATATGATTCAGTTTGATGAATCACAGTTAAGACAAGTTTTGATTAACCTCGTTCGTAATGCGATACGACATAATGCCCATGATGCTGATTTTATCCAAATTCTAGTACATGCTGAGGCTCAACATCTGTATATTGATGTGATAGACTTCGGTGAAGGGATTGCAAGACAGAATCTTGCACAATTGTTTCAACCCTTTTTTACGACTGAAATCAATGGCACAGGACTTGGCTTATACTTATCGCAGAGTATTTGTGAAGCAAACCAAGCCAAGTTGATGTATATAGAGCAAAAACAAAAAGGGGCATGTTTTCGAATAGAGTGCCCATTGAAAATTTAATTTAGGTTATTGGGGATATGACCACACGACAACCATTAGTTCTACTTGTGGATGATGAGCACGATTTATGTGTACTCATGCAAATGACATTAGCGCGCATGGGCATCAAAACCCATATTGCACATCATCTACAGCAAGCCAAGTTGTTCTTTAGTGAGCACAACTACAATGCCTGTATTACCGATTTAAACCTACCTGATGGAAGTGGTTTAGAGTTGGTTAAGCACGTGACACAGCATTATCCAAAAGTACCCATTGCGGTACTCACAGCCTATGGCAATATGGAAATTGCAATCGCCTCACTCAAAGCAGGTGCATTTGATTTCGTGAATAAACCAATTAATCAACAGCATTTACACCAACTGCTCACCAAAGCCTTGCACGTGCCTTTAATCGATTATAGTGAGGAAAATTTGCAACTAGAGCATCAACTTCTCATTGGCGAATCTAAGCCCATGTTAAAGTTGAAGGAAACCCTTAAAAAAGTCGCTCGCTCACAAGCCCCTGTTTTTATTTCAGGTGAATCAGGCACAGGCAAAGAAGTCGTTGCAAATTTGATTCATAAACTGAGTAATCGCAGTGATAGCCCATTTGTGGTCATTAACTGTGGTGCTATTTCTGAAGAACTCATCGACCGAGAACTTTTTGGCTACGTCAGTCATAGTTTTGCAGGAGCGACCCAAGATAAACTGGGGTTAATTCAATCGGCTAATGGGGGGTGTCTATTTTTAGATGAAATTGCGGAACTATCCTTAAATACACAGACCAAACTATTACGCGCCTTACAAGAAAAGAAAATTCGTCCACTAGGCAGCGAACAAGAAATCGATGTAGATTTTCGCATCATCAGCGCAACCAATCAAAATCTTGAAGAACGCGTGCAACAAGGTAAATTTAGACAAGATCTATTTTTCCGTATCCATGTCATGGACTTACACTTAGCTCCCCTGCGTGAAAGGGGCAAAGATATTCTCATTTTAGCAGAACATTTTATACACAATATCTGTTTGGAATGGGATATTGCCAATAAAGAACTGTCTGAAGATGGCAAACGCTTTTTACAATCGCAACCCTTTTTAGGCAATGTTCGTGAACTACGCAATATGATTGAACGTGCAATTACCTTAAGTGATGGGCACCTGATCTGTATTGAGCATTTGCAATATTCACAGAAACGTAATTTTAATGTGGAAAAATCAGATACGGGCATCAGTTATGAAAACTCAACAAATTCACAAGAAGCGTCTGGGAAGATCCCCACTGAAGGCTTAGAACAATACTTAGAAAAAGTGGAAAAAGAAGTGTTATTAAATGCTTTAAATCAAACCCATTGGAACAGAACCTTAGCCGCCAAAAAACTCGGTATGACATTCCGTTCTTTGCGCTATCGCTTGAAAAAGTTTGGCTTAGACAGTGATGATGATTAATCTCAATATCTGAGATTAATCATCTATCAGACTTACATTGTGGGTTGTAGACCCACAGTACCCTCAGATTAGACTGAGCATAAAGAAATTTGCACTCAGGCTAACTCAAGATTTTATAAGTTTTCAAAATATCGGCTGTGCACACTGAACATGAAGATTGAATTATTTTTTAGTTTCAGTAGCCTATTTCCATCAATCACGATGCTTCAACAAAAGTTCAGAGACATTATTTAAATATGTGTCTTCTTTCATTTCTAAATGCCAAGGGTACTCTTGATTTGGTGTGATCCCTAAGCCATCAATTTTCGTGTCTTTAGGCGTGAAATAATGTGATACCGTCATTTGTAAGGCTGCACCATTCGGTAATGGAAAAAGCTTTTGTACCACCCCTTTACCATAACTTTTCTCACCCATCACCCACGCACGTTGATGGTCTTTCATCGCAGCAGTAAATACTTCTGCTGCCGATGCTGAGCGATTATTAATTAAAATCCCCATTTTAAGTTGGGTAAACTCATTGCCGGGTAAAGCTTGAAATTGTTGATTACCTTCGGAACGGCTTTTGGTTGAAACAATCGTTCCTTGATTTAAAAATAAATCCGCGGTTTCAACAGCAGATGATAATAATCCACCTGGATTATTACGTAGGTCAATCAATACCGCTTTAATCCGTGCTGCGCTATATTCTTCTAAAAGACGCTTGATTTCATTTGCGGTATCTTGCTGAAATACCTTAACTTTTAAAACCAAGACTTGATTGTGTAATAGGACAGGCTCAATATCTGCAATTTCTAGTTTTTTATTGCGTAATAACGTAATCGCAGGGCTTTTCGGGTTGAGTTGTAATTGAAAACTCGAACCGATTGAACCATGTAACAAGTCTTCAACTTGTTCTGCATTTAAATTTTTTAGCTCTTGATTATCAATTTTAAAAACAGTGAAGCCTTCTTTTAAGCCTTGTTTTGCTGCGTCTGAATTTTCTTTTAATTGGCTGATTTGCCACTGATGCATATGTGTATCAAAAACCAGTTTAAAGTCGACTGTTGCCAAATCTGCTTCAGTATATTGCATCAACTGCTTATAGTCTTCTGGACTTAAATAACGTGAATAGCGATCTAACCCACTCACCAAGCCTTTAATTGCTTGTAAAAATAAAAAATCATCAGGTTTTTCTTGTACATAATTGTCTTTGACAATGCCATAAATTTGCACAAATTGTTCAATAGACTCTATGGGGACTTCGGCTGTACTTTGCTCCATTTCATCATCAAAATCGAGCACTGCGGATTGCTCCGCAGCCCAAACAGAATGGCTTCCACTGGCAATTAACCCTGTTAAAACAGCAATGTATTTCCAAGCTTGAGCCATTCACTCACCTTTTTGGTTTTATGGATTTAGCGTAATTAAATTACGTCCCTGCATTTCTTTAGGTACAGGAATATTCATGAGATTCAACAATGTTGGAGCAACATCTGCCAACACACCACCTTCTGCAATTGTAGCTGAAGTTGGGCCAACATAGATAAATGGAACTAATTCAGTGGTATGTTGAGTATGAACCTGACCACTGACATAGTCTTGCATTTGTTCTACATTACCATGATCGGCAGTAATAATCATATGCCCATGTTTTGCCATCACTGCTTCATACAAACGCCCTAAACTTGTATCTACAGCCTCTACTGCTTTTACAGCGGCATCGAATACACCTGTATGACCGACCATATCACCATTGGCATAGTTCACCACCAATAAGTCATATTCACCTGAATTAATCGCAGCAACCAATTGTTCTGTAACCTCAGGTGCACTCATTTCTGGCTGTAAGTCATAGGTTGCAACTTTTGGTGATGGAATCAAAATACGCTTTTCACCTGGATATTCATCTTCACGACCACCACTAAAGAAGAATGTTACATGTGCATATTTTTCAGTTTCAGCAATACGTAATTGGGTTTTTCCCAATGAAGATAAGTATTCACCAATTGAATTTTTAAGTTCTTCAGGCATATACGCAACAGGTGCATCAATCGTTGCCTGATAGCGTGTCAACATGACAAATTTAGACAGATTTGGTACAACTTTACGTTCAAAACCTGCAAAGTCTTTTTCAACAAAGGCTTTGGTGATTTCACGTGCACGGTCAGCACGGAAATTCATAAACACAATGCTGTCACCATCTGAAACTTTGGCAATTTCACCAATGCGAGTCGCTTTCACAAATTCATCATTTTCATTGGCTGCATACGCTTGTTCCAAGCCTTCAACCGCAGAGTCAACAACACGAAGCGCTTCGCCTTCGGTCATTAAACGGTAAGCTTGTTCAACTCGCTCCCAACGGTTGTCACGATCCATGGCAAAATAACGACCAATCATGGTGGCAATACGACCTTGATTTGAATATTGTGCAAATAAAGCATCCAGTTTTTCCAATGAAGGCTGTGCACTACGTGGCGGTGTATCACGTCCATCAAGGAAGGCATGTAAATACACTTTAGCACCACGTTTCAATGCTAACTCGCACATTGCCACGATATGATCTTCATGTGAATGCACACCACCTTGTGACAATAAACCCATGATATGCACTGCCCCATTCGCTGCTTTGGCTTTTTCTACAGCATCGACAAGAACTTCATGCTCAAAAAAAGCACCATCACGAATATCTTTGGTAATACGGGTAAAGTCTTGATACAACACACGACCTGCACCCAAGTTCATGTGACCGACTTCAGAGTTACCCATTTGACCATCAGGTAGACCGACATCTTCACCAGAGCCTGAAATTAAACTATGCGGATGCTTGTCTTGCATCATGGTTAGATTTGGCGTTTTTGCTGCTAAAAACGCATTATCTTCGACCGCTTCACGATGACCCACACCGTCCATGATCACAAGAACGTGAGGGATTTTGCCAGCAGTTGCATCCGTCATGATTTACACTCTTTTCTGTTTACAAATTAATCGTCATATCTTACCTTCTTTTGAGATAAGACTCTATGTGCTGCTGATGGTATTCATTTATAAGTACCATCAGTATTTTAAATGAGAAAGATTACTATCTCGCTCGATATAATAAATAACTACCCACACCAAACATCAGTACGATTGGTACGAATACAAACCATGCAGGAGATGGTGAATAGACCAAACTCGCATAACCTAAAAAGTCTTGAATATAGTAAAAACCAAGTCCAACAAATAGAGCAATCACTAAACGAAAGCCCATAGACTGCTGACGTAATGGTCCAAAAATAAATGAACAAGCAATCAAAACCAGTGCTAACAAAGCAAACGGCGAACCAACATTTTGCCAAAATGCCAATAAATATGTTTTGGGCACTTGGCTATATTGATCCATATAGCGCATAAAGCTGACCAATTGGCTAGGTGATAAATCTTCAGGATCAATCGTCACCATATGCACATATTTAGGTTGTAATGCTAAAGCAAAATTATGCTGGCGATCACGGTTCAGGGTTGCTCGGCCATCTGATTGTAAATTTACTTGTGTCGCTTGGCTGAGGTTCCATTGACCATTTTCAACAAAATTGCCTTGTTCAGCATTTAACAGCGATTTCATACGATAATCTTGATCAAAGTCAACAACTTGGACTTGCTTTAAATTACCTTTTGAGTTGGCATAGTCAATATAAATAAAACGCTGCCCTTCTCTTGTCCAATAACCTTTAACTTCACCTAAAGCTGCAACACTTTGTTTACTTTTGATACTTTTCGCTTGTTCGTTGGTATAAGGCACAACAAATTGGCTCAAGATAAAAGAAAGTACAACCAATAGCATGGCTGATCGCATGACCCAACCCACAATACGCCACAGACTAATTCCTGAAGCACGCATTACAATCAATTCACTATTCGATGCTAATGTGCCTAACCCCAAAACCGCACCAATCAAAGCAGAAATAGGGAGAATCTCATAAAGGTATTTCGGTGCGCCCCACATCACATACTGGAAAGCATTCCAAGCGCTATAACCGTCTTTTAACTCTCCCAATTCACCTAAATAAGTAAATAGAATTTGCAAGATCGATAATACTGCTGTTGCACCCAACATTGCGAGTGCTGTCGTATTGACCACATGCTTGGCGACAATTTTACGTGCTAACATTATGATTTCACTCGCTGAATTTGTTTTTTGATTTTAGGTGCTAACTTTTGCTTACGGGAAAATAATGCAGCAGCAATTGCATAGAATAACAATACTGCAGGATATGCCCACATGCCGATTTCATCTTTACTGATGCGGGTTTTAATCGCCATGAGTGCGACAATTAAACTGGCAAAAATCAACAATGCTGGAAAGAGTTTTAAATAACGCCCTTGACGTGGACTCACTTCTGACAATGCTGTTGCTAACATCAATGCCACAATCATGCTAAAAGGTACAAAAATCCGCCACCCCAACTCACTACTTATCACAGGGTCGGCAGTATTTTTGAGTAACTTAGAAAATGGCAAAGCTTCTACTTCATTACTTTCAAATTTGGCTTCTTTGTCATTTTCTAAACGTAAACGATAAGACTGAAACTCAGCTTGGGTATATTCAGGCCGACCTGGATAAATTTCGTAACGGCGACCTTGCAATAGGTCTACAACATTCGCCGTATCATCAGCAACTTCAACACGAGTGGCTTCTTTTGCCAAAATCATCACATCAGGTTTACCTGCTTTTTCCGCTCGCTGATAAAAGAAAATATCTTTTAAATTTTTACGATCATCAGATAAAGAACCTGCATAGATGGTATAAGGACCTGAAGAAATAAATTCTTTGGGTCGAACCAAGTCAAAACCTGTTCGCACTGCTTGGGTTGATACTAATTTTTCATATTCACGAATACCCCAAGGTGACATCCAAATCATCAACACACTTTGTACCACCAAATACACCACAGTTAATGGAATAAGTAAGCGTGCAAGTTGGATTTTACTGACCCCACTTCCGTTTAAAACCGCCATTTCATGATCTACATAGAGCCGACCAAAGACCAGCATTAAGCCAATAAAAAAGCCAAGCGGCAAAATTAAAGTCAAAAATTCAGGTAAGCGATAGCCAATAATACTAAATAAAATCGTGGCATCTAAGCGCCCTTGAGCTGCGACACCAAAATACTTGATCAAACGTCCACCCATCATAATGAGTGTGAGCAGTGCAACAACAACCAAAGATGTTGAAACAACTTGTTTGACGAGATAACGTCTTATAATCAAGGGAATCTTCCAAAGTGAGTTGGGGAATATGCGTTTTAGTATTTTACCCGAATGTTAAAAATATAAAACCACATTGAAATTCTATCATTGGTAGTGTTTCAATGGTTTAATGTTTTCAAACGTCTCTAAAGGCATATAGATCGCATATGAAATTAAGCATTCATACTTCAGCAACAAGCAGTGCATCAAGCCAAGCACTTTTTATTTTGGCAAGTTCAGACCACTTAGCAGAAGTACATTCTAACTATCAAATCAAAGATTTAGATACTGCAATTAACGCAACACAATTTAAAGCAAGTGTTGCGGAAACGTTAACACTGGTTGGTCAAGTGACACAAAATGCTTACAGCATTTTAGTCGGAGTTGGTCAAGCAAGTGAGTTAAAAGCTGCAAAATTAGCAAAAATCTCACAAATCATTATCAAAGCGTCACAAAAAAAATTCAAACAAATCAGTATTGATATTTCGGCTTTACCTGCTGAATTACATTACCTCTTTGCTTTAAGTTTGACGCAAGCTGCATATGGCTATGATGAGTTCAAAAGCAAAAAGAATGAATTTCTGCTCACTGATGTTGAACTTGTTGCTGCACAAACTAGCCTTGATGCAGCACAAATCAGTTTGATTGAAGCAGTGCAACAAGGTCAAAACTTTGCACGTGACTTAGGCAACTGCCCTGCAAATATCTGTTTTCCTGAATATTTAGCAGATCAAGCACGCGCGCTTGCTGCTGAATTCCCTGATGTTTTAAAAGTAACAGTACTCGAAGAACAGCAATTGGCTGATTTAGGCATGCATTCATTCCTTGCTGTCAGCAAAGGTTCAGAACGCCCAGGACGAGTCATTACCCTTGAATATAAAGCCAATCCAGATCAAGCCCCTGTGGTCTTAGTCGGTAAAGGGATTACTTTTGATACTGGCGGTATTTCGCTTAAACCTGGTATCGGCATGGATGAAATGAAGTTTGATATGTGCGGTGCAGCCTCTGTACTTGGTACATTACGCGCTTTATGTGAAGCCAACTTACCGATCCATGTGGTGGGTACGATTGCTGCTGCTGAAAATATGCCATCAGGTCATGCAACCCGTCCGGGTGATATTGTCACCACAATGAGTGGACAGACTGTTGAAATTTTAAATACCGATGCAGAAGGTCGTTTGGTATTGTGTGACACGCTGACCTACGTCAAACGTTTTAATCCTGCAGTGGTGATTGATATTGCGACATTGACAGGCGCTTGTGTAGTTGCACTTGGTAAAGTACTCAGTGGTTTATTTACGCCAGATGATGAACTTGCACAAGAAATCAATGTTGCAGGTGAGGAAAGCTTTGACCGTGTATGGCGACTTCCTGTCATTGACGATTATCAAGAAATGCTCGATTCAAACTTTGCAGACATTGGCAATATCAGTGGTGCAGGTCCTCAAGCAGGCGCAATTTTAGCAGCATGCTTCTTACAACGTTTCACACGTGAATACCGTTGGGCACATTTAGATGTGGCAGGAACAGCATGGTTATCAGGTGCAGCGAAAGGCTCTACAGGGCGTCCTGTACCATTGCTCATGCAATTCATTGCCAATCGTGCGAAAACCCATGGCTAAAATTAGCTTTTATCTGTTTGAAAAAAGCCCAGAACGACGAGTGCAAAGCACTTGTCGTCTCTGCCGCAAGATTTCAAAGCAACATGCCAAAATTTGGATTCATTGTCCTGATCTCGAAATACAGCAGCAACTTGATGATTTACTATGGGAATTTGATGCAAGTAGCTTCCTCGCACATGGGATTGATCAAGAAACAGCACCCATCTGTATTTCTGCTCATTTACCCAATGCATCTGAATGGATTGTGTTTAATTTTAACAATCAAGCACTTGAACAAGCTGCACAATTTAGTCACATTATTGAAATTGTTGAAAATGATGAGCCTGCTAAACAAATCGGTCGTGAAAAATACAAAACATACCGACGTTTAGGCTTCTCCCCTCAAACATTTAAACTCTAAAAGTATTTTCAAATCTCAAAAGGAGATGCATGGTGGCATTGAATGTAGGTCAAGATTTTAAACAGCGTTGGCTAGACGCACCTGAGGCTGTACGCCAAACCTATCTAGATGATCTCAATCGCATTTGTGATTTGTTAAGTCCTGAGTCAAATCTCCAAGCATGGATGGACAATGACAAACGTGCCATGCAAGTCGCACAGCTTAAAGTTGAACAAGCTTATGCAGATCTCAAAGCTCAACTGATCGAAGAGGCACGTGTTCGTAAACAATTGGCTTTAGAAAAATCTTTAGCTGAAAAAAGAGCACTACAAAAGCAATATAATCAGCAACTGTTAGATGATGAAATACGCCAATATCAACAGCAAACTGTTTCTCTTGCTGCTTTACGTGAAGACATTCTTTCTGAGATTTCAAAACATACTGAACGCTATACCAAAAATCCCAATACACCTGCGACAGATTATGCAAATAATCATTTTAAAATTGCAGACCATCAAATCATGTCTGAACTAGAAAGTGTGCGCTTACGTTTAGAGCTTGAAGCAGAAACCTGGATTGAAAAAGCGGTTCAAGACTTTAGAGCTAAACTTAAAGCAGCCTCAGATGAAGAAATTGCCTACATTTTGAAAAATTCACAATTCTCTAAAGAAGAATAACGGATAACCTTAGTATTTTTTGTGATTTAAGATGTCATTAAATTGACATGAAAGTGTCACATCATAGTCATGTTTTAATCTTTTGATGATCAAAACAATTTTTGAATTCTTCAAAATTGCATGACTAGGAACATAAAATGGATATGTTAGATCAAATCTCTGAGCAAATTGCAGTTCTTGATTCAGGTGAAAAATGGACGCTTTCCGCGCAGGACTTATTGATCAGTCGTGCAGACTTTCATTCAATTTCTGTATTTTTAAGTCTTGAATCTGAAAAAGGTTTTTTTTCAATCGAACAAGATCTCCCGAAAAAACAATGGTTCCAGCCTACAGAAATCACCATTACCAAACATTGATTTTTATTTTTAAAATTATTTCATAGACCAAGCTCAATTCAAATAGGCTTGGTTTTTATCTTCATTTAAAAGCATGCAGTTTTATTAAAATAAATCAACTGTGTAAGAAATCAAATTCCCTGTCCCATAACCAATTCCTAATAAAATACCAATCCAAAAAACCCCGCCTAAGACATTATAAAACATAAAATTACTCATCTTCATATGCCCTGCACCTGCGGCAAATGGTGCAGATGAACGCACAAAAGGAATAAAACGTGCCATCATGATGGTCTTACCGCCATGTTTTAGAAAATAAGCATTGGTTTTTTCAATATAATCAGGTTTGAAAACTTTAGGATGCTTGTTAAAAAAACGAAATCCGAGTGCTCGCCCTGTATAGTAATTCACGATATAACCTAAAATTGAAGCAATCATCAGCAAAATTGCCATATAGCTCAAATGCACCGCTTCAGCCGTTGAGCACAATGCGCCAATGGCAATGAGCAAACTATCGCCTGGCAAAAAAAACATAAAGACTGAGCCAGTTTCTGCAAAAATAATCAGAAATAAAATGGCATAAATCCATAAACCATATTGATCAAGTAACACAGGCAATAATTGTTCTATATGCATCAAAAAATCAAGCAATACTCTATTCTCTTGTTAATAAAGTCATTGCAATATATTCGTCTAGTTTCATGATGTAAATAAAAAAAAGCCTAAAATAAATTAGACTTTTGATTTCTCAAGCTACACTCGCCTATTTTAAAAAGCCATTTTGTGCTAAAAATTCCATACTGAGTTTTGACTCAGTTTTCACTTCAGCCGCTTTATCACCAAGTAATAAACGCTCAATATAACGTGCTAAAATATCTACCTCTAAGTTGACTTTTGTTCCGACTTTCCATGTCCCAATGTTGGTACGTTCTGCCGTATGAGGGATCAAATTTAAACTCAGAATATTTCCACGTAAATGATTAATCGTTAAGCTAATACCATCGACAGTAATGGAGCCTTTTTCTGCTAAATATTTCGCAATTTCAACAGGGGCAGTGACTTCAAAATATAATGAACGCGCATCTGAACGAACAACCGTAATCTCACCGACCACATCCACATGCCCACTGACAATATGCCCACCAAAACGTGTGGTAGGCAACATGGCTTTTTCAACATTGACCACCTGCCCGACTTTCCAATCTGCCAAAGTCGAACGGTTTAAGCTTTCCCGTGAAACGTCAGCCGCATACCAATTTTCACCCCAATCAATCACGGTGAGACAAATTCCATTGGTTGCAATTGAATCGCCTAAATGTACATCAGACATATCTAAGTCGGTATGAATACGTAAACGCACATCACCGCCTACGCTTTGCAAACTTTCTACTTGACCTAAACTTTCAATAATGCCTGTAAACATATTTCACCTTTGTTTTTGGGTTGCAATGCTATTCTATGCAAGAACGTCGTGTAATTCGATCTTTTCTTTATCACGCTTCTTGCCCAATGCGCATTTAAAAGTTGTTATATACAGATCATAACAAAGCTGAGCGCGATTCAATGATGCCATCAATTCCATGGCATTTTCAGCACTAAAAAAGATGCTATTTTTAAGCATCTGTTTTATTTCGCCTTACCACAAATCCAGTTGCGTACAAACACCTGACGTATCTACTCCGCCCAATTCAGCGAAATGATAAAGCTGACCTAAGAGTTGGCGCAGTGGTGGGCCTGATTTAGCATGCGTATCGGTAATCACAATAAACTCTAAGACACGTGCACGCTCTGACTGACGTTGCTTACTCACTCGATAACGGGGTACATCTTGAGTCAAAAGCGACACTTTGCCACGTTTTAAATTGGCTTCGAGCAAGTCTTTAACTTCGATATTACCATCCGTTGAATAACTGGTTAAAATATAACGAGCATTAATCGTCGACAATAATTTTTCATACGCTTCTTGTGCATGTTTAGAAGAATTATAAGGACTTGGGCGCTCTTTACGCCATGCTCGGTCAATCCCGCTCTTAAATCCCTTGGTATCAGGTGTTGGAATATCCACTTGATCCCACAAGGTTAAAGAGTTTAAAACATGATAATTACTACTATATGCATGCTGATTATACGGCGGGTCAAGATAAGCAACATCCACTTCAAAGCCACTCATTTGATTGGCTAAATGCTGTGCATCGACACACCACATTTCTGCCATGGGTGTACTTTGTTTCGCATCTGCCCCAATGTCACAAAAACGGCTTGGCATCAACCAAAGTAAAGACTCAATCCGTTCCAAAGCAGACTGCGTACGCCCGCCCCAACCATGATGAAAGCTTTTAAATACGCCACTGGTATTACTGACAAAACTTGCTGAGTATAATAAAGGTGCAAGCAAAGCACTCATTTCCACATCATCAATTGCACCTTGCGCTTGCCATGTCGCAATTTGCTGACGAATGGCATCTATTCGCATCCCATTACGACGTTTAAAGAATAAACGGTCACGACTAGGATCATAAATCTCATCATTACGTGGACATAGATTATGGGTTACCCAACCTTTGACTTCGGGCAACCGGTTTAAATAATCTATCGCTTTTTGATACCCCCCCAATTCCTTAAATGCGGGCGCATCTGTACATGCCAAAAGTGCATGATTTAAGGCGTGGCTATAAGGTTCCCAATCATTTGCAATCACACGGTAACCATTTTGTCGCGCTAAACGCGACACCACACCACTTCCTGCAAAAAAGTCAGCAAAAATTGGAGCACGTTTTCCTTTATGGTGTAATGTCCCTGTCTGCTCCAATGCTTCTAAAATCAGATGTAACAATCGGCGCTTGTTCCCCAAATAAGGTACAAGCTGATTGAAAAGATATTCATCTGTCGTACGGGCGGCGTGACGACGTTTGTGATATACCGAAGAAGTCTCTGAATTCATACTGACTCTTGCAAAGGAGTTAATCTTAAGCGGATGTCTTGTCCTAATGGGATCACATCCTCAAGTTTAAAACGAAGTTGTTGTGACATCTGTTCAAAATTAGCATTGAACATGGCACGTGCGGATTGACCTAAAAATGTTGGTGCAACATAGCTAATCACTTCATCGACTAAATTTTCTTGTAAAAAAGCGGTCGAAAGTGTTGCACCTGCTTCAACCATCACATCATAAATTTGAAAATCTTTCAGTGTTCTGAGTAACGCTGACAAAGACTGAATTTCCAATTGTGTCACACCCAATTGGGCAAGCTCCTGACGAAATGGCCCCATGACCATGACAGTTTCAGGGTGCTTGAGAATCTGTGCATCCAACGGCAAACGCCCTTGACGGTCTAAAACAACCCGTTGTGGTTGCACGATATCATCAAGATTAACATCCACTAACTGACGTACATTAAGTTGTGGATCATCAGCTAAAATGGTTTCAATACCTGTGATCACAGCACCCGAAATGGCACGCCAATGCTGCACATCTTGACGTGCTTCATAACCTGTAATCCATTTTGACTCACCTGATGCCATCGCTGTACGCCCATCTAGACTAGAAGCGACTTTTAAACGCACATAAGGCATATCACTCGCCATCGCTTTTAAAAAGCCTTTATTTAAAACGGCAGCTTCTGGTTCACAGACCCCAACTTCAACGTGAATGCCTGCCTCTTTTAGAATTTGCACCCCCTTCCCTGACACCAACGGATTCGGGTCAGAACATGCCACCACCACATGCGCTACACCTGCCTCCACCAAACCTTTGGCACAAGGTGGTGTACGACCATAATGCGCACAAGGTTCTAAGGTCACATAAGCTGTTGCACCTTGTGCCAATTGCCCTGCTTCACGTAACGCAAAAACTTCTGCATGGGGTTGACCTGCTTTGGGGTGAAAACCTGTTCCAACCACTTTGCCATCTTTCACAATGACACAACCGACATTCGGATTTGGACGTGTGGAATATTGACCCTGTTGTGCCAATGCAATGGCTTGTCGCATCCAATATTGATGCTGTGCATCTTGCTCAAAAGAGGTAAGGCTCATAATTTTCTCAGATATTCCGTATCAATCTTGCTTTTCTTGATCACGGTGTTGCATCAATTCAATCTGACGGCGAAAAGCTTCAACGTCTTGGAAATCTTGATACACCGAAGCAAAACGCACATATGCCACATGATCTAATGCAAACAAAGACTGCATCACAATTTCTCCGATTGTCCGTGAACGTACATCTCGCTCACCCAAACGGCGAATTTTGAGTTGAATATCACTGAGTACGGTTTCAATTTGTTCTTGCGTGACGGGACGTTTTTGAAGTGCATGCATCAGTGAGCGACGTAGTTTTGACTCATCAAAAGGTTCACTTTTACCATCAGACTTATTTACCCTTGGCATCACCACTTCATAGGTTTCAAAAGTGGTAAATCGTTCTGCACATTTAATACATTCACGGCGTCTACGAATTTGGCAACCTTCAGCTGCCAAACGTGAGTCGATCACTTTACTATCTGCGGCGTTGCAAAATGGACAATGCATAATGATTTAATTGAACACATTTGTAAGATTTGCTTTAGTGTATCAAAAAAAAGGATTGTTGTTGAGCTTTACGCAATATATAGAAAAAAAACAGCCCAATTGGGCTGTTTTCCACAATATATAGTACTGCTTTAGATGTAATTCTATGATTAGTCTTATTCGATACGCTCGCCATGTTGACTTAAATCAAGTCCCATACGCTCATCATCTGTACCAACACGGATACCAATCACCAAATCAATCACTTTCAAGATGATAAAAGTCATAACCGCAGAATATGCAATTGTTGCAAGCACACCTTCAACTTGTACCCAAATTTGATGCATCATGTCAGTTGGAGCTTTTTCACCCATGATAAATTCACTTGCAAATACCGCTGTTAGAATGGCACCAACAATACCGCCCACACCATGTAGACCAAATGCATCTAAAGAGTCATCTGCTTTAAGGATACGTTTAAGACCAGAGATTCCCCAGAAACAAACCACACCACCAATCAAGCCCATAATCAAAGCACCACCAACAGTGACAAAACCTGCCGCTGGAGTGATGACCACTAGACCTGCAACTGCACCTGATGCAGCACCCAATACAGATGCTTTCCCACGTACCACTTTCTCAACCAATAACCATGAAATTGCTGCTGCGGCTGCGGCAATTTGTGTGGTCATTAAAGCATAGGCTGCTGAGCCGTTTGCACCTAAAGCAGACCCACCATTGAAACCGAACCAACCGACCCAAACCAGACTTGCACCAAGCACGGTTAAAGTTAGATTATGTGGCGCCATTGACTCTTTACCAAGCCCAATACGTTTACCCAATAAATATGCGGTAACTAAGCCTGCTACACCTGAATTGATATGCACCACCGTACCGCCTGCAAAATCAAGTGCACCATCATTCATTAACCAACCACCACCCCATACCCAATGGGCAATAGGGGCATACACAATCACGACCCAAATTGTAATAAATGCAATATAAGCACTAAATTTCATACGTTCAGCGATAGAACCGCTGATAATCGCCACAGTAATAATGGCAAAGGTCATTTGAAAAATAACAAAAAGAATTTCAGGAATCGTACCACTGAGTGCATCGGTTGTGATACCTGAAAGCATGAGTTTATCTAGATTACCAATAAAGGCATTACCACCACTAAAGGTTAAGGTATAGCCAACGACCACCCAAACAATACTTACAATTGCAGCAGCAAGTAAGCTGTGTGCCATGGTACTTAGGACATTTTTTTTACGCACCATACCGCCGTAGAATAATGCGAGACCAGGAATCGTCATCAGCAAAACCAAAGCAGTTGAAACCAAAATCCAAGCCGTATCACCCGTATTTAACGTTGGTTCTTCTTTTACTGCTGGAGCAGCAACAGGTGTACTTTCTGTTGTTGATATAGATGTTGGCGTAGCAGCACTTGATGCTGTGACTGCTGTAGCAGTGGGTTCAGTTACGCTTTCTTCAGCCCACGCAACTGATCCACCAAGAAGTGCGCCAGACAGGCTGAGCGCAAGTAGTATTTTTTTCATTCGTATCCCCCAACCAAGTTTTTCTGAGTTATCTGTTACTCAGCAAACTTCATGCCAAATTAAACAGCATCCGCACCAGTTTCACCTGTACGAATACGAATGACTTGTTCTAGATTAGTGACAAAAATTTTCCCATCACCAATTTTCCCAGTGCTTGCAACACGTGTAATTGATTCGATCACTGAATCTACCATTTCGTCACTGATTGCAATTTCAATTTTCACTTTTGGTAAAAAATCAACGACATATTCAGCACCACGATAAAGTTCAGTGTGACCTTTTTGACGACCAAAACCTTTCACTTCTGTGACGGTAATCCCTTGAACGCCAATTTCTGACAATGCTTCACGGACATCATCTAATTTGAATGGTTTTACAATTGCTGTTACGAGTTTCATGTTGTTTTCCTTCGGCTTTTATCACCAGTAAGGTTTTATGTTCAATTTTCATGCCAAAATTACTTAACGGTTGGGGAGTGTTAAGTGATTTTGTCAGAAATCGCCTTGTACCTTATTTTATACATTTTCTTGTAGTTTTCACTTTAAAAATTTTATATTTGCGATTGATTTTTTGTATTTTATTATTAATTCACTCGATACTATTCAGTTAACACTAGGGTCTATTTCAAAGCAATGTTAAACTAAACCAATCTCACTATTTTTTGGACATTAAAATGATTGAAACACTATTACAGGCAATTTTGGAACAAATTGATCAACCCAAGAAAGATTTAGAGCACAATTTACGTGCATTACTCAATGAAACTGTCAGTAAAATGGATCTGGTCTCAAAAGATGAATTAGAACGCCAAAAAACTGCACTACAAAATGCCAATACCCGTTTAACAGCCTTACAAGCACAAGTTAAGACCCTAGAAACCTTGATTCAAAAATAAAAAATAATATTTTTTGCACAAAAGAAGTGCATAAAAACAATAAAACGATTAAAAATAAAGCAAATTGGAATAATAACATGTCTTTTGCCAAAATTTATACACGAGGTTTACTCGGGTTACATGCACCACAAATAGAAGTTGAAGTTCATGTCAGCGCAGGTTTACCCTCTTTAACCATTGTAGGTTTACCTGAAGCTGCGGTGAGAGAAAGTAAAGATCGAGTGCGCTCAGCCATTATTAACAGTGGTTTTCAATTTCCGACCAAACGTTTAACCATTAATTTAGCCCCAGCCGATTTACCCAAAGATGGCTCACGCTTAGACCTCCCCATTGCAATGGGGATTTTAATTGCCACAGGTCAAATTCCTGAAGGTCAAACGGATGATTTTGAATTTATTGGGGAATTAGCACTCGATGGGCATCTTAGACCAAGCTCAGGCACATTGACCATTGCTATGGCATGCCAACAGGCACAACACTGCTTAATGCTCCCCACAGAAAATGCAACAGAGGCAGCACAACTGCCTGAAATCAAAGTCTTCGCTGCGTCTCACTTAAAACAAGTCTGTGCGCATTTTTCCAATACGCAAACAATTTCTGCAACTGAAAATGTAAGTACTGCATTGCAGCAACATTATAAGTTTGATTTAGCAGATGTAAAAGGACAAATGCGTCCACGCCGAGCTTTAGAAATTGCAGCTGCTGGTGGGCATTCTATTTTATTTAAAGGTCCACCCGGCACAGGCAAAACATTATTAGCCTCTCGGCTACCCAGTATTTTACCGCCACTCAATCATCAGGAAAATCTGCAAGTTGCCAGTATTTATTCGATTGCCAATTTAAAGCATCACTTTGGACAACGTCCCTATCGTGCTCCGCACCATACGGCATCTGCTATTGCCTTAGTCGGTGGCGGGTGTCAGTTCCACAAATAAATCAGAGTTTACACAAATAAACTAGAGCAAGAATAAAAATTATATTATCTATTAGCTTTAATTTTTCATTTTGTAAAAATATATGCCTGTTAATAATGACAAAATAACGACTATTGATTGCTTCCCAAACGATAATATTAGTCGAGTGGTTTATAGATATGGTGGACTTGTTCGAAATGAAGATAACGACTCAACTAATCCTTTTGTTGAAGTGTTATTAATTGAGATTAGAAAAAGTGATCAATGGTTATTTTTAGATAAGTGCTCAACATTCCTTGTTCCCGTACTTGATCTTGATGCTGTTCAACATGGCAGTATTTGGGATGGAAATGTTTTAACCGATCAATCCTATCGATTTTCAGGAAAACTCATTACAAAACGATTTTCTTTCGACTTCACCAATAATAAACCTAAGAATATAAAACTTACTGACAGAATCCCCAATACTTCTGAATACTACATTCCTTTAAAAAACTATTTCCTCCCAAATAAAGTTGATTATGTTCTTCAAGGCTATCCATTTACCAAATACACCAATGATTCATATCGTAAAGTGAATCATTGCCTAATGCATTCCAATGATGGAACTCAAGTGATCACATCATCAATTCATATTTTGCATAGCTTATTCGTCAATCGGAAGGATATTAGGGGACTTTTATTAGGAACTTCGAGTCAATCCATCATTAATCGTTTTTTAGAATCTTATACAACAGAAATTGTGGACGGTAATGTTGAATATAAAATTCAAATCAGAAAGCCCTATGAAGATATTGGCGAGACTGCAATTATTTTTCTTGCTAATCTCGCCTTAAATCCTTATGTACAGATGATAGTTGATAAAATTCAAAGAAGTATGGAAGTTACTGAGTTTAATCATCTTCAGCATGGTACAGGCACAAGGTATCCCATTGTGTTTCCGCCACATCCCACCAAGCTTTCCCTTGAAACAGAAGGAATTTGGCTGGATGACAATAAAACTCGTTTTTTTATCACTAGAGTGAAAAAATTTGATCCTATTAACGATCACATGATTGATGTCAACAAAGACCTTACCAATACAGTTTCAAAGCCTGATGAGAAAAATCCTCGTCCTCGTGAAAAAAGTCAAAATAAAAATGAGCATATCAATACACAAAAACCACCATCAAGAACAAGCGGTGAATATCGTAAGCGTTCTGATGTGGAAACTGGAAATACACAAGGTATTTTGAAGTATTCTTTTAATGAACCAACTAATGATCCAATTGAAGTTGGCACAGCCAATCATCCATATTCAGATAAATCAAAAGATGTCGAAACATCATCTGATGAACCTTATGGTAATCAAAATACTAAGATCAAAAAATCTGAAACGACAGATACACCACCTAGCAGAGATGAGCGCTTTGATATTCAATATATTATTCAATCTCTCCAAGAACTTGCCTCAGAAATGGACTCTCCTCTAGAACATATTTCTGCAATTAATGAACATGGTGAAATGATAGCGAGTATTAATTTGCTTCAAATCAAAAAACTTGTGCCTGAACCCAAGCATCCTTCATGGATTGATTATGATAAAGGGCGAAAACTATTGTTCTTAAAATTAGACTTAAAAAATCAAAAAAGTTTTTCCTATCTCATCGATATACATAAAAATAAAAATCATGAAGCATTTTGTGCTTTTCTTATCTTTACACAGCAGAAGTTAACAAGCGCACAAATTAAAAAAATCTGCATTGAACTAGAAAGTGCCAAGGGAATAAAAAAATGGGCACTGTACTGTGATAGTTTCATTCATAAAATGATTGCAATAAAACATTTATATGCAACACCAGATGAATGGAAAAATCGCTTTAAAAACTTATTCATCAGCTTACAGAAGTAGGTGATTTTCTAATTAAAGAATATTTTCATACAACTATATGTGCATGAAATTACTTTGTATTTCATTTTTTCTATAAATTTGCGGAATAGAAAAGAGTGAATTTGTAGTCCACTTCACCTATAATAGCTGTCCAATTTACATTTCCATCCGTATTCACACACTTATGATTTTGACTCCACCCTAGTTTATTTACCCATCTTTTTGTAAATAACTCATCACTGTCTAGTGATGTGGTGTAGTCGCTTGTGTGTTGTATATATCACATCACTAGCCTTTATCTAAAACTATATAAATAGGCTATTTTTATGTTTTCCAATGTACGAGAACAATGGTTCTCGAATATCCGTGGAGATGTGCTCGCAGGTCTTGTCGTCGGTCTAGCACTTATTCCAGAAGCAATTGCATTTTCAATTATTGCTGGTATAGACCCTAAAGTGGGTCTATACGCATCCTTCTGTATTGCTGTTGTGATTTCCTTTGTTGGTGGTCGCCCAGCAATGATTTCAGCCGCAACAGGTGCTATGGCATTACTCATGGTCACACTCGTTAAAGAGCACGGATTACAATATTTACTTGCAGCGACGATTTTAACTGGCGTGATCCAGATTTTAGCAGGTTACTTAAAGCTTGCTAAATTAATGCGATTTGTATCCAAATCTGTCGTTATTGGCTTTGTAAATGCTTTAGCCATCTTGATCTTTATGGCTCAGCTTCCAGAACTGATTAATGTGACATGGCATGTATACATTTTAGTCGCTTTAGGTTTGGCAATTATTTATCTATTGCCATTAATCCCAGTAATAGGAAAATTACTTCCATCTCCACTTGTTTGTATCATTGTGATTACACTTATTGCTATTTTCTTAGGTATCGATGTCAGAACTGTTGGTGATATGGGATCATTGCCTGATACGCTTCCTGTATTTTTAATCCCTGATATTCCTTTAAATCTCGAAACACTGTCTATTATTTTACCTTATGCGATTGCTCTAGCAGCCGTGGGTTTGCTTGAATCTATGATGACAGCAACTATTGTCGATGAAATGACCGATACGCCAAGTGATAAATATCAGGAATGTAAAGGACAAGGTATTGCAAATATTGCTTCTGGCTTCATGGGCGGTATGGCAGGTTGTGCCATGATCGGTCAATCGATGATTAACGTGAAGTCAGGTGGTCTAACACGATTATCGACTTTTTCTGCGGGTATTTTCCTCTTAATCTTAGTGGTCTTTATTAGTGACTGGCTCAAAGTCATTCCAATGGCTGCATTGGTTGCTGTGATGATCATGGTTTCAATCAGTACTTTTGAATGGAGTTCAGTAACCCAATTAAAAGACAATCCAAAAAGTAGTAATGTTGTGATGATTGCGACTGTTATTGTTGTCGTAGCAACACACAATTTGGCATTAGGCGTTTTAACAGGTGTACTGCTATCTGCATTGTTCTTAGCGAATAAGTTAGAGAATGATATTCAAGTCATCGCTTCATTTGAAGGTGACACCCGTTTATATGATTTACACGGTCAGATCTTCTTTAGCTCTTCAGAAAAATTTATGCAGGGTTTTGACTTTAAAGAAGATGTTAAAGATGTAATTATTGATTTAACACACTCTCACATTTGGGACGTAACGTCTGTGGCTATGCTTGATTCCGTGGTCAACAAGTTCCAAAAGAATGGTACAAATGTCACGGTTCGAGGCTTAAATGAAGCCAGTTCGATCATGATTGATAAATATGGAGTTCATTCAAGGGGTTAATTTCAAGCAAGTTATAACTTCATTTTATGAGCAATGACACTATGAGAAATCACGGTGTCATTTTTTATAGTTAATTTTATTCGCTATATAAATATGGATTTGCATATATATGCTTATTCGTATATAAATATAGTTGTAAATTTAATTGAGTTTGAGCAAATGTCTGCTACTCCAAAAGTGAAGATTTATCACAACCCTGAATGTGGAACATCACGCAACACATTGGCCTTAATTCGTAATGCCAACATTGAACCTGAAGTGATTGAGTATCTAGTTACACCTCCATCTAAAAGTGAACTGATTCAAATGATTGCGGATGCGGATTTAACGGTGAGAGAGGCTATCCGCAAAAATGTTGCTCCATATACAGATTTAGGAATTGATCAAGAGGATTGGACTGAGGATCAATTGCTTAACTTTATGCTTCAGTATCCAATTTTGATTAACCGTCCATTCGTGGTAACTGAATTAGGAACTCGTTTAAGTCGTCCGTCAGAACTTGTTTTAGAAATTCTGCCCCTCCCACAAAAGGGTGCTTTCACTAAAGAAGATGGTGAACAAGTGATTGATGCAGATGGGCAGCGATTGAAATAAAAACTTCACGGATATATATGAATATTAATATATCCATATGTTTGAGTGAGTGAAAATATGGATCAAATCAATTTCTTTAAATGTTTGGCTGATGAGACACGATTCAACATTATCATGTTGGTTCTTGGGAATAATGAGCAGTGTGTCTGTGATTTGACTGAAAAACTAGAGTTGAGCCAACCCAAGATTTCACGGCATTTAGCCTTACTGCGTTCTTCTGGTCTTTTACAAGATCGACGCCAAGGACAATGGGTCTATTACAGTCTCAATCCTAATTTACCCACTTGGTGCGTAGACGTACTTAACACCCTTAAAAATGCTGATTTACAGCCAAAAGTTGCTCCATCATTTCAACAAATCAATAGTTATTGCGAGTAGAAAAATATGAAATTCCTTTTTTTGTGTACTGGAAATAGTTGCCGTAGCATCCTGTCAGAAGTTCTGTTTAATAATCGTGCCCCAGAGGGTTGGAAAGCATACAGTGCAGGTAGTAAGCCATCAGGGCAAGTACATCCATTGACCATAGAAACTTTAGAAAATCTTGGTCTTTCAACAGATGGTTTGTGGAGTAAAACCATTGATGATTGTGAACAATATCAACCTGATGTGGTGATTACGGTTTGTGATTCAGCAGCGCAAGAAGCGTGTCCGCTTTATTTGGGTGGAGCGATCAAGGCACATTGGGGTTTGGCTGATCCATCACACTTAGACTTACCTAAAGAAGAAAAATTACAGGCATTCCAAGTGACTGTAGACCATATCAATCGTCGTTTAGATGCTTTATTTGCATTGGATACAGCACACATGTCTCGTCCTGAATTGATTGCTGCAATCAATCACATCTCAGATATTGAATGAGAACATCATGGCTCAACAAAGATTATCCTTTTTAGATCGTAATCTCACGCTATGGATTTTCATTGCGATGGGGTTGGGAATAGCGATCGGTGTGTTCTTTCCACAAGCGTCAGTGGCATTGGATAAAATGAGTGTGGATTCCGTCAATATTCCAATTGCGATTGGTTTGATTCTGATGATGTATCCACCATTAGCAAAAGTAGACTATGCTGCGCTACCACAGGTGTTTAAAGACAAAAAAACCTTAACTCTGTCTTTGGTACAGAACTGGGTGATAGCACCAGTATTGATGTTTGCTTTAGCCATCATTTTTCTACATAGCTATCCTGAATACATGACAGGCTTAATCCTGATCGGTTTAGCTCGCTGTATTGCGATGGTCTTGGTGTGGAATGGTTTGGCTTGCGGAGATAACCAATATGTTGCTGCATTGGTTGCTTTTAACAGTATCTTCCAGATTTTATTTTTCAGTACCTATGCTTGGTTGTTCTTGACCTTCTTACCACCTTATTTTGGTGTTGCAGGACAAGTGATCAATGTTGATTTCTGGACTATTACCCATGCTGTTTTGGTTTATCTCGGTATTCCGTTTTTATTTGGTTTCTTGACGCGCTTAATTTTGGTGAAACAAAAAGGCGTGGAGTGGTATCAAACCAAGTTTATTCCGAAAATCAGTCCTCTAAGTTTGATTGCTTTGCTGTTCACGATTTTGGCTATGTTTAGCCTAAAAGGTGGTGATGTTGTAAGCCTGCCAATGGATGTTTTACGAATTGCGATTCCTTTAACAATTTACTTTGTCTTGATGTTCTTTATTAGCTTCTTTATGAGCAAATGGATGGGCAATGATTATCCGAAGACAGCAGCAATCTCTTTTACTGCGGCTGGAAACAACTTTGAATTGGCACTTGCTGTAGCGATTGCAACTTTTGGTTTAGCTTCACCTGTGGCGTTTACCACGGTAATCGGCCCATTGGTTGAAGTACCAGTGTTGATTGCTTTAGTCAGTGTGTCTTTGTGGCTCAGAAAAAAGTTTTTTAAAGCAGAGGTGTAATTTCTATGACTCTCCCAAATGTAGATATGAATCTTTTGGATCAACCGACTTTAGAAAAGGTACAAGCTAAAGAGTTGGATCATCCACCACGTATTTTGCTGCTCTATGGCTCTAACCGTGAGCGTTCATACAGCCGTTTGGCCGTAATGGAAGCAGGACGTATCTTGGAGCACTTTGGTGCCGAAGTAAAAATCTTTCATCCTAAAGGGCTGCCTTTACCTGAAGATGCGGACACTGAACATCCAAAGGTTAAAGAGTTGCATGATTTACTCGCTTGGGCAGAAGGAATGGTGTGGTGCTCGCCTGAGCGTCATGGCTCCATGAGTTCAATTTTCAAATCGCAAATTGACTGGATACCATTGGCAGGCGGTGCAATTCGTGCAACGCAAGGTAAGACCTTAGCTTTGATGCAGGTCAGTGGTGGTTCGCAGTCCTTTAACAGCCTAAACCAGATGCGTATTTTAGGCCGTTGGATGCGGATGATCACCATTCCAAACCAATCGTCTATTCCCAAAGCTTTTTTAGAGTTTGAAGAAGATGGCAGGATGAAACCTTCATCCTTCTATGATCGAATTGTCGATGTCATGGAAGAACTATATAAGTTCACCTTGCTCACTCGTGGGCAGAGTCAGTACCTCACGGACCGTTATTCAGAGCGAAAAGAGTCGGCAGAAGAATTATCTAAGCGTGTCAATCAACGTAGCTTATAAACTTTAGGTGATCAGAAATGCAAAAGAGACATTCTAAATTAGTGATCTTAGGTTCAGGGCCTGCGGGTTATAGTGCTGCTGTGTATGCAGCACGTGCAAACTTAAAACCTACATTGATAGCGGGTATACAACTTGGTGGTCAATTAACAACGACCACTGAGGTAGATAACTGGCCGGGCGACCCAGAAGGTTTAACTGGTCCTGCACTTATGGAAAGAATGCAAGCCCATGCTGAACGCTTTGGTACAGAGATTGTGTATGACCACATCAATGAAGTTGATTTAAGCGTCCGTCCATTTGTGCTAAAAGGCGACATGGAAGACTTTACTTGTGATGCACTGATTATTGCAACAGGTGCGACAGCACAATACTTGGGTCTTGAATCTGAAGCTAAATTCATGGGTCAAGGTGTCAGCGCATGTGCAACTTGTGATGGTTTCTTTTATAAGAATCAAAAAGTCATGGTCGTGGGTGGTGGTAACACAGCAGTTGAAGAAGCACTTTATCTTTCAAATATCGCTGAACATGTCACCTTAGTTCACCGTAGAGACAGTTTACGTTCAGAGAAAATTCTACAAGATCATCTTTTTGCCAAAGAAAAAGAAGGCAAAATTAGTATTCTTTGGAACAATCAAGTTGATGAAGTCTTAGGTGATAATACTGGTGTTACTTCAGTTCGCTTGAAGTCAACTTTGGACGAAAGCATACAAGATATTGAAGTTCAGGGCTTATTTGTTGCTATTGGTCACAAACCGAATACAGGTATGTTTGACGGCCAACTCAATCTACGTGATGGCTACATTCAAGTACAAAGTGGTACTTCAGGCAATGCAACAGCAACTTCTGTGGCAGGGGTATTTGCTGCGGGTGACGTTGCGGACAGCATTTATCGCCAAGCAATTACTTCGGCAGGCTCAGGCTGTATGGCAGCTTTGGATGCCGAAAAGTATCTTGATCAATTGAGCAATTGAAAGGCTCATTTAAACGCTTGAAAATTTTATAAAATACGCCCAGTCTGTTGAGTAGACTGGGCGTTATTTTGATTATGACTATAAATAATAGGAGAGAAGCTTTGACTCAATTACAAACTGAAGTCGATGTAATCATTATTGGTGGTGGTCAGGCAGCCCTTGCCACAGCTTATTTCCTCAAACGTAAGAAAATTCCATTTATTATTTTAGATGACCAATCTCAGGCGGGCGGTGCATGGTCACATGCTTGGGAATCTCTTCGTCTTTTCTCTCCAAATACTTGGAGTTCGTTGTCAGGTTGGATGATGCCAACAACTGAACAAACCTACCCGACGCGAAATGAAGTGATTGACTACTTGTCTGCATACGAGCAACGCTATCAATTTCCGATTATTCGACCAGTTCATGTCGATCATATCGAACAAAAAGATGGCTATTTAGATGTGTATGCTGGCGATCAATATTGGCGAGCTAAAGCGGTGGTCAGTGCGACAGGGACATGGAGTCAGCCTTATATTCCGCATTATGAAGGACACGAACGATTTGAAGGATTACAAACGCATTCAGCCCATTATGTAAATCCAGAGCCTTTTATTAATAAAAAAGTGATCGTGGTTGGTGGTGGTAATTCAGGGGCACAAATTCTTGCCGAAGTATCAAAAGTTGCAGATACCACTTGGGTCACAGTAACACCACCTCAATTTTTATCGGATGATGTTGATGGGCGTGTTTTATTTCTTCGGGCAACTGAACGTTTTAAAGCCCAACAGGAAGGTCGTGTGATTGATCAACCCGTTGGTGGTCTGGGTGATATTGTCATGATAGACAGTGTCAAAGAGGCCCGCGAACGTGGCATACTACATAGTCGAGAGCCTTTTACCTCATTTGAGGAGCATTCCGTTGTTTGGGCTGATGGTACAAGACAAGCAGTGGATGCTGTGATTTGGTGTACAGGATTCAAGGCCTCACTGGATCACTTAAGAAGTCTGAATGTTGTGGAACCTGATCAGACGGTTGCTGTGAATGATGGACGCTCAATAAAAGTAAATAACCTTTGGTTAGTTGGCTATGGAGAATGGACAGGCATGGCATCCGCAACTCTCATTGGGGTTTCTAGAACAGCTAGATCAACAGTAGATGAAATCGCTACTTATTTGTTTAAGTTATAAGTTAAACAGGGTTATTAGAGTATTTGAGCCTGTAAATTATTTAGTACAGTCTCAAGCATTTTTTAAAGTACTATTCATACTCTCCCCCTACTAAGTTTAAGAAAAATGTTTGATAACGATTTTACTGATAAAACAAATGGCTAGTTATTTTTTTGATGCTCTATGGTTTTTGGTAACCAATATGAATGTCCATTAAATTTTACATCATAACCATCTTCTATTTCTGTAATCATTTCTGTTTTAATCTTTAGAGCATCAATGTAAGGAAGTTGATGAAAATACCTAAGCCCATTTCTCACCCAACTTAGAATAAGTTCATTGTCACTTAAATCAGTTTGGGTAAGTGCAACAAGTTCCATTTCTAGTTTTTTCTTTTGCTTAGTCTTAAAAAAAGAAGACTTTTTTAATTTTAAATAATCAATAGAAGTACCGTAATTCTCATTTAAAAAGTTAATGAATCCAGTGAGTGCAGCAGCTTGACCCGAATAATCAGCCAAATACGCTTTGACATGCTCCAAATTTGGTAACTGATCACTTTCTTCCCCAATTGACAGCATTAACGCCACAGCAGGCTTTATTGCCAACCGAGCTGAACGTATTGAGGTATCACCTCGTTTGATTTTTTCTTCTAATTTATTCTTGTATTCCAGTACAACATCATAAGAAAAAGATGGTTGCAAAATACGTTGCACAAGCTTTTCCATCTGATCTCGTTCTGAACAACTTTTTTTGTTATCCATATCTATTCGAATGTCATGCACTTCTTCAAGCCATTGCATCACCAATTCAAATTTTCTAAGCCCACTACTTCGTAACCTCACTAATAACTGCTTTGGGGTAGGCACAGATTGATTCCAATCTATTTCGGTTTTCATAAAGAAATGGGTATGTTTATTTATATATAATGCAGCTTTATGTGATCCAACTTTCTTTTCTAACCAGCCTGTATAGTTTTCATACTGCTGTTTTAAGTAACTAGACTCAAATACTTTCTGATTTTGATCAAATTTATTCCATAAATTTTGATGCCAATAACAATCATCGCATAAATCAGCACAACCTGCTGCAATCATACAATGACATGCTTTACAGGATTTCTGAGGCTTATCTCTACATTTTTTACACGTTCTTTGTCCTGATATATCAGACTCCAATAAACGATGCTTCTGGCACGATGGACATGTCTCATAATCTCGTGTCGCACATTTTGGGCATACCCGTAGATCATCATTAAATCGTGAAATTCGGGTCAATTTTTGTGATGGCGTACCACATCGTTCACAAGGCTCAATGGGTCTGAAATACACGGAACAACTATTACACACCACACCATATTCGGTCAGCTTACCTATTGGTTTATTTGTCTGATTACATCGAATACAGGGTTGTTTCTTAATACATTCATTACAGATAGCTTGTTCATCATCTCTAGGGAGTCGGGCAAATTCACCACAACTTGGGCATAATCGTTTTTTAAAGATACGAGCATAACAAGTCGAACAATATTTCTTGCCTTTATATCGTTTTTTTATGAAAGAAACAGACTGGTTGCATCCATGACAGTCATGTTCAATAACATTTTCAGTCAATATGCCTCGCTCCACTATTATTGCTTCTTCTTAATAAATTTAACCATTGACGTTGTACAGTCGCTTTAGATTTTGGCTTAGTAACAGTTATTGCTACACGAGAGACAGGATAACGTCTTGTAGGCTTAATCATTAAATCTTTCATCTGTTGAAGCTGAACAGGCAACTTCTTGCGCTTGTCCCAAAAGTTTGCACGACTTACTCCATATTCATTTGATCGCTGTACCAATAAATCACATGGAATATCCATAATCTGATCCAATATTGAAAGCAAAACTATTCGTTCCTGAGTATTCAGATATTCAAATGCCAAAGGAGTAATTGGATTTGGAAGATGTAAATTTACGTCAAAACTTTCAAATAATTGAATCACATTTTTATTGGGCGTATTGACCAAAAATCTGATCTCACTAAGCCATGCACGAGCAATTTCAAACCATACTTGAGAAGTTACTGGGGATTGATTATAAAAACCAAATTTTTGTTTTAAGACTTGCTCTGCTTTATTTTGGAAGTCTAAAGCATTTAAATTGATGATTTTATTTTCCTCACAACGCCTTAAATCAAAACCACATGTCGTACAGATCGCTAAACAACCATGCTCCATATCGGCTTTAAATGGTTGGATCGTCACACCACATTCAGGGCAATGGTCAATTAAACTTACTTGATGCTCAACACAACTACAATGCCACCCCATACGCCACATTAAACGCAAATAAGGCGGATTTTCACGACTTTTCAAGCATCCAACACACACTTGCCGACCTGATGTATTTGAGCGGTTTCGTGTGCCCAAGGATAAAACCCAAGGGATATTTTGCTTTGGATCATAATTTGTGTGTATCTCAGAAACAACGCTACTCAACATCGATTGCTGTATATTTTGTTTTGACTCCATACTATGAGACAACAGAGCATCGAACCTTTCTGCATCTACCCCTTTGTCTAAATCAATCGTTAATGCTCTCCATTTCCCCCATAAAGCCTCAATGAGAACCATAGGTGAGCAACCTACATCTAAGGCGGAACGTATCAACCACGATGAGAATACTTCCCCTTGCTGAATGGGAGTTCTGATATACCAACATTGTTCAGGTTGACTCATCTCTAACTCCCTATAATGATTTCGCAGAATTAACTTAGGCTGAGATTTATATTTCTAATATTTCTTAAACCCTCAGTCGGTTTAAGCCATTTAAACTTATGTACGATGTCATAGGTGATTTCTTCATCACCTTGTAAAATGGCTTCTTTGGCACACTCCACCAGTAATCGATTTAAATCCCCCAGATTTCCACCTGACACTTCAAAAATCAACGTAGCAATCTCTTTGGATGCAAGGTTAGACTGTTTTTTTAATGGCAATAATCGAACATAGCTGACTAATAATCTTAAAAAGTCTTGATTGAGTTCCCATTTGGGTAAATTCACCACATCAAAGCGACTGGCATATTGCGGATCAGTATGCAGTATGGTGATTGCTTCACGAGTACCGACACCTACGATATTCAGACTCAATTCATTGCTGAGGTTCTTGAGTGTGTTCATGACTTCGGGAAGCAATTTGGCTGAACCTGTCAGACAATTATGAATTTCATCGATAATCAACATTTTTGTTTCATACTTACGCATCAAGTGTACGGCTTGATTTCGTAATTTGGCTTCAGGATCACTTGCCCGAAATGGCACAAAGAAGTGATTTAAAATATTAATATAGAGTTCTTTAACATTCGCTTTTGCTGGAGCAAGTATCGGTAAAACAGGCTTGGTCACGGACAATAAATCCATGTCAGCATCACTTACGGTTTTTGTATAATACTGTCTAGCAAACTCATGAATGATAGTTGTTTTACCCATATTGGAGTCACCCACAATCAGTAGGCACTCAGGTCTTAGTTTTCTGGGGCGATTCAAAATATCGGTCAATGTATTCATGATGGTAATGGCTTTCTTATAGCCAATCCATCGATCAGTAAATAATGTCTCAATCCGTTCACTATCGCTTAATTGCATGATTTCAAGTACATGCTCTGCAAGATGTTCATATTTTTCCATCACATCACCTTAAATCATCAAATGCAGTTAAAGGGGTATTCCACAAATCATCACTTGTCTGAAGGCTTTCAGAAACTACAGCCTTTTTAGACTGATTCTGTTCGGATAGCTGAGTAATGGCTTTTTCATTTTCCTTTTTTCTTTGGTTTGAGCGACGTTGCTTTCGAGTCAAGCTTCTAGCCTGATTAAGTTGATCACGTAGATGCAAAATCGCCTTGTAAATCTCATCCTGATTCTGAACATCCTGACGTTCACTTTTGAGATAGTTCTGAACCTGCTTATATTCAAATAAGCTAATCGGTGGTATCTCTCGCTTTGCAGTAGGTACTTTAAAATAGGTATTAGAATATGGCTCATAAAACCAAATCTGTGAAATATCCCTCGGATCACGTTTAAACAAGAATTTTCTTTTACGCTTTCGATTATTGTCTTCTGGATCAATAGAATTAACCCATTGTCTTAAACAGTCGGCAAAATAGAATAAGTTATCTTTTTGCACCCCTGTACGCTGAATTGTTGCTTCAAATTCAGGTAGAAAATCAATAAACAAGGTATCTTCATCTGATACACGTTCTTTCAAACCTGTTCCTGCTGTCGTCTTCGTCCCCCAAACACCTTCTTCCCATTTAACGATTGGGGATGTTCCTAAAGCGGAATGTTTCTTCTGGTGATAAACCTTAGTAATCCAATAAACGATATAGTATTCAAGCTCTTTTAATGTCATACAGGCTTGTTTAGCGGAATCGTAAGTTCCACGCTGCTGCACATTTGAAAAAGTTGTACCATCCAAGACATGCATTTCAAGATTGACGATACCAAGCATACGCTCGATGTGACCGCCAAACCTTGCCCCACCAATTGGTCGGTATTCCCAATGAATCCCATACTTTAGACAAGCTTTACTGATGTGATTGGTTCTAAAA
The DNA here is from genome assembly GCF_030329305.1 of Acinetobacter sp. 251-1. NCBI lineage: Bacteria > Pseudomonadati > Pseudomonadota > Gammaproteobacteria > Moraxellales > Moraxellaceae > Acinetobacter > Acinetobacter sp. 251-1. Next base: position 92,438 of record NZ_JACANS010000011.1, on the reverse strand, counting down.
TCAGACCCATTATCTGTATGCACCGAGTCCATGATCCCTTCGACCTGCCATTCAGCATCAATATCTAGTTCGATCAACTTACGTTTTTTTGACAAAATACAAGATGCGATACACATCGCCACTGAAGTCGTACTTGGCGCTTCTAGTGATAGGTAATACCCTACGATCATCCGACTGAAAACATCGATTGCCAAGGTTAAATGAGGTTTTCCAATCGCTTCTCTAAACTCATCGTCCACGATTTCAATATCTAGAGGAGTATGATCAATCTGCACATACGCCAAAGGATAATCAGCATTTGGAAATGAACCCGCAGCAGCCTTAAATTTATCTATTGCAGCTTTTGATCCAAGACGTGCTTTCGTTACTTGGTAATCATTTAAAGCCTCGATTCTTCTACGAATAGAGTTTTCATGCGGTGCTTCAAGCTGAAGCCGAGAACACTCTGCTTTTACAATTTCAATCGTTTTGGAAATACTGGGTTTCTTCGCATTCAAATATTCATCATTGATGGCTTGTTTAATGATATTGCTCACTTGAGGTGACAACCTCGATTTTTCAGTTGTCCAACCTCGTTTTTTGGGAATCAACGCCATTAGAGAATTATTTTCCCGATAATCTTTAAGCCATTTCCACAATGTTGAGCGATTCACATCATATTCATTCGCCCTATTTTCGACCAGTTCAGTCGTTGAATACTCAATCAAAGGCTTAATAATCTCATAACGTTGTAAAGCAATCTGCCAAGCTTCATTACTAATATCCTGATCACCCTTATTCAAACTCTCAGTTAGCGTATTTTCCCCATTAAAAACGGTCAAACTTCTAGCATTGACCTGTAGACTACGTACCGAATCAAGACTTGATATAACAATGTCATTGGCATTTAAAACATTCACAATTTTATAGGGTTGCCCCTCATAACCGACAACCACATTGGGTTTTAGAATGATACGACTACGATCGATATTGACAGCATTAGATTCAATCATTTAGATATTCCTCGCAAATGCATCATTTTGGTTCACCCATATCACTGTTTCAGCCGTTAAAGGGCAATAGAAGTCACAAGCAATCATTCGCTTTGCCACTAATGCCCAAACTTGGTGAATCCCTTTTAAAACATTGGTTTTATCTTTAAAAATATGGGCAGGTAATTGATTAATTGTTGATTGACCTAATTTTTGTAGGGTATCGAGTAATAGTTGTTGATCAACGGCATCGACATGAGAGCGTCTAAATTTTTTTAAGAAATTAATATTTTCCCAATACTGATCATATAATCTTGTTTCACTGATAATTTTGAACTTCCATCCCTTATCAGCAGCAAAACGATGGGCTGCTCTGAATTTTGGTTTTAACTTATCCCAGTCCTCAACAAGCTTTTTCTTAGGCTTAATTTCGATGAGCATTGGTACAGGAAAATCCTCAAAATCATCACAATTCGAGCTTGAAAACTGCACTAAAAAGTCAGGGGTGTAGGTTGATTGATTACCCAATTCAGTGATGTAGGGGATAACCACAGGTTGACTGATCACATCAATCACATTGTTATTAAATTCTTGCTTAAGTATGAAATCACGCTCAAGGGTCGATTCAAACCAAATGGTTTTCTCACCTCTAAAGGCATAATTTCCCGAAATACTCCCATAAACAGTTTGAGCTTTTCTAACAGGTAAGTATTCGTCACTCAATTTTTTCATAAAAAATTCACCATTCAGGCACTCGTGCCTATTAATGTAATTTTGCAAGCCACTCTTATCTATTTATGTAAATAATCTAATTTAATTGTGTGAAATTAGAGTGACAACCTATTGATTATCTATAATGCCACTCTATTCTATTGCTGTAAATGACAGCGGGTCGCATCCTAAACCTGGTGAAATCACCTTGGCACACTTAGGTGTACTGTTTCTCGATGAATTACCCGAATTTGACAGAAAAGTCTTAGAAGTTTTACGGCAACCTTTGGAAGGAAAAGAAATTGTCATTTCAAGAGCATCTCGTCAGATTACTTTTCCTGCTGATTTTCAACTCATTGCTGCAATGAATCCCTGTCCATGTGGTTATGCCTTTAATCAAGACAGTCGTTGTCAATGCTCAAGCGATGCCATTAAACGTTATCAAAATCGTATTTCAGGGCCATTGCTCGACCGTATTGATTTACACATTGATGTGCCTCCGTTAAAAGCACAAGAATTACAAAGTAATACAGAAGTCGAAAATTCAGCAACGGTGCGTGAACGTGTTTTACGTGCCTATGATTTTCAAATCCAACGTCAAGGCGCGACCAATCAAAGTCTGTCACCTCAACAGCTTGAAGCCCATGCCCAACTTAATCAAGCCTCCAAGAATATGCTAGAAATAGCACAACAACGTTTAAATTTATCTGCACGGGCATATCATCGGATTTTACGTGTGGCACGAACAATTGCTGATTTATCACAAAGTTCGGACATTGAAACTGCACATTTAAGTGAGGCTTTGTCTTATCGTAAGCAAGAGACCTAACCTAGACATAGACGTCAACGACAAAAAAATCCCTCTTATTTTTCAAAGAGGGAGAGCGCATTTTTTTGTATTTGACAGTTATTTTTATGCTGTCTATTTTAATGTTTGTTTCTTAGAATGCTTTGGTTAAAGTAAATACGGCACCTGTCTCTACACCACGTTCTGCAGCAGATGTCCAACCATCGGTATCAATATTTGTCCCCACGGCTGCAAGTTCTGCACTCAAACCTTGTACAGATTTAAAGCCATAATTTACGCCAACTTTCCAGTCTATATAATTATCATCGCCATTAAATGAATATTTTTCTTCATCATCAACTACGGTATAACCGACTGCTGCAACGCCACCAAATCCTGTTTCACCAAATGGCAATGCATAACCAAAGTTAATATTCCAACTGTTGGTATCTGCTCCCGCATAATCATTAGTAAAATTAAGATTGGTCAGTAAGCTATCGCCTGAAACAGCGAGATCTTTCAAAGTCACTTTCCCGTATAATTCCGCCCAATTTGCATCGCTATAACTTGGATAGTTGTAATACACCACCCCCACATCAATCACAGGCTTTTTACTAAAATTTTCCAATGTTGTTGAATAACCAATTGATGGATCTAATTCTAAATGTGGGCTGTCTCCACCAAAGTCGACATTTGAACCCCAAACACTTGCATATAAACCTGATGAATGTGCAAGTGTAAAACCTGCTTGTACCGCAGGATCATTCCCCGTTTGAGTCACGCCACGAAAACGATAATCACTGGTTAAAGCCGCACTTCCAGAAAATGTCAGTCCTAATTGAGACAATGTATTGTCTTCTGCCATACTTACACTTGCAGTTGAAGCCAAGATACCCAATGCTAAAAGTTTAGTTGTAAATTGCATGTCAAATGCTCCCCTATCGTGCTGATGATTTGTTTTGTTTCATTTTTAAAACTCATATGACATTGAGCAATTGTTATGCCAACTTAGAAAATTCATGGTTATTCATAACATGAAAATATTTAAAATATTGTTTTTAATGATATTAAAAAAATAAACTCACATCGCATAATGCAGTAATAGAAAGAATTTACAGATTTTGATTCGATATTTATATGTTCCATACATTGGTTAGATTATTCTCGCAATCACATCTTATTTATTTTCAGTATTTATCATTTCATCTTATATAACGGTTGGTTAATCATGTTATTGGTTCAAATGCTCAGCGATATATAAATAAAAATCGAAATTGTCACTTTTTTAAGCAAAATTTAACATCATACTTATTTTGTGCTTAAAAAAAGTGCATTTCCCTAGAAAATACACTTTATCAAAAGAAACTGATCTCAAGCTTTGCATTAAAAATTATAATTTAAACCAAAAACCACATGATTATCAAAATCTTCCCCTAAACGATCCTCACCTCCTAAGACATAGTCTACGGATGCTACTACACCTGATTCTGCAAGATGATTACTCAAACCAATACGTGCTTCATTAAAAGCAAAATCTTGAGTGGTTTGAATCATTTCATCATCACGGCTGCTGTTATATGCCGAACCACCTACAGAGGCATTCAGTGTGAAATTTTTTGGCAATGCATGACTGTAGGCTGCACTCAGATATACATCTCCAGCATTACCAAAAGAAGCGTCAGCAAGCAGTACAGATCCAGCAACTGTCACTTCTTTATAAGTCAATGCACCTAGTACATCAAAAGCAGTGGTTTTACGTTTATGTTCGTCACCATATACCGTACCGCCATGATGATAAACATAGGCTGTAGCTTGCACGTTATAACTTAAGTCTGGGCGAATTTCATGACCATAAGCCATGTAAACGTCATGTTCAAAACCACGATGACGATTTTCATCTGTTGCATCATAATCTAAAGTTGAACCCCAATAACCAACACTGATGCCACTTTTATGGGCATAGTCCAAACCCGCTTGTAGAGCAATATCATCATTTTCTACTCCACCCCGATAAATATACTTCGACACTGTCCCCACACTTCCAGATAAAACTCCATTTGAATGGGTCAGTGCTGTATCTTCTGCATAAACAACACTAGAAATAAGTAACAAACATGGCACAGCCATCATTTTTTTAGAGAAAGATGCAGTCATTTTTTCGCACAGATCGAGGGGAAAGAAAGGCTGAATTTTACTGTGTTTTTTAAACTTTTGGTAAATTTTTCAATATGATTGGCGATTAATTTGCAGATTTATTTTATTTAACTAAATCTAGCAATATGAGATTAAAAGCTAAGATTAGGAAATAAAATTGTTACAAATACTAGTTTTTCTGTAATTTAATTATACAATTCACTGAAATTAAATATTTTGAAACAATCAACAATCATTGTAAGAGGCAAGCCGAATGCTAACCCCACAAAAACTTACATTAGCAGTTCTAATTCAGGCCGCTCTTCTGTCTTCAGCTTATGCCAGTGAGCAAAGCGAAGCAAAAGGATTTCTTGAAGATGCTGAAGGATCAGTTTTATTCCGTACTGGTTATATTAGTCGTGATAAGAAAAATGGCATAGAAGATACTAGCTCTTATGCACAGTCTGCTATTGTTGAATTAAACTCTGGCTTCACTCAAGGTGTTGTTGGTTTTGGCGTAGGTGTATTGGGTGATGGCTCAATCAAACTAGGTTCAAACAACAATGCTGGCAACCAAATGATCCCTTTACATAATGATGGTTCTGCATATGACCATTGGGGTCGTGGTGGTGGAAATGTAAAAGCACGTTTCTCAAATACCACTGCTGTTTATGGTACACAAGTACTTGACCTACCTGTACTTGCAAGTAACACTGGTCGTATGGTACCTGAGTATTTCGAAGGTACCTTAGTTACAAGTCGTGAGATCAAAGGTTTAGAATTAACTGCAGGTAAGTTTACCAAAGATCAAATGTCTGACCAAATCAACAGTGATGCTGATGCAGGTGGCAAAGGTCTTGATCGTGCAATCATTTGGGGTGCAAAATACAAATTTGATGATCAATTGAGTGCATCTTACTATGGTTTAGATTCTAAAAATGCGTTAGAACGCCATTATGTAAATGCCAACTATAAACTTCCACTTGCAGACAAAAGCTCTTTAACTTTTGACTTTAGTGGTTACCACACTGAATGGGATAAAGCAGCAGCAACTTATTCATCGACTATTGGTAATAAAGATGTTGATGGTCGTAGCAACAACATTTGGGCATTATCGAGTACATATAACCAAGGACCGCATAGCGTAATGTTGGCTTACCAACAAAACACAGGCAATACAGGTTATGACTATGGTCAAAATGCTGATGGCTTCCAAAGTATTTATCTACCAAACTCATATTTGTCTGACTTTATTGGCAACCATGAAAAATCAGCACAATTGCAATATAACTTAGACTTCGGTGGTTATGGTGTTCCTGGTCTGAACTGGACGACAGCATTTGTTTATGGTTGGGACATCAAAGTTGATGGCCTAACTGACGATGCACAAGAACGCGAATTCTTTAACCAAGTTAAATATACCGTTCAAAATGGTTTTGCAAAAGATGCAAGTTTACGTGTACGTCATTCTTACTACCGTGCAAGTGATGCTTACCAAGCCAATGCTTACATTGGTGATACCAATGAATGGCGTCTATTCTTAGATATTCCTGTTAAATTATTTTAATTTTTCAGTGATCTAAAAGATTAAGCCTGTATTTCGATACAGGCTTTTTTTATCACCACATTGTTTTATCTGAGTATATCTCTGCAATAAAAAAACCACCTATATACAGATGGTTTTTTTGTTTGGATGAAATCAATATAGTGGACTTAATGTTGTGCTTTTAAAATATGTACAGTTGCCGTGCGCCCTGCCACAAAAGCCAATTCATTGTGCGGTAATTCATCCAAAACAATTTTTACAGGAACACGCTGTGCCAAACGTACCCAACTAAAAGTAGGGTTAACGTTAGCAAGTAAGCCTGATGAGGTTGTACGTTCACGGTCTTCAATCCCTGACGCGATCCCTTGTACATGACCTTTGATTTTTTCAGAGTCACCCATTAACTGTACGGTAGCAGGATCACCCACATGGATTTTATTCAGTTTAGTTTCTTCAAAATAACCCACGACAAAAAGTTGTTTACGATCTAACAAAGCTGCGACAGCTTGTCCAACTTTGACATAGTTGCCTGCACGCATATCAAAGTTTGATAAGGTTCCATCCGCAGGCGCACGTACTTCAGAACGCGTGAAATTAAGTTTTGCGAGATTTAGATTACTCTGTGCAACTTCAATTAATGCTTTTTGCTGTTTAATATTGGCTTCAGCTTGTTGAATTTCGGCTTGCAATTGTTCATGTTCAGCATGAGATTGATCACGTGTTGCAAAAACTTGGTCTTGCTCTTGACGAGAAATCGCACCATCCATCAAATCAGCATAACGATTTGCCGTTTTATCTGCGAGTTTAATATTGGCTTGAGATTTTATCAGATTAGCTTTTGCTTGTGCCAAAGTGGCTTCTGCTTCTGCTAAGCCTGATTGTGCTTTACTAATGTCCGATTTGGCTTGCTCTACATCTAAAGCTTGACGCTCAACATCAATTTTAAATAAAGGCTGCCCTTTTTTAACACTTTGGTTATCTTGCACCAAAACTTCTGTCACCAAACCCGAAACATCAGAAGATACTTGAATCACATCACCACGCACACGTCCATCACGTGTCCACGGTTCAGCATTGTAATAATTCCACAAATGTACAATACATAGTATTGCCAACACGACAATCACAAGTAAACCTAGGGGGCGTATTACTTTACGCATATCAAAGTTATTCATTTTATCTCATCCAAATCATCAAACTTCGCTTAACTCACATACACCACATATAAACTGTGGATTCCCCAAAGCAGTACAATATATATACATAAATTAAAAATACTTGGTAAAGCAATCCAACCTTGCTCCGCCCATCGATCTGTCCATACATTAATCAACTTAAGTAATAAGTATGCAATGACTGCCTGTACCAAAAAAATCGGAATATAAACCCCATAAATATTCAACTCGCTCATTGAGATACTCCTAAATTGGTATCGGCAAAGTCGTGCATGTCCACCGTTTTGACTTGTTGGTGACATACACTATTACGAATATTATTCACCGAAATTTTTAAACGATGGCGAATATCTTCATCACCTATACTGTCTGCATCATATTGAATATTCTGTAATTGTTGTAAAACATTATGCAAAGTCAGATCTGCAGGTTGCTGTTTTTCTTTCTCACTAAACCATTTTTCCAAATACTTTTGTAACTGTGCAATCTCTGCGACAACAGGAGATTCATTAGACAATTTCCCCGCCAATTCTTGTAAACGGGTAAAGTCAATCACTGCGCTCGATTCAACCAAGGCGGCATTGACGTCATAACTCAATTTTTCTGATTGCACCTGTTTAGTATTTAAGACCCCAATCCGATCTAGCATACCGCGTAAGTGAATACGGAAATTTGCACCATAGTGCATGCGCACGGCTTCACGCATCGCTTGATAATGTAAAGCCAAGATACGCTGTACCGTGATTTCTGGCGACATTGCACGCACAATATGCACAATATATACCGAGATAATTGGACCAATCACAGTACCCAAAGAAAAGTCAAAAAAAGCCACTTGATCCATAAAATATCGATTTTGAATATTCATTCCCATGATACTGCCCATAATTAAAGGCAAACCCAAACCATTCAAAGGCGGATGTAAATACAACATCAAACAAAAAATCAGAAAAGGAGCTAAGACCAACATTAACTCTATAAAAGAGTGAACATGTGGGAAAATTCCATACGCATAGATAAATATGATGATCGCAGCATAAATACTGGCACGAATAAAGATTTTCAAAGCGGGCACAGGATTATCCAATGCAGTCAGAATACACGCACTGATCGCAGCCATCTGCGCCATCATAAAACCTGATTTCCAACCGCTTAAAATCCAAATACTTGACGCAATCATAATGGTCAAAAAGGCAGATAAACCACCACGTACAGCAACACCATAATCACGATGTAAACTCGGATAAGATGTGGTTAATGGTACAATTTGTTCAGGTAAACTGGTGTCACCTTGTTGCATCCGTTGCCAGATCAAACGTACCGCACGCACATTTTGAATAAAATGGCGAATATCCATTTTTAGACTACCAAGCATAACCTGCTGCGACTCAGGTGCATGTTTTAAAATAACATCAAACTCTACGTCAAAATGCTTAGGTAAATGATTGAGTTCATTCTCTAAAATCGGATGCTGATCATCTAAAAAGGCATCCACATGCCGATGTAAGACGGTTAAATTTTCTCGATACCCCATATCAATATGATCAAGCTGTTTCAGCCGTTCAGACATTGCTACTAAATTAGCCACCAACATGGTGACTTGATGCAATAACTCTTGTAATGGCTTGGTCATGCCTTTTAGTTTAGATTTCTCATAACTTAAATGCACTGCCATCGTATGAATATCAGAAGTATCACGCGTAATATGCGCCATCAATTGAGTATAATTTTTCTCGTGATGATCTGTTCTCAATATAATTGAATCAAATAAAGACTGGGTGTCACTGATGGTTTTTTTGACACGATTTTCCACGACAGGGCCAATATGCATTGGCATCAGGGTTGTCGTCACCACTGCACTGCAAATTACCCCAATCGAGATTTCTAAGAAACGCCCCAATGCCATATCAAAAATCGAAATCTTATCGATATAATAAATGCTGTTAAAACAAATAATGACGGCTGTATACCCTGCTAGCATCACCACATAACTACGAGGTGTACGATCTAATAAAGAAATATATAGACAAATACCGACCCAAACTGCCAATACAAACGTAAATAACCAAGGGGTATTAATCAAATAGGGCGTCACTGCCACAGCAAAAATTGCCCCAAAAGCAGTACCTAATAAACGATATAAACTTTTTGATGCCACCATCCCCGAATAGGGATTTGCAATGACAAAAACTGTACCAATCGCCCAAATCGGATAACTCAGATTCAGTTCAAATGCGATAAACAGTGCCAACATACCCGCAATAAATGTCTTGATCGAAAAGATCCAGTCCAATTTATTGGGACGAAATGCCAACAGCTGCTTGGTAAGTAACATGCAAAATCTCTATTTGAGGATAATCAATACAATGAATAACACTGCTCTACATTTTTCAACGACCAAAAAAGTGCACCATTTATCTATGTAAACAGTGTACCGATTTCAAAATCTTAAAATATAAGAAAACCCCAACGCAGTCAGAATAGAGGTGATTGGGATTTCATACGAGGATATTCATCATCAACACGATGACAACCTAGCAAAACTAAGTTTAAAAATTCATCATTAGATATTTAATTTAACAATTTTTTCAAAAAAAATATAAATAGTCAATAAAAATATCTTATATTGATAATACAAACAAGATTAAGCAAAATAAATTTTCTTTTTCATGGTCATTTTCCATAATATGATGAAAATAAGCCTTAATTTTTTGCTTATATTTGAATCTTTTTACTTTAAATTTTTGCGCATTTAAATTTTATCGCTCATTTTTTTAAAACACCGCAATTTATGATGAAATTACTTTTTATTTAGGTTTTTTTTGTTATAAAGTAACATTGTAAATTTTCTTTTTTGGTATACAGGTACTAAGTAGGTAATCAATGGCGCTTTCAAGTTTTGGTAAAATTCTCACTGTACTCGATTTATTCTCGGTGACACGCCCAGTAATTAATGTCGATGTCATTTGTGCTGAACTAAATCTATCAAAACCAACAAGTTATAGATATTTAAAAGAACTCGTTTCAGCAGATATCTTACAACGTCTGAGCGGAACTTCTGGTGACTACACACTAGGACCTAAAATTGCGGTGATGGACTATATCTCTAGAACCACAGATCCGTTGGTACAAATCAGCAAACCCTTTATGCAAGAAATTTCTGAGCGCACGGAACTTTGCTGTCTACTCACCCAACTGAATGATCATTATTGTATTGATATTCATCATGAAGTGTACCGAGATGAGACGCTTTTAACCTATGGTCGTGGTTGCCCTCGCCCTGTCTTTATGGGCTCTTCACCGAAAGCCATCATGGCGCATTTGTCTAAGCAGAACCTACAAAGTTATTATGCACGTTTTCAAACTCAATTGGCTGAAGTTGATTTTGCGGAAAATGAAGAAAGTTTCATGCAGAAAATGAAAAAAATTAAAAAGCAAGGTTACTATTTTTCACAAGGTGAACTTGATCCAAATGTATCTGGCTTATCGATTCCAATCAAATTTTCAAACAAAGAAGCGCCGCTTGCGCTGACTGTTTTGGCATCTAAAAATCGCTTTGAATATTTAAATTTGCAAAAGTTAATTGAAACACTACAAGCTTCTGCTGAACAAATTGAAAAGCGTTACCAAGCACTTTCAGAAAATGATCAACTTTCTGAACTCAACCCAACCTTAAAGCATTTTCAAATCAACATGTAAGTTATTTTTGATAATTGTAATAAATTTTACAATTTATCAGATTGTAAATTTGCAAAAATTCTCATATTATGATTATGTTCTCCAGCAGTTTTATATTCTAGCAGCGTTATTTTCACGAAAATAACGCTCACTCAGAGGAATGCCAGTTAATACACAATTGACTGGCATTTTTTATGTCTCATCAATCCGTTAATCATCTGCGAAAAATGATGTATTTACCTTATTCAGTATAAAAATATTTTTTCGGTAATTGCGCTCTACATTATTTCGTGAATAATTCCTTTATCAAATAACAATGAATTTGAATACAATTTTAAGGAACGACCATACATGAATATTCTGATTATCCATGCACATCCAGAGCCACAGTCTTTTTGTACTGCACTGAAAAATACCGCCATTGAAGAATTACAAAAACAAGGGCATCAAATCGAAGTCTCTGATTTGTATGCGATGAATTTTAATCCTGTAGCATCGGCTGCTGACTTTGCTGAACGTGGCAATGCTGACTATTTAAATTATGCACTTGAGCAACGCCATGCTTGTCAGCAAAAAGTTTTAGCTCATGACATTCAAACTGAAGTGGAAAAAGTGCAAAAAGCTGACTTACTGATTTTAAATTTTCCAATGTATTGGATGTCCATGCCTGCGCTATTAAAAGGTTGGATTGATCGGGTATTTGTGTCAGGCATTTTTTATGGAGGCAAACGCTTTTATAACCATGGTGGTATGACGGGCAAAAAAGCCATGTTAAGTTTTACTTTAGGTGGGCGTGATCATATGTTCGGTGAAGGTGCGATTCATGGTTCTATGGACAATATTTTAATTCCCATCCAACGTGGCACATTGGCTTATGTCGGTTATGACGTTTTACCGCCATTCATTGCTTATCATGTGCCTTATATTTCTCAGGAAGCGCGTGAGCAAATATTGCTAGACTACCGTCAGCATTTACACAATATTGAAAATTTACCAGCAATTGTATTTCCCACTTTAGAACAGTTTGATGACAAGCTTTATCCCTTGAAAAATGCTTAACTGTATAATGCAACTTGAGTAGACATCACGCTATTTTGGTCAAAGTGCTTTTAAGCGCTAGATAAATCTGAATAAAAATAACGAAATGTTAAATTGATGCGAGGTTGCAAAACCTTAGTACTTTTGGCTAAACAATGTTTCCAATAACATTGCGTTTGTCCTCGCATCACGATCAATTGACCAGGCTGTAATTGTAAATCGATCTTTTCTGCTGTGGTTTTATGTTTAAAACTAAATTTTCGAGTTGCACCCAAACTTAAAGATGCGATCACCGTTTCTAAGCCGCGTTCAGCCACAAAAGCTGGCTCATCATCACTATGCCATCCCATGCCTTGTGTACCATCATCATATAAATTGGCTAAACAAGTATTGAATGGATGTCCAACAAGCTGCGCAATGTGTTGCTTTAATCGAAACAAACCTGCATTCCATACCTGTGCTTGTTTCACCATGCCTGAATATTGATATTGATAAGGTTGATCGCCATACCATGCAACTTTACGCTCAGTTTGATGATACTGTCCTAAAATAAACACTTCATCTGGTTGCCATGCCAAATGCTGCGCAAAGTAATTGAAATATTTTTGGCTTTGCTCATCATTGAGGATTAAACCATAATCTTTCACTACACCATCATAAGGAAGTAAATTCTCATTTGCTTCAGGCTGAAATAACTCTAAGTTCATGACTTATTTATCTTATTCATTATTTATTCTACAATGATTGAATCGATACAATGAAACAAGTCTTTTTTCTAAAACACAAATAAAATATAAGTTCACTTACAAAATATGCTCAACTTTTCGTATTCTCTCGACAAGATACGCTTGTTGTGTTTGTATAAAAATCTACTATAAAAAACAGAGATAAGGAATTGAACACATGAAAAAGCTAGTTTTTATTTTCTGCTGTATTTTGAGTATTGATAGCTACGCTGCACATTCTTGTGATCGTTTAGCACAAATTGCTGATAAGCATGGCGTGATGTATGGCACCAAATATAGCTTTACTGTGATCGGTAAAAAAGGATTTCGTAGCTATTTTCATTCAGCCCCCTCTGAACAATGTAAATTAAAAAATACTTTTATTATTCCAAACGATTCTGTCATTGCTTATCAAGATTTTAAACATGAAAATCAAGATTGGATGTATGTCATGTATATTGATAAAAATGGCAATGACACCTCTGGTTGGGTCAAAGCAAAAGATTTTAAGGTTTCGGGTCGTATGAGCCCGAACTAACCGTCACTCAATAGAAAAAAGTATTTTAATCCAGCATAAAAAACCAAAGTAAAAAAGAGTAATGCGATGAACCTTTGGCACTTATTTCAAAAATTACGTCCTTTTGTCCAACCGTATCGTTGGTTAGTGATTGCGACCTTAATTTTGACACTCATTGGTTCACTCACCGCACAGGTCAATGCACTCACTTTACAATATGCCGTAGATCGCATTAATAAATTGGTCGAATCAGGTCAAGGGTTAACTGAAGGTTGGCATATTCTCATCACCATCACATTGATTTTATTGGGTAAGGAAATTATCAATGCCATCGTACAATTTGGACAAAAATTTTATGGTGAAAAGCTGCGCATCTTAGTATCTCAAGATTTAGCGCAAGGCATTATTGAGAAATTCCTCACCTATCGCTTAGCGTTTTTTAACGATGATAATAACCAAGCAGGTAAATTACAAACCCGTATTGACCGAGGCATTGGTTCATTGACTCGTTTGGTACAAATATTTTTTATTGATATTTTACCGCTATTTACCAGTGCATTTGTGGCTTTGGGGTTGATGTACTATGCTAACTTTTGGGTCGGTTTAGTCGCAACGGCTATTGTGCCAATTTATTTTTGGCTAACCTATAAACAAGCACAAAAACTCGGTGGATGGCGTAGAAATTTACGTGATGGACGAGAAAAGAAAAGTCAGGGAATTTTAGGTATTATCAACTCAATCACAGTGATTAAATCATTTAACCGCGAGTCGATTGAAGCTGAAAAACAACTCAAACTACAAAAAGAACTCACTGAAAACCAAATGCGTACCCGTCAAACCAGTTTCTTGTTTGATGGTCTAAAAACGTTTATTGAACAAATTGGCATTGTCCTCATTATTATTCTTACGGCTTATTTTGTTTTAGATGGGCAAATGAGTATCGGTATGATTATGTACCATGTGCTGTTATTTAATAACGTTTCTGCCCCGATTCGTTCCTTACATCGTATTTATGATGAAGTGAATGATGCCATGATTTATTCAGAAAGTTTCTTCAAAATCCTTGAAGCCGATGACGAGATTGAATCAAGTGGCTCACTCAAACCCCACATTCAAGGTCATTTCTCTTTAGAAAACGTCAACTTTAGCTATCCCAATGGGCATCAAGCGTTGTACGACATTAATATGACCATTCAACCCAATAAAATCACTGCTTTGGTAGGTTTATCAGGTGCGGGTAAGTCAACCTTGATCAGTTTATTGGATAAATTTTATGTTCCTGAATCAGGCTGTATTCGTTTAGATGGGATTGATCTAGAACAGATCGATACACAATATTTACGTGATCATATTGGTTTAGTCTTACAGAAAAATCATATTTTCCAAGGCTCTATTTTTGACAATATCCGTTATGGTAAAACTGATGCTACGCTCGAAGATGTCATGCATGCTGCAACAAAAGCCTCAATTCACGATCAAATTTTAAAGCTTCCACAAGCTTATGATAGCGATGCCCTCATGCTGTCTGGTGGGCAACAACAGCGTATCGCGTTGGCACGTATGTTTTTGAAAAATCCACCGATTATCTTTCTTGATGAACCAACAGCAAGCTTAGATGCTATTGCAGCTGAACAAATTAAGCAGAGTTTAGATGAGATCAAACAAGGACGAACAGTGATTATCATTTCACATAGTCTGTCGCAGATTATTGATGCCGACTATACCTATGTGATGAAGGAAGGACATATTGCAGAACATGGCGAGCATGATGATTTGTATCATCAAGATGGCGTTTATAAAGAAATTTTTGATGCGATGGCAAAAAGCTTAAATATTGAAAAAATTGCGAGAACTTTTGAGGATGATGCTGAGGAAGAAACCCATAGTTAAGAAATACATCTACAGATATTATTTGGATTTACTTAGATCAATATTATGCAGTGAGAACTCTTAGATATGGATTTAGATTTTAAAAAATTAGAACAAACACAGCATATGCTCGAATGGCTATCTGAAAATCCATTTCAAGAAATCATTATTGCACTTGAAAATATGTTTACTCAACAATCTGCAACGACCAAACTTTTATCATTTAAAATTAGTGGTGAACCTGAATGGCTTACAGGAGCCAAAAAAGTTGAAAAATCGGAACAAATGGTTCTAGTTCGAGTTGGACTCGCAGTACCTTGTGATTTCACCTTAAAAGATCAAACGGGTATTCATCACCTCAGTGCGATTTTTACTTGGGTAGGCACAGATTTAGACCAGCATCCAAAAACACAAATGTGGGTGGATTTAGATCAAACGATCCAAGACTATGGCGCTAATGGAAAGTTAAAAAGTCGAATTTATGAGGGAGATTGATATTTAGTTATGCATAAAAAACCCCAGTAATCACTGAGGTTTTTTAAATTAACTTACGGCTGTTTTAAATATGGCCAAGCCGCTTTTAGGTAAATAAACATCGACCAAAGCGTTAAAATCACTGCGGTATACAATAAAGCATACGCCAACATTTCAAGTGGCTGCCAATTGAGTAAAAACACAGTAATCGCAATCATTTGGAAGGCTGTTTTATATTTACCTACAGTTGATACTGCTACATTGGTTCTCGCACCCAATTCAGCCATCCACTCTCGTAATGCAGACACTGTAATTTCACGTGAAATAATGACAATCGCAGCAAATGCCATCGCAATACTTGGTTTCCATTGCACCAAAACAATCAATGCAGCAGCAACCATTAATTTATCTGCAACAGGGTCTAAAAAACGCCCAAAAGCAGAAGTTTGATTTAATGTTCTCGCAAGGTAGCCATCAAACCAATCTGTGACTGCGGCTATCACAAAAATAGCCGTCAAAATCAAATGACGGGTCATGCCACCTTCATGTCCACCAACACCAATTGCAGGAGGCCAATAAGCGATCGCTAAAAAAACAGGAATTAACGCAATACGAGCTAGCGTCAAGATATTTGGAATATTCAGGATACGACCTGTAGTCATAGACACCGCCAGTAAGTCCCCTATTCGCCTTTGGAAAGGCAAACTATAATTTAGAGTAAAGCTCTATTTCGTGAATACTTTAAACGATTCACATGAAACTGTCGACTAGGCAAATACAGTAACCGTCTGTCTTGCAATCGCAATCAAGCGATTTTCACTGTCCCACAGATAAGCATGTTCTGTCACATAACCATGTTCTGCATGATCTGTGATCACTTGATATTTAAACCAATCATGCAATTGATGGTGCAAAGGATGAATAAATGTCACATGCCAACTTAAACTACTGGCAGGTGCAGGCTTTTTAAACATGGGCAATACACCCGGTGGCCAGACATCCATTAAGGTTAGAACATCTGCAAGGGTCATACTACGCTGTGCATGAAGGTCAGGCTCAAAACGACATAAACCTGCAAAATCAGGGTTTTTACTGCCTGATATTGGATAATGTCCATCTGTCCATGCCAGTTGAAAATTTTGCACACATTCAGGAAAGGGTAAATATTTCGGAATAATATTAATTTGATCCAGAGCAGGAAAGTTTGGCGGCTGTGGTGCTAAATCCACCTGAATCATTGACTCTCGTTGACTACCAAAACTTGCGATTAAAATACTTTGTACAGCATCATTTTGCCAAAGTCGCACTTCAATGGTCGTGACGGACTTCCCTTGACGTAAAATTTCTGCAGTGAATTTTACTTGTGCTCGATCGACAGGTCCAACAAAGGTAATACTGCAACTGAGTAATTTTTTCAGTGGATCATTGATGGTTACAGTGGCTTTATGAATCAGCATACCTGCAACTAAACCACCAAAAATGGTTCGCCCTTGCAACCAACCTGTTGGCATTTCAACCCATTCTTGTTGTTCGATTTGACTAAATACATCCGTGAGTTGCATGCCCATTCTCATTGATTTTTCATATCACGCTATCTTGCACATTTCAGCTCATGTTGTGAATGATCAATGACCAGCGAGTTTATGGATTTTTAGGTCATTTCAATAATCGATCTAAATTCAACATGAGGCTTTCACCTAACCACTGTGCTCCTTCAGTATGTGCCAGATATTCATTCTCCCATAAAGGATGAATCAACACAGATAGCCCCAAATGACGACAATTCAATGTATGTTTCAACTGTGGCAAAACAGCTTGATCAAATGCCAGTTGAAACATGGGTTTGGTATGTGGCCCAACCAATTTTTGATGGATACGACCGTAACTCATCGCTTCACCAAACTCTTGCTGTAGTTGCACATAAAGCGATTCTATCAGCTCAATTTGCGTCAAATCAAAATAGATATGTGCATGATATTTCATCAATTTATAATATCCAAAACAGTTAAATCTACATTCCAAAAAGTTTGAATCAATGACTGACTATTCGTGTAACACTTTATAAATAGTTCTCGCCATCACATCGCCCAAGCCCGGCACAAGTTTCAAATCATTTTCAGAGGCTTTCAATACCCCCTGAATCCCGCCAAAATGGGTCAATAAATCACGACGGCGTTTTGGCCCTAAGCCTGGAATTGCTTCCAAAACCGACCCCCCTCGACGTTTATCTCGTTTAGCACGATGTCGAGTAATCGCAAAACGGTGTGCCTCATCACGTACTTGCTGAATCAGATGCAAAGCTTTATTGTCCTCAGGCAACTGAATTTTGCTTCCATCGGTAAAATGTAAAGTTTCCAAACCTGGTTTACGTCCTTCACCTTTGGATACCCCCACCATAAAGGCATCTAATCCTAGCTCCTGCATGACTTCCATTGCCATATGTAATTGTCCTTTTCCACCATCAATCAACAATAAATCAGGCAACATGGCTTTTTTATAACGGCGTGTAAGTGCTTGACGCATGGCAGCATAGTCATCACCGCCTGTAATATCTTCAATAGAAAACTGACGATAATCCCGTTTGCGTGCACCGCCTGCATCAAATACCACACAAGATGCAATGGTCGCCTCACCCATGGTATGAGAAATATCAAAGCATTCAATACGATCTATCGGACGACCACATACTTGTTCAAGCTGATGAAACCGTTCATTAAGTTCTAAATGGTTTGCCAATTTTCCTTTGATCGCATGTTCAACATTCATCTGTGCCAGTTCAAGCCATTCAGCACGTGTTTCACGCACTTTATGTTTAACCTGAATTTTTTTCTCGAATTGCTGCTGCAAAGCTTCTTCAAGCTGTTTTCGATCGGGAATTTCTACATTTACAATCAACTCACTCGGAACTTCATCTGCCACTTGGAAATAGAAATTTGCCATAAAGTCAGACAACATTTGTGCCAAATCATCGCCCAACATATCGGGAAAATAGCTTTTTCCACCCAACATTTTGCCATTGCGTACATGCATGATTTGCACACAGGTCACCCCTGCTTGATAGGCAATTGCCAGAATATCCGCTTCACCTTTGATTTTATAAATGGCTTGTTGCGCCTGCACATCTCTTAACAATGCCATACGGTCCCGATAGAACACCGCTTTTTCAAATTCTAATTTTTCGGCGGCTTGTTCCATTTTCTGAATCAATTCCTGATTCAGCTCTTTGGTATCACCATTTAAAAATCGAATCGAATTTTTCACATCTTCCTGATAATCTTCAGGTGAAATTAAGCCCACACACGGTGCGGTACAACGCTTAATTTGGTACTGTAAACACGGGCGTTTACGCTGTGAAAAATAGCTATTTTCGCATTGACGGACATGAAATAATTTTTGTAAAACCAATAAGGTATCTTTGGCATTATACGCACTAGGATAAGGACCAAAAAACTTGCCGACTTGGTGTTTTCCTTTACCCCGCCCTGCGGCAATGCGGGGATAAGGCTGATCTGCTGACACAAAAATATAAACGTAGGATTTATCGTCACGCAACATAATATTATATGGCGGACGATGGAGTTTAATCAGGTTTTGTTCAAGCAATAAGGCTTCCGTTTCGGAGCGAACCACCAAAGTTTCAATGTTATAAATACGCGCAACCAAAGCCTGTGTTTTAGGATGCTCAATGGTTTTAACAAAATAACTCGACACACGATTTTTTAGATTTTTGGCTTTGCCGACATAGAGCAACTCCCCCTCCTTACCTAACATGCGATACACACCAGGCAACGTGGTCATATTGGCTAAAATCTTTTCGATATTTTCTCGTGCGTTTTCGTTCACTGTTAACCTATTCTTTTCAATTCTGTCTCATGATGTGATGATTTTTTTGCTCATTTCAAGCAATTTATTGCTAACGTAAATAAAAACCATAAGATTCAACAATCATCTGATTGCTAAAAACTATGAATCTCACCACTTAATTTTGTTATGCTCAAAGCATCTAATACGTCATTTCTTCGATCAGGTTGCAATTGCATGACCATTGAAAACGCTGCTATTCACATTGTCAAACCAACAACAAATACACAATATTCTTCTGAAAAAAAGCCTGTTTTTGGTCAGCCACGTTTTCATTTTAAACCTCAAACCGTAATGCAACATTTACGTCGTCGAATTATTGGACAAGAAAAAGCATTAAACGAAATAGAAAAAATGTTGCATGTGGTCAAAGCCGACTTTTCTGCACCTGATAAACCGCTTAGCGTAACACTTATGCTTGGTCCAACAGGCGTAGGAAAAACAGAAACCGTACGCTTAATTGCTGAAGCCATTTACGGACAACCTGATGCTTTTTGTCGTATTGATATGAATACCTTAGCGCAAGAACACTATGCAGCAGCTATTACAGGTGCTCCCCCAGGCTATGTCGGTTCAAAAGAAGGTCATAGTTTATTTGATGAAACTGCCATAGCCGGTTCACATACCCGCCCCGGTATTGTGTTATTTGATGAATTAGAAAAAGCCTCAACCGAAGTACTTCGTGGTTTGATGAACATTTTAGATACAGGAAAACTAACATTAACTGCGGGCACAAAAACCATAGATTTTCGCAACTGTATGATTTTTATGACCAGCAACATTGGTGCACAAGCGGCTCAACAGTATTTAGATAAACTCAATGTCTTACCTAAAAAATTGCAGGATGTGTGCCTTAAACGAGTTCCAACCAAAACCATTATTGAAAAAGTCATGTACCGCAAATTTGATCCTGAGTTTATTAACCGTATTGATCGTATTTTGCATTATCAAACGGTGCGGGCAGATGCACTGCCACACTTGCTTGAGATTGAACTAGAAAAGCTTAATCAGCGTTTGGCGCATCAAAAGCGTAGCGTGTTTTTAACAGATTCAGCCAAAGCTTATTTTTATCAAGATCATGATATTCGCTTTGGTGCCCGCCACTTAGCCCGAAAAATCCGTACAGAACTTGAACCTATTTTGGCGGTTTTTTTTATCAACAATCCAGCGAATAAGCATATTTATTTAGATTTTAATACTAAAAATAAACTTATAATTACAGACTCAAAGGAAACTTGACTCTGTAATCCATTTGTAATTATTGTCGTTTTATACAAAAATCTATCGTGTTATTTTCAACTCTATAACAACCTAAAGCTTTTTCATTAAAATTATTTGGATTTAAAATTTGAAAATTTCGTACATCTCTTTGAAGAAAAGTTGCTAAACGCCCATTTAATGTAAGTGGATCATCAGCTGATGATTCTACTGTAATAGATTCATCACCTATATTATAAGTTGTTGCATTCCACCCCCCACTCCCATATTGAGTT
Organism: Acinetobacter sp. 251-1; assembly: GCF_030329305.1. Classification (NCBI taxonomy): domain Bacteria; kingdom Pseudomonadati; phylum Pseudomonadota; class Gammaproteobacteria; order Moraxellales; family Moraxellaceae; genus Acinetobacter; species Acinetobacter sp. 251-1. The sequence goes on along the minus strand of NZ_JACANS010000011.1, from coordinate 71,460 downwards.
TCAACAATACACGGTTGTTTTTTTATTACCTCATCATTTTTCACTAAATAACATATTGCCATTTCATCTTCTTGTGAACCTAAACTATCCGTAATTAATTCCGTTAAGCTTTTTGATTCAGCATAAGCAACTGAACTCATCAAACAAAGCAAAAAGAAATTGATCAATCCTTTCATATACTCCCCCATTTTATAAATTATTACTAATACAACCCTATTATTGCATAATAATCAATCACATCTAAAATAAATTTAATCTACGATAATCAGCATCAATAACCTCGTTATTTTTGATTTGCATAAGCATCAATGAAAAGCCCATTTTCAATATTTTTATTATTTTTTGAAAGTTAATTTGTTTTAAATCACTATTTATTCATAAACTTAAACGCTATATTTTTCTAAGCCCCTAGATAAAATGCCCTTGCGAGCATTTAATTGTAAAAGCGATTGATTTTAATTTTTTAAATAACGCTCAAAAATTTCAGAAAAATCATAATTTTCAATCTCTTTAATACGTTGGTTGGCGTATTCTTCAACTTGATGTGACGTTTGATTAATAATTTCAGGTAAATTTAAAATCACCTGTTCACTTAACTCACGTAAATTAAACATTTTCTGAACATTTTCATTGCTTTGTAGCAAGATATTGCGCTTACGATTAATTTCTTTGCAGGTTTCACCAATGGTAAATAAGGCTTTGTACAAATCACGAATTTTTTCTATTTGCTTTTTATCAATATCAATTGAAAAAGCTTTTTCACCCAATTGAAATTTAATTTCAGCATCTAAATCGACTGTACCTGCAGTTTCGAGCAAGACATTTTTGATCGGATGATGTTTATATAAATAGCGGTATAACATGCGTTTTTTACTCATCGCACTGGTACCATCAAGGTGCATAAAAGCGACGTTGGTAAAACAATATTCATCGGTTTTGCTTTTAATCACAAAAAATATTTTTTCGTTATCTTCATGAAAAATATAATCATCTATATCCGTTTTATTAAAATCATGCGGTTCAATAATAACGCCAATATCACTTGTTCCCATCATTTCTGAGGCTAAATTTTTAAACATTTTCAGATTCCATCTTATTGCTTTGTCTTAAAAATTTAGCAGTTTTACATACTGCTACAAGTTGATAATTGTTATTAAAGCTAATGTATCTTCAAGTTTAAAATAAAAAACGCCCCGAAAGGCGTTTAAATTTAAAACTTGAGCGATTTAATGAAAAACATAAGGTCGAATAAAAATTAAGAAAAACAAACCCAACATCAAAAACCATTTTAAAAAATAGTACAATTTACGATTGGTTTTCTTCAGTGCTTTGGCTTTAATGCGAATTTGGTAAACATAACCAAAAACTTTATTTAAGCCACCTGTTTGATCCCCTGCTTCATTGGGTGAACTTGCCGCTGTCATGACGTTTTTACCAAACCAATGATTAAAACGTTCCATCCATTTTGTCGTTAATGGACGTTCGACATCGGCAAAGAAAATAATGCGATTTTGATCGGTTTTATTTTCAGCATAGTGAATATAGGTTTCATCAAACACGACACTCTCACCATCACGCCATGAATACTTTTGACCATCCACATCAATAAAACAACGATCATCATTGGGTGTAATTAAACCCAAATGATAACGTAAAGAACCTGCATAAGGGTCACGGTGACGGACTAAACGGCTATCAGGGGCAAGCTCAGTAAACATCGCAGCTTTAATGGTCGGTAATGTTTTTAATAAGGCTGTAGTTTTTGGACAAAGATCTGCAGCCGATGGATGTGCAGAGTCATACCATTTCAGATAAAAACGCTTCCAACCCGTTTTAAAGAACGAGTTAAAACCAAGATCATCATAGCTACTTGATGCTTTAATCCCACCTTGTGCATAAAGCGCTTGCGCCTCATCTCGAATCATTTCCCAATTTTCATCGAGCACTTTTAAATCTTGAAAATGTTGTGTCTCAATATAAGGCTGATTCGGCACTTTGGAAAACATATACATTAAAAAATTAATCGGTGCGAGGAGCGTAGAATGGTCAAAAAATTGACGATAAAACGAATGACGCACTTTACCGCGATTTTGGATATACAGCGCTGAAATCACAAAAATCGCCAATATGATCCATTTAATCATATAGCACTCTTTATCAAATCTTTAAGGAGCTTTCCATCTGATCTAGATGGATGTTCTAGGTCTAGAACTTACAGGATGGACAAATATTAGCAAATCCAAAACATAAAATCTTGGCTATTTTCTCATCTTGAGAGAATATTTTTACAAAAACCTCTCTATTTTTCATCAAAAAAACATAGGGTTTTTATCTCAAATTATTCATTTTCAATTAGATTTTTGACATTAATTTTCATCAACAATGAAGCAACTTTAATCCAACTCATGCTTTCGCAGCTGTTGAAGAACTTGGCTAAAGCGTATTATTTTTTGTATCCGTCATTGACCGAAATGACCAAAAATACACAGCAACATGTTCAATATATCACACTAAAATAGCATAAAAATACTTTGCATATTTCATAAAATTATAATAAAAATAATACATTAACAATCAAAAGACTGAATATAAGCAAGCAAAGCCCCATGTGCTCATGCGTATTAGACAAAAAAATTCATGACCCTTGCGTCACGGCTTGATACAACTTGTTATGTTCTTTTTCGATATAGTTATCGTAAGATTAGAGAAGTCGAAATGTGTGTAGGAAAAACGCACACGTACTTCAAAACATCAACTTAGAAGTCCTCCAAAAAAAGGAGATCAGGGCATGATCCACGCTGGCAATGCCATTACCGTCCAAATGCTTTCGGACGGAATTGCAGAATTCCGCTTTGACTTACAAGGTGAGTCGGTTAACAAATTCAACCGTGCAACGATTGAAGACTTTCAAGCAGCCATTGCAGCCGTAAAAGCTGATAGCAACATTAAAGGTTTGATCGTCACTTCAGGTAAATCTACCTTTATCGTAGGTGCGGATATTACTGAGTTCGGTGAAAACTTCGCTCAAGGCGAAAAAGCGATTGTGGATTGGGCGATGCCTGTTCACGAAATCTTCAATTCATTTGAAGATCTAGAAATTCCTAAAGTTGCTGCGATCAATGGTATTGCATTGGGCGGCGGTTTCGAAATGTGCTTGGTTTGTGACTATCGTGTGATGTCGGAAGCTGCAACTGTAGGCTTACCTGAAGTGAAATTGGGCATCATCCCAGGCTTCGGTGGTACAGTTCGTTTAAGCCGTGTGATCGGTATCGACAATGCTGTTGAATGGATCGCAACTTCTGCAAATAAAAAGCCTGCTGCTGCACTGAAAGATGGTGCTGTAGATGCGGTTGTTGCTGCAGACAAGTTACAAGAAGCAGCGATTGATCTTGTAAAACAAGCAATCTCTGGTCGTCTAGACTGGAAAGCAAAACGTCAAGAAAAATTACAGCCTGTTAAACTCGACATGCTTGAACAAATGATGGCGTTTAACTCATCTAAAGGTGTTGTTTTAGCGAAAGCAAACCCTGCGCAATATCCTGCGCCAAAACTTCTTCTTGATTCACTTCAAGCGGGTGTGAGCCAAGAGCGCGATGCAGCGTTAAAAATTGAAGCTGAAGCATTTGCTAAAGCTGCAGTAACGCCACAAGCTGGTGCGTTGATTGGTCTATTCATCAACGATCAAGTGGTGAAAAAAGCATCGAAGAAACATGAAAAAGGTGCTCATCCTGTGAATCAAGCAGCTGTATTGGGTGCTGGTATCATGGGTGGTGGTATTGCGTATCAAGCGGCAAGTAAAGGCACACCAATCATCATGAAAGATATTGGTAATCCACAACTTGCTTTAGGTATGAAAGAAGCAAATGGCTTGTTGACTAAACAAGTTGAACGTAAGCGTTTAACCCCTGCAAAAATGGGTGAAACCCTTGCACGTATCCGCCCAACTTTAAGCTATGACGAGTTTAAAGAAGTGGATATCGTGATCGAAGCGGTAACTGAAAATCCAAAGATCAAAGAAGCAGTACTTGCTGATACTGAAGCAAAAGTACGTGATAACACGATCATTGCATCAAATACTTCAACAATTTCAATCACGCGTTTGGCAAAAGCTTTAAAACGTCCTGAAAACTTTGTTGGTATGCACTTCTTCAACCCAGTTCACATGATGCCACTTGTAGAAGTCATTCGTGGTGAAAAAACTTCTGAAGAAGCGATTGCAACGACTGTTGTTTTAGCTCAAAAAATGGGTAAAACACCGATTGTTGTCAACGACTGCCCAGGCTTCCTCGTCAACCGTGTATTGTTCCCTTACTTCGGTGCGTTTGACCTTCTTCTGAAAGATGGTGCTGACTTCCAACAAATCGATAAAGTGATGGAAAAATTCGGCTGGCCTATGGGTCCTGCTTACTTGATGGACGTTGTTGGTATCGACACGGGCGTTCATGGTGCAGAAGTGATGGCGGAAGGCTTCCCTGACCGTATGAAACCTGATTATAAAGGTTCAATCCAAGCGATGTATGAAGCAAAACGCCTAGGTCAAAAGAACGATGTCGGTTTCTATAAATACGTTCTCGACAAGAAAGGCAAGAAAGCAAAAACTGTTGATCCAACAGCTTATGAAGTGATTGCTCCAGTCATTACTGGTGAAAAACGTGAATTTGATGCACAAGAAATCATTGACCGTATGATGCTTGCTTTCTGTAACGAAACTGTTCGTTGCTTGGAAGACAAGATCGTTGAAACTCCAAATGAAGCAGATATGGCGATGATTATGGGTGTAGGTTTCCCTCCATTCCGTGGCGGTCCAGCACGTTATATCGATCAAACTGGTGTTGCTGAATACGTTGCGCTTTGCGACAAATATGCACACTTAGGAAAAGCTTATGAAGCGCCACAATTGTTGCGTGACATGGCTGCTAACAACAAAAAATTCTACGGTTAAGGAGCAACGTGAATGGCTACTTTAAATCCACGTGACGTTGTCATCGTTGATGGCGTACGTTCTGCAATGGGTAAAACCAAAAACGGTATGTTCCGCAATGTACGTGCTGACAGCTTATCTGCTGAACTCGTTCGTGCTTTAGTTGCTCGTAACCAATTTGATGTCAACGAAGTTGAAGATGTCATCTGGGGTTGTGTCAACCAAACTTTAGAACAAGGCATGAACATTGCCCGTAACATCGTGTTATTGGCTGATCTTCCTAAAACTGTGGGTGGTCAAACTGTAAACCGTCTTTGCGGTTCTTCTATGCAGTCGATCCACACTGCTGCGGCTCAAATTGCAACCAACCAAGGTGATATTTTCATCATTGGTGGTGTAGAGCACATGGGGCATGTGGGTATGATGCACGGTATCGACCTTAACCCTGAAGCATCTAAGCACTATGCAAAAGCGTCTAACATGATGGGCTTAACGGCTGAAATGTTAGGTCGTATGAATGGCATTAGCCGTGAAGAGCAAGATGCGTTTGGTGTTGAATCTCACCGTCGTGCTTGGGCTGCAACTCAAGAAGGTCGTTTCAAAAATGAAATCATTGGTGTTGAAGGTCATGATGCGAATGGCTTTAAACAACTTTGCGATATTGATGAAGTGATTCGTCCAGATGCTAACCTTGAAGCGTTCCAAGCATTACGTCCAGTATTTGATCCTAAAGGTGGTACAGTCACTGCTGCAACGTCTTCTGCGTTGTCTGATGGTGCGTCTGCAATGTTGCTCATGTCTGCTGAACGTGCGCAAGCTTTAGGTCTTAAGCCACGTGCTGTAATTCGCTCTATGGCGATTGCAGGTTGTGATGCTGCGATCATGGGTTATGGTCCTGTTCCTGCGACTCAAAAAGCGCTTAAACGTGCTGGTTTAACAATGGATGACATCCAAACGATTGAGTTAAACGAAGCGTTTGCTGCTCAAGGTCTTGCAGTAATGAAAGGCTTGAATATTTATGATAAACAAGACAAGATCAACTTGAACGGTGGTGCGATTGCATTGGGTCACCCATTGGGTTGTTCTGGTGCGCGTATCACAACGACATTACTTAACGTAATGGAGCAACAAGATACGCAAATCGGTCTTGCGACCATGTGTATCGGTCTTGGTCAAGGTATTGCGACTGTGATCGAACGTGTTTAAGATTTAAATACGTGAGAAAAAGAACCCCGCTCATTGCGGGGTTTTTTATTTTCTTAAATTTTTCAATTCATTCTGTGCATCTTCATAGCTAAATGCAGTAGGCTTCAAGTGATCAACATAATATTCTAACATTTCAATCTGATTAGCGCGCATTGCTTGCATACACTGCTCTTTAACAGGACTGCGATCTGACAATAAATCCGCATGTACACTTATCATTGTAATCATAGAATAAAACTCATCGTCACTCACCAATTGAGAATTTTTTACGCGTAGTAAAGGAATTTTTTCAGCATACATTGCACCACAATGCTGTTGATAATTGTCCATGACTTTTTGAAAATCAAATTTAGACAGTATTGCTGTATCAGTAACAATCTTATGGCATGCCTTCATCTGCTTCTCAAATCTAGGCTGATACCAAGCCTGATCCTGTTTCAAAAATGCATTTAAATGGGGATCTGCAACCAAAGTTTTCGTTGTGCACTGTACTTCATCTGTACCAATTAAACCTGCTTGTTCAATCCATTTTTGTACATTTCCCATATCATTCAACTTATAAAATGCATAGGTCAAACGTTCAGCTACCGCTTCTTTTCGAATGACCTCATCAAAATCTATATGGGGATATTTTTTATGAAATTCATCTGCTAATAATTGATTGTCATAAAGCTGACTATATGATTTTACTCTGCTTTTGATGCGTTCAACATCATTAAGTTGTATCGCACTTATCAACTGATATGCTTCATTGGAATAATCAAATTGTGTGATGAAAACAGGCAATATTTGTTGAAATAGCAAATCATCATGTAGAGAATCATTTTTATAAATTTTTTTAAATATCTTATTAAACTCTTGGTTAATATAAAAAATTTTATGATTAGCTTCGGGTGAATAATGCAAATCATATTTTAATAAACGTATTAATGGCACAATTGGCAGATACGCATGTGCCATACTATCAGGATTTTCATCCAATTTATTAAGCAACTGCTGAGTTGCGCCCTTTAACTGTTCAATATCAGATTTAGAATAGGCTCGTTCATCATATAAACTTTTCAGTGAGCGATAGATCAAAATCTCAAAATCTCGTACGATTTCTCTCGCATCTCCTTTAAGTAGCTTTTTTTCTTGCTGTACCCATTCAAGTTGGTTATTAATGAGTGTCTTTTGGCATTGATCCATGAGTTTCAATGGAAAATAAGGTGTAATGTCTGGGTCTAGTAAGTCAGCATGATAAGAAGATACTGTATTACCATTTTGCAAGTCTTCGTGTTGATAACTCTTCAATTCCTGATATTGATACACCTGTTCATAATTTTGACAATTTTGTTCTAAATCTACAAGCATCTGATCAACAACGAGGGCTTTCGCCATGACTGATTGTGTCATCATCAGAAACATACCAAATAATATTATTTTGTTAGGCTTGAACATAACTGTACTTTTTAAATTTTTATGAAGTCCTGATTATATTGAAAAATGAGTTGTTCCCAACCCATTTTCACGTTGCTTTCATGCTTCGTTTTAATATAGCTTAATCGATCTCCCCTTCAATCTCTGCTGCATTCTGTTTTTTCTTCTGTTCAATCTCTTTATTTAACTTTAAAACGTCCTGATACAACGCATTAAACTGCTTCACTTGCGCATCTTTTTGCAACATGATCTGCCCATTTTCCTTATGCCACTCATTATTTTTTAACAATACAAACATCTGCTCCGTCTTATCTAAAATTTGCAATTCCAACACAATCAAAGCACTTTCCTGATCCAACTTTAGATTTTTCTCTAACTTCTCTTGCAAAGGCTGCTGCAATGCAGGATCAATGTGCAAGGTCTTGACCTTTGCCAATGCATCTTGCTTATCTGCCAAATTTTGACGCTGATACTGAGTCATGATCCTACGCACGGCTTGTAACATCTGTTCAGTTTCAACAAACTTCTGCTTACGGTCTATATCCAAACGGTTCACATCTAAGACATGATTCCACTTTGCCGCTTCTAAATCCCTTAAATAAGTATTCCGAGTTTCAATATTTTGCAGCCAATAATTTAAAACAAACTCAGACAAAACCTTATAATCACCACTTAAACGTGCATCATGTACATCCATTGTGACAGGCTTAGACCAATCCTGCGCAACTTCATATAAAGTCTGCATTTTTTCAGTCATGACCACATCAAACATTTGCCGTTGTGCCTCACTCTTTTTCAACTGGTAATGCTCATAGCCAAAATATGAAACAATACCGACAATGATCAGGGTCACAATGCTAATGATTCTGCGCATAAATAGCTCTTTCACAAGGGATAATCGCTAGATTAACCGAAATTTCATAAACTGTATAATTTTCATGCAAACTTATAGATCATCTGTATGCAACGCACTTGCCAAAACATCAATCACGAAAAAATGCTTTAAATCCTGAAACGATAACGCTACCCTCTTATCCAATTGAGCAGTTTAAGGAATTCCCATGCGTGTAGATATTTGGTCAGATATGGTTTGTCCATTTTGTTATATTGGCAAAAAACGCTTAGAAGCAGCAGCACAACAGGTAGGTATTGAAATTGAAGTACATTGGCATAGTTTTGAGCTTGATCCTGAAGCGCCAATTCGCCAAGAAATTTCTAACTCTGAACGTCTAGCACAAAAGTATGGTCGTACATTGGCTGAAGTCGAAGACATGCAACGTAATATTGCAACGATGGCACTCGAAGAAGGCATCCAATTTAACTGGGAAAATGCCAACTCAGGCAATACCTTTAATGCGCACCGCATTATTCACCTTGCACAAAGTAAAGGTTTAGGCTCAGAAGCAGAAGAAGCTTTTTTCTACAGCTATATGACGCAAGGCTTACCCATTGGCGAGCGTGAAACCATTGAAGATGTGGCAGCACGAATTGGTTTAAACCCCGTAGAAGTAGATGATGTATTAGACTCAGATGAATTTGCAGACTTTGTCAAATTTGACCAAGAAGTTGCTCGTGAACAACTTAAAGTTACAGGTGTGCCATTTTTTGTATTTGATCAACGCATTGCGCTTGCAGGTGCACAACCTCGTGAGGTTTTTGTACAAGTACTTCAACAAGCAGTTGAAACCTGTTCAGATGAAGTGACTACGCAACAAGATGCCGTATGCACTGATCAATCTTGCGATATGCCTGATACAAAATAATTTTTAGTGTATTGCTTTATTTTTATATTTTCTTAGGCATAAAAAGCCCACATCATTGTGGGCTGTCAAGAAATTGATATTAAACACTTAATCGACCAAAAAGCTAATTTTAAGATTTACACGATATTCCGTGATTTTATTGTCTTTGATAATGACCTTTTGCTCATTGACCCATGCACCTTGCACATTTTTAATGGTTTCGGTGACTTTCGCGATACCTGAATGAATCGCATCTTCAAAACTTTTCTGACTACTTGAATTGACTTCAACAACTTTTGCGATCGCCATATCCATACTCATGATATAAATAAAAATTCATCATAATGTATTTTTAAAATTATGTGATATAGATTAAAAAATAAGCATCATTTCTATATACTATTGTCACATAAACCAAGATATGCATATAGTTTGTAAATTTATACACCCAATCTGTATATTTATTCACCATTTAAAATAAATATTGTATGACTATTTTATGTCATTTTTTAACAAAACTTTGTTAAATAACAACAACTTCAAATCTAAATTTTGTTAAAAATTTATATAAAATCAATTATCTTTTTATAATGCAGGTTTAAAAAAGTATTTTCATATTTACTTAAAATTTGATAAAAATTGTCACTTCATGCCATTTATTCCATTTTGTTCATCACTTTAAAGGCTATCCATATCAGTCAACTTGATATATGCTATATCTCAGAATTTAGTTTCAATGAATTCATGCGCTGTAAGTTTCTTTTTTATTTTCTTATTTTATAAGACTACAAATCCTCCTTTATGGGGGATTTGTAGTTTCTGCTAAGCTAAAAATATAACACTATCTATTTTACGTACAGAATATTCGGCTGACTGATATTCACTTTAAGTTACATATACATTCTTCACTTAACGTAAATCAATGAGAAAATTACAGCTTCTGTACAGCTTATCTTAAATGACCCGCCTATGCTCAATGATGGCTTCATGTGAATCAAACTCATCATGAATTTTCTTTTTATCCAATTTTACTAAGAGAGATATTATGACTGATACACATCAAAATTCTGATTTACATCATAGTAATTTAACCTCTGACACCTCGAACCCACAATCATCTGTAAAAAAATCACGCTTTTCACCCACAATTAAAGGCGTATTAATTGGTGCTGCTGTGGGCAGTATCCTTCCGATTTTTGGAACCTTTAGTGGTGCAGTGATTGGTGGTATTGCGGGTAAAGTATATGAGAAAAAATACTGCTCACACAAAGCTTAAAATCTCATTCTAATTTGTTCTAATGAAAGCCCCTTATTTAAATCCGATCAGGGGCTTTTTTATGTCAAATTGCGACATGTTTTGATTTTGTAACCAAGCTGCAACTTGTTTTTTATATGTCGGTTATTTCCTTGAAAAATCCACTATACTTTTTTACATAACCATCAAATTAACAGAGTGGTTCATATAAATATTTATTTTAAATCAAATAGTCGAAGACGGAATATTATGGACAAAATTACATCCCCCGTTGCATGTTATCAAGCCACAATACTGCTATTAAGCTGTTTGGCTAGCATGTATAGCTATGCTGAAGATGGAAATTCCGCTAAAACAACAACCTCATCTATTTATATTCCGTCACCTCAGCTTGAAAGTGACTTTAATATTTTAGAATATGTTCCCAAACTCTTGGACATGACACCGACTGTACTCCCTGCTCAATCAGATGAAGTCACCGTTCCCCCTACAGAAGACACTGAAAATGCCACATGGATTGATCAAAAACAAAAAGGTATTCGTAACTGGGCTGACCGCACTGCAAATCATATGAATCATTGGTTTGGTGAAACTGATCCCGCTGAACCCGCTTCAGCGACCTTACGTATTTTATTAGATAATCGTTGGAATGAACATGATGGTTATGATGTTAAACCACGTATTCGAGGAAAAATTAAATTACCTGCATTAGAAAATCGTTTGAGCTTAGTATTTGGTGATGACGCTTTGGACAATGAAATCAATAATAACATTGCCATTACCAATGAAAATCCGAATGGTAATCCTGATAAATCAATAGATGGAAAACGTATTCGAGATGATAACAGCTCAATTGCATTACGATGGTCGCAGCTGTCTAAACGGCTCCCTTTTGATGTAGATGCTGATTTGGGTATTCGTTCTGGAGATGATGTCTATGCACGTTTAAAAGCTGAAAAAGATTGGAAGCTTGAGCATGATTTTACCTTTCATGCTGAACAAATCTATCGCTATGGTATTGATAGTGAAAATTATCTACGCACAAATTTAGAACTGACTCATGCACGTCCAAACCAAGCCTTTCTTTCTAATCAATTTAATCTGACCTATGCAGACGAGCAAGATGATGATTTAACGTGGGACAACCGACTTTATCGTCAACATCAATTCTTTAAAGGCAATCGCTTTAACTACGGTATATATACGGGTGGTTTTTATAATAATGATGACCTGCGTTTAAACAGTTGGGGACCTTTTGTGTCTTGGCGTCAACCGCTTTGGCGTGAATGGTTTTATGTACAGGGGGATTTAAACTATTTTAATGATCATCGTGAAGACAAAAGCCATTATCCAAGTGCATTGGTACGACTTGAGGCACTTTTTTAAAATGTCTATATAACATTTTTAACTCTCTGTGGATAACTTCTCACTTATCCACTTTAAATAATCTAGTCGTATAAAAAAGCCCATCGTTTCGATAGGCTTTTTTTCAATATAATGACTTATTTCAATAATAAATTATTAATACGCTTTACATATTCAGCAGGATCATCAGGTAAACCACCCTCTGCAATCACCGCTTGATCGAAGATGACATTCGCCAAATCATCAAACTGCGCTGAACCTTCTAATTTTTTCACTAAAGGATGCTCAGGGTTGATCTCGAGAATCGGTTTAGACTCAGGTACAGCTTGTCCTGCTTGTTTCAACATACGAATCAATTGCGGAGAAAGTTCACCGTCACCCGTTACCAAACACGCAGGAGAGTCAACCAAACGCGTTGTGACACGAACTTCTTTGGTTTTAGCTTTGAGTGAGTCTGATAATTTATCAACCACAGGCTTAAATTGTTCAGCTGCTGCCTCAAGCGCCTTCTTCTCTTCAGCGTCCTGTAAGTCACCTAAGTCAACCGCACCTTTTGCGACGTTTTGCATTGGTGTACCATCAAACTCATGTACAAACTCCATTGCCCACTCATCTACACGATCACCCATTAACAATACGTCAATGCCTTTTTTCTTAAACACTTCAAGCTGTGGCGAGTTTTTCGCAGCTGCTAAACTGTCCGCAGTAACATAATAAATGGCTTTTTGACCTTCTTTCATGTTGGCTTTATATGCCTCTAAAGAAGTGTTGATTTCATCATTTGTCGATGTTGCAAAACGAAGTAGTTTTAAAATGCGGTCACGGTTGCCCATGTCTTCGCCTAAACCTTCTTTGATCACTGAACCAAATTCAGTATAGAACGTTTTGAATTTTTCTTGATCCGCTGCATCTTCAGATTTTGCCAAAGCATCCAAAGTTGTAAGAATACGACGTGTATTGCCCTCACGAATGGTTTTGACATCACGACTTTCTTGCAATAACTCACGGCTGACGTTTAATGGAAGATCTGCACTGTCGACCACACCTTGTACAAAACGCAAATAATTTGGAATCAGGTTATCTGCATCATCCATGATAAACACACGTTTTACATAGAGTTTGATGCCTGCTTTGGCTTCACGTGTAAAAATATTGCTCGGTGCCTTACTTGGAATATATAACAATTGAGTATATTCAGTACTACCTTCAACACGGTTATGCGCCCATGCCAATGGTGCTGCATAATCATGCGTTAAATTTTTATAGAACTCAACATACTGTTCTTCTGTCACTTCTGATTTATTACGGGTCCAAAGTGCACTTGCAGAGTTAATCGCTTCCCATTCATCCGTTTTGACATACTGACCGCCTTTAGGTTCTTCACCTTCTGCAGTCTCTTCTTCCTGCCAAACTTCTTTTTGCATTTCGATTGGCAAACTGATGTGGTCAGAGTATTTATTGATAATCTGCTTAACTTTGTAACTTTCCAGATAATCCAAAGCATCATCACGTAAATGCAAAATAATATCTGTTCCGCGTGAAGCCTTATTAATCACTTCAACTTCAAAATCACCCGTACCGCCACTCATCCAACGTACAGCATTACTTTCAGGTTCACCCGCACGGCGTGATTCAACTGTAATTTTTTCAGCAACAATAAAACCAGAATAGAAACCTACACCGAACTGACCAATCAGTTGTGCATCCGCTTTTTGATCCCCTGAAAGTTTCGACATAAAGTCTTTGGTACCAGATTTGGCAATCGTACCGAGATTATCAATCGCTTCTTGTTGTGTCAGACCAATACCATTATCTGAGATAGTGATCGTTTTCGCTTCTTTGTCTAGGCGCACACGTACATGTAAGTCAGGATCATTCTCATAATATTCAGGATGATTAATCCCTTCAAAACGTAATTTGTCACATGCATCAGAGGCATTAGAAATCAATTCACGGAGGAAAATTTCAGGATTTGAATACAGCGAATGGGTCACTAAATGTAAAAGCTGCGCAACTTCTGCTTGGAAGCTATGTTTTTGTGCTGCTTGTTGTGGATTCTGTTCACTCATAAATCACTCCTTAAATTCATAACACTTTTTTATTGAATGCTTTAGAAATGGAGTGACTTAAGAATATTTCAATAGTAAAATTAAAAAATAATTGATAAAAAATAACTAAAATGGACCTTGTTTATAAACACGTTCCATATACATATCGAGTTTTTGCTGACGCATTTTATAGACATCGGTTAAGCAGGTCACATTGTCTCGACACTGATCCCGTAGTTGTAACCATTTGACTTGTTGATCTTGAATTGCGCCTCGTGTGCCCATAGGGACTAAACGACGAATAATGTTATACGTGGTTGCCATTTTGACATCTGCATCATTTAACACCCGATGCTCACAAACAGCGTGTTCCGTTTGAGTTTGTGCATGTTCACATTTAAAACTTGCTGCATAGGCATTTGACATTAAACTTATGCCACTAAAAAGCACAGCGCTATATAAAAATAATTTCATCATCTTACAGTGCTCTTTTTCCCAATTCATCTTCAACTAGCATAAAAAAATTATGTCACTTTTAATATGATCTTTTATCTCAATCTGGTTATTGTTATCGATTTATTTTTGACCATCAAAATGAAAAAACCTCAGACGAATCTGAGGTTTTTAACATTGTATAACTTAATTCTAAGCTTAGAATTTGTAGCTATAACCTAATGTATAAACGATTGGATCGATGTCTAAATCGAATTTTTTAACACCTGTTGCAGCTGCGGCAGCATCAGTTAAAGTTACTTCTGGGCTTAATTGCGCATAACGTGCATCAAAGAATACACCCCAGTTTTTGGCATCAGCAGGTTTAAAGTTCACACCGATTTGCCCCGCAAAACCAAAGTCTTCTTTTACATCTTTTGCTACACCAGACTCATCCCATGCAACAAACGCAGTACCACCTACACCGATGTATGGTGTAAAAGGTGTTGAGTTTTTAAGATTATATTTAAAAGTTATTGTTGGTGGTAAATGTTTAATTTTTGCAGCTTTTTCACCATTTAACAAAACATCATGACCAATTGGTGTAGCCAATAACAATTCAGCAGAAAGGTTATCATTGAAAAAATATTCTACAGATGGTGTAAATGCATACTCATGATCTGCTTCTACAACAGCACCAGGTGCAAGTGCAGTATCTTGTGTTGGTGCAATTACAGAACCACCGACTTTTACCTGAAAACCAGCTTCAGCAAAAGATAAAGTTGAAATCCCCATTAATGAAACAAGAGCAATTTGTTTTAACATTTTTCAAACCCCAGTAAAAAAATAATTATATTAAATATTAAACACAGCAATTATATTTGATGCAAGTCTCATTTTAAAATATTTTGTAATATTATTTTCAAGTCACTGAAAAATTAAATATTATATTTTTATTCCTAGTAGAGTACTTGGTTTTAATATTATTCATATAACAAGATTAAATATAGTTAAAATATGCTTTAAATATAATGATAATTAAATTTGACTATTTTAACATTTATATTTAATGATGACATCTTTACAAATAATTCTCATTTCTATAAATCAAAAGTTTAAAGATGCCATCACACTTGAAGAAAGGATTTAAAGCTTAAAGCGTCATTGCTGCGATCCAGCCAAAGATTAATAAAGGAATATTAAAGTGGATAAACGTCGGAACCACCGTATCCCAAATATGATCGTGCTGACCATCTACACCTAAGCCTGCTGTTGGTCCTAAAGTTGAATCTGATGCTGGAGATCCTGCATCACCAAGGGCAGCTGCCGTACCAATTAGTGCTACTGTTGCCAATGGAGAAAAACCAAATTGAACACACAATGGAACATAAATCACAGCAAGTACAGGCACACTCGAGAACGATGAACCAATGCCAATGGTTACAAATAAACCGATAAATAGCATCAAGAAAGCAGCAAGTGCTTTATTATCCCCGATAATATGTACAACACCATTGACTAAGCTATTGATATCACCTGTATGGGTCATTACTGATGCAAAACCTGCAGCAGAAATCATGATAAAACCCACCAATGCCATCATACGCATACCTTGTACAAAGACATCGTCAGCATCTTGCCATTTAAAAATACCTGATGCAGAAAGTACCGCGAAACCAACCAAACCACCCAAAATCATTGAACCAGAATACAGTTGAGAAACGAGTGTGAGAGCAATCGCAAGTAAAGCCATTAAAATAGTTTTTGTTGCAATTTTAGGTGCTTGTTTGGCTTCATTTTCAAGCTCAATAGCATCCGCTTTTAACTCATCCACATTGACTGCACGTAATGGTTTATCTAAGTCAATGTTTTGTACTGTTTTAACCTGACGGTCTACATATTCTCGTGGTTTACGATAGCTAATAAACACTGCCACTAAAGTACCAATGACCATCCCTAATACAGGAATTGCCATACCCATTGGCATCATCCAACGATCTACATGCAAGTTATATGCCGCACCGATTTTGTTAATATTTCCCATTAAAATTTGTTCAAGGAAAATGGCACCAAAACCCACAGGTAAAAAGATATATGTTGCAACCAAGCCCAAAGTTAAGACACATGCCGCAGCACGACGATCTAACTTAAGATGGTTCATGACTTTTAATAGCGGTGGTACAAGTACAGGGATAAAAGCAATATGTACAGGAATTAAGTTCTGTGAAAAAATCGCAGAAATCAATAAAATAAATAACAATAAGTATTTTACTTTACGCGCTTTACTGTGGGTTGCTTCTCCCCCCAATAAGCCAATTAATTTATGTGCCAATAAATCAGGTAAGCCAGATTTTGATAAAGCCAATGCAAATGCACCTAATACTGCATAAGCTAATGCAACTTCAGCACCATCACCTAAGCCTGCATTAAATGCTTCTACAGTATCTTTTAAACTTAAACCTGCAACTAAACCACCAACTATTGCTGAGATAACCAACGTTAAAACAACAGAAACTCGTGCCAGTGATAGTATAAACATCATGGCAATCGCGATAACGACAGCGTTCATGGAAAAATTTACGATAATTTGAAAGTTTATATTTTAGCAGATTCATTACAATCGCTGTGATTCTTTAATCAGATTACATCCGAACTTAAAAGTTTCAGAATAAAAAGCCTGAGTGATCCTATTTAGAATCAACTCAGGCGAATGATAAAATATTCAAATGTTAAAAATTTTAAACAATAATTTTCATTTAATAATTTTAATTATTTTTAGTGGCAAATTGCGCAATATAAGCTGCAATTTCTTGTGGGCGACTCAGCACTGCCCAATGGTTGGCATCAACGTCGACACGTTCAAAATCTGCCACCCATTTTGGCATTTCATCGATCAGTTCAGGACTTACAAATTGATCACGCTTTAGCACCACAGCTTGTACAGGACATACTGCATGTCGCTGACGTGGTTTCAACAAACGTGGCACAAAGTTAGCGCGATACAATGCAATACCATGCTCACCATCTTTAGAAATATTTGGATTGAGTGGTAAATCTTTGGTTTTTTCAAGCTGGCTCAACACTTTCCCCCAGCGTTCAGGATTAAAGAAATGCCAAACTGTTGGTGCAAGGATCGGAAGCTGGAATGCCACAATGTACCAAGACTTAATTAATTGTTTAAAAAATTTACTTTTTTGATGTGTAAATTGATCACGCATCCAAAAAGCGGCATGGTCTAAACATGGTCCAGAAATCGTCGTATAAGACAAAATACGATCTTTAAATTTTGCTTCAGTGACCGACTCCCATGTTTGGATTGAACCCCAATCATGTGCAGCCAAGTGAAAATTACGATTAGGTAGGAGTTCATTTACAACGCACTCTAAATCTAAAGACAAACGCGGTAAGGCATAATCACGAACACGTTTAGCAACTGAAGACTGCCCTGCACCTCGCACATCATAAGTTACAATGTAAAATTCTGTGATAAGTTGCTCAATTATCGGCTCCCAAACTTCTTGATTATCAGGATAACCATGCACCAAAACTAAAGCAGGCTTTTCAGGCTTACCCCATGTTTTTGCAAAAAGTTTTTGTTGATCTTGCGTTGAAATCCAATGAGTTTGTGCTTGCATTTGAATACCTTTTTTGTTTTTACATTGACTTTGCAATGACTGTACTGCGCATTTTGATCAATGTCACATCACCATTGATTATTTATTATGAACTAAAACTATCAAACTAGAATTGACCATGATCAATGTTATCAAAAAACTACAGACAATCCCTTTTATCTCTAAATTCTTTCTCAACCATTATTCACCTTATAAAGGTGCAGGCATTGAGATCGAAAAGATAGATCTGAAAAACTATTATGTGCGTGTGAAAATGCCATTAACACATAAAAATCAGAATATTGTCGGCACACACTTTGGCGGCAGTTTATATTCCATGATTGATCCATTTTACATGTTAATTTTAATGCATCATTTGGGTGATAAATACATTGTATGGGACAAATCTGCCACTATTCAGTTTTTACTGCCCGGTCGTAGTACCGTTTATGCTGATATTCGTTTAGATTTTGCAGAAATTGAACATGTCAAAGCATTGGCTGAAAATTTTGCACCTGTACATCGTACTTATGTCCTGAATATTTTTGATGAATCAGGCTCAAGAATCGCTGAAGTACATAAAACGATTTATATCCGTAGAAAGAAACCGCGTGCATTTCAGCAATAATCTATAATTTTCATTGCATGAGAAAATATTCTTTTTAGTCGAATGCATCATTGCTTGCGCTCATCAAATTTAAACATCTTTCTTGGTTGATTTTTGCTATGATGCAGCGTCCCCTTTGCGATTTCTTTAAAGATTTTTTAATACTGTGCCTGACATTTTTAAACCAACCTCAGAACAAAGCTTTGCAATTGCTGAAGCACAAAAAGGGCAATCCTTTAAGGTCATTGCCTATGCAGGTACAGGCAAAACCACCACATTAAAACTGATCAGTGATGCGATGCCACAGCGCCGTGGGATGTACTTAGCATTTAATAAAGCCATTGCCACCGAAGCACAACATAAGTTTCACCGCAATGTCGACTGTCGTACATTCCATTCATTGGCATTTCGCAGCGTTCCACGTGGAGTAACGGATAAACTCCGTTTACCACGGCTTAGTCCAAGTTTTATTGCCAAAGAATATCGTTTGATGCCAATTACACTGCGTCGCATGATGGGCGGACGTTATGAAAAATATGTGTTGATGCCAAGTCGTTTGGCGAGTTTGGTTGCCAATGCCGTCAGCTATTTTTGCTCTACGAGCTCTCAGTACCCTGCGCCGCGCCATATTCAAGCACCCAGTTGGCTCCATCCTGATGATATAGAAAGCCTACAACAACACCTTTATCCTGCGGTTGAACGGCGTTGGTTAGAATCTATTGATCAAAATCATCAAGCGGGTATTGGTCATGATATTTATTTAAAATTATGGGCATTGTCTGATCCAGTCATCCCTGCAGATTATGTTTTATTTGACGAAGCACAAGATGCTGATCCGCTGATGCTCGGTATTTTATTACGTCAACGCAGTACCCAAGTAATTTATGTGGGCGATGCCCATCAACAAATCTACGCATGGCGTGGTGCAGTGAATGCCATGCAGCAAATGCCCTTACCTGAGTCCCGTTTAACCACTTCGTTTCGTTTTGGTGAGTCGGTTGCCGAGGTTGCCAATAGTTTATTGGGTGCCTTAAATGAAACGGTTCCTTTATTGGGCAATCCAGAACTAAGATCCTCAGTAGTGAATAAACCGCATACCAAAATGCGAGATGCGATTTTATGCCGTACCAATGCCCGTGCAATGGAGTTGTTATTGTCAGGTTTAGTACAAGGCGATAAAGTCAGTTTACAAGCTGACCATGCGCGCTTAAACCGTTTTGTCGATGCAGCAAGTTTACTCAAACAAGGTAAACGTGTGACCGATGTTCCCGAACTAGCGTGGTTTAACTCTTGGCATGATGTACATGAATATTGCGAAACCAATGATGGTAGTGATATTAAGCCCTTGGTGAAATTGGTCGATGATCATGGTACAGAACCACTCAAAAAAGCACTTGCCAAAATTACCCCAATAGAGCAAGCTGATTATGTCATTTCGACTGCACACAAAGCCAAAGGTTTAGAATGGAATCGAGTGCATATCGAAGATGATTACCAATTTAAAATCAATGGACTTGAACATAAAATCAGTGATGAAGAACTGCGTTTACTGTACGTGGCATGTACACGTGCCAAACTCAGTTTAAATATCCATCACATTTACGATCTCATTCAACAGTTAAAAATCAAAAATCCGTTAAAACACCAAGCAACTGCATAAGTTTTAAAACTCAAGTAAATATTTGCAGGTATATTATGAAACTTCTCTCGATCCATCTGCGCCACGTCTATCATTTTGCAGATTTAAAATTAGAGTTGCGTCCTACACAGCAGCCCATCACCTTGATTTTAGGTGCCCAAGCCTCGGGTAAAACTGCCATTTTAAAAAATATTTATCAGTCTTTAACTTGGTTTGCAGCCCGTTTTAAAGATCTACGCACACCAGGTGTGGTCATGCTGGATCAAGACATTATGCAAAATCGTTTGCAGTCCAAACTTGAGGTGTCTATCAAATTTCCGACTGAATTAGGTATATTGCCTGAAAGCAACAACTCACCAGAACAAGACCCTTCAATTTGCACATGGCAGCTCTATAAAACCTTAAATGCAAATGGTGTTGGCATCAGTCGTCCTGAATTGCAACAACTTGAACAATTGGTCGGTTTATATTTAAAAGCCATTCACCAAGATCCATTACAAGGTTTACCTTTAATTGCGTATTACCCTGCTGAGCGTTTTATTAATGAAATTAATTTACTCAGCAAAAACAATCCTGCGGTGATGCAAACCACGGCTGCTTATGAATTAACGCCCATTCCTTTTACCACTTTTACACGCTTTTTTGAGTGGTTTAGAGAAATCAGCGATATTGAAAATGCACAATCAGCACAATTATTTCAAAAAATTCTCAATGAAAATACACAGGCTAATCCAACTCAAGATAACCAATTAAATTCAGATTTTCAGAATGCCCTGTTCCAAGCCCGCAGCCACTTACACTCACCCAGCTTACAAGCTTTAAAAAATAGCCTGAATACCGTTATTCCTGAACTCAGTGATATTTTCATTGAATATAAGCCTAAATTACAGTTAATGGTCACTTATAAAAATCAAACTCAAAATTTTCAACAACTTTCCAGCAGCATTAAAAATTGGATCGCTTTAGTAGGAGATATCGTAAGACGTTTATGTTTGCTCAATCCTTTGAGTTTATACCCATGTTTAGAAGGCGATGGTATTTTATTAATTGATCATATAGATGCTGAACTTGACCAAGATCATGCACAAATGATTTTGCAGCGTTTACATCAAGCTTTTCCAGAAATTCAGATTATTGCCAGTACTTTGCATGAGAAATTCTTTGAACCTACTGAAAATATACAACTTTTCCAACTGAATCAGCAAAGAATTCAAGAAATTAAACTCCAAGAATACCATGCAAATTTAGCACAGCTTTATGAAGATCTACAGGATCAAATACCCAACCACACGAACACAGAGATCATGTCTGAACCCGTTTCAGCAGTCGACCAATTGTTTGCACAATTTCAAAAAATGTCGGCACAAGAACAGCAACAATTACGTGAATTATTACATATTGATGATGATCACACCTCGCTCAAGCCCGTACTGTAATAAAGCGCGTTTATACTCTAAATATCAAAAAAGAGGTTGATTTCTCAAATCGTGAATATGCTATAAACGATATACTGCTTAGAAAAATCGAGGTACTTTGCGTCGCTCTTTCTACCTCAACCTTACTGGGTGTTTTTCATACAAAATAAATGTCGTATAAGACGTATAATCATTACTCTTTGTGCAAAAACTGACAAAATAAATTGATGTTGAACTAGCCATGTAATAAGATAAAAAATCAATATGAATTAAATTTTTCAATTCATATTGATTTTTCAATCGTTTTATCAAGTTGTGCAACATAGCTTATTTTTTTGTTTTTTTACAATATTTCGGCTTTCAAGATTTAAGTCATTGGATGGTTCTTTGCTTTCCTCAAATCCTTGAAAGATAAAATTCACGATAGGTTCCATGACCTATTCACGACAATGGATATACGTGTGCTACCGATTATCATATTGCTACCGTTAATACTCGGCACCACCCTTGTCTCATGGCTGAAAAATGTCTCACGTGAGGCTACAGCTTTAGGGGCAATTGGAGTCAGTTCAACTAGTTTCATCTTGTTACTGACTCAAGCAAAGCAAGTCTTTCAAGGGGCTGTAATTTCTCAAAGTTGGCCATGGTTGCCACAAGTTGGAATTGATTTAAGTTTTCGCCTCGATGCGCTCGGTTTGATTTTCGCCCTGCTGATTACAGGCATCGGTACACTGATTTATATTTATGCCTATTTCTATCTCAGTGCTAAAAACTCTCTCAGTAAACTGTATTTTTTACTCATGCTGTTTATGGCAGCAATGTTGGGCATTTCTCTCTCCAATAATCTCATTATTCTCTTGATATTTTGGGAGCTAACCAGTATCTCCTCATTTTTATTGGTCGGTTACTGGAGTAATTATGAGGCAGCACAACGTGGCTCACGTATGGCCTTGACCATTACAGGCATGGGTGGTCTAGCTATGTTAGGTGGGTTTGTGTTACTAGGGCAAGTCACCCAAACCTATCAAATTGACCAAATTTTAACGATGACAGATACCATTCAAAATAGTCATCTGTTTGTACCCATTTTATTCCTGATTTTATTGGGTGCTTTTACCAAAAGTGCGCAATTCCCGTTCCATTTTTGGTTGCCTAATGCAATGGCAGCACCAACGCCTGTCTCTGCTTATCTGCATTCGGCAACGATGGTTAAAGCAGGGATTTTCCTATTAGCACGTCTATTACCGATTTTTGTGGGTTCAGCTTTATTTCATAATATTGTGACCACGATTGGTCTATTTACGCTCTGCATGGCTGCATTTTTTGCCATTTTCAAAGAAGATTTAAAAGGCTTATTGGCATATTCCACCATCAGTCATCTCGGCTTGATCGTATGTTTATTGGGAATCGGTTCTCCGCTTGCCGTGGCTGCTGCTATTTTTCATATCATTAATCATGCAACCTTTAAAGCAGCATTGTTCATGATTGCAGGTATTATTGATCATGAGTCTGGTACACGAGATTTAAGAAAACTCAGTGGTTTATGGCAACTCTTGCCCTTCACAGGGACCTTAACCATGATCACTGCTGCTTCAATGGCAGGTGTTCCATTGACCAATGGTTTCTTGTCTAAAGAAATGTTCTTTACTGAACTATTGGCAAACTTGTCAGGAACATACGTTGTTTTTGCAGCAATTGTCGCAACATTAGCAGGCTTGTTTGCTGTGGCATATTCTACGCGTTTGGTACACGGCGTATTTTTCGATGGTGGTTTGGGCAAAGATGTTCCCAATAAAGATGCACATGAACCCCCAATTGGCATGCGTCTACCCGCCATTCTGTTAGCTATTTTATGTATTGCAGTGGGCGTATTGCCAGCGCTCTTGGTTGAAAATATTGTCAATGCGGGTACACGTTCGAGTACACAATTAGCCGATTTTACAGGGGTGCATTTAGCGATTTGGCATGGTTTTAATTTGCCTTTACTCATGAGTGCCATTGCCTTAGTCGGTGGTGTAATCTTCTATTTTACTTTGGCAAAAGGCAGCCGTATCCGTGACATTGACCTAGATCCCAAGCTTGGCCCCTTACAAGGTTATTTAATCTTTGAAAATTTCCTTAAATATTTATTACGTTTTGCACAAAAACTGAAACGCTCCACTGAAACAGGTTCGTTGCAAACGTATTTATTTTGGATTGTGGCATTTAGTCTTGTTTTGGTTGCCACACCAATGCTTAACCAAGGGCTGAGTACAGGCACACGTGAACTCACGCATGCTCCATTTATTGCCATCGTTTTATGGCTGATCCTGTTCTCTGGTTGTTGGATGATGCTATGGTTTCACCATGAGCGTATCAAAGCCGTTTTGATCAGTGGTGCTGTTGGCTTAGTCGTGACGATGGTTTTTGTTACCATGTCTGCACCCGATTTAGCACTAACGCAAATCACGGTTGATGTCGTGACTACAGTATTGCTGCTGATGAGTTTATCGTTATTGCCACAACTCACCCCGTATGAATCAAGTCGTACTCGTCGTTGGCGCGATGCCATTTTGGCGATTGGTGGTGGTTTTGGTATCGGCTGGATTGCTTGGTTAATTCTGACCCGTGATCATAATTCGATTTCTTGGTTCTTTGCACAGCAATCTATTCCTTTAGGCGGTGGCTCAAATATCGTGAATGTGATCTTGGTCGACTTCCGTGGCTTCGATACCTTTGGTGAAATTACCGTGCTTGGTATTGCAGCCATCGGTGCACTTTGTCTGATGGATGGTATGCGTGCGCATGGTACAACGATGACGCAAGGTCTAACCTTCCGTTTCAATCCTTCACCCTTGATGTTTCGTATGACGGCATCATGGGTACTGCCATTGGCATTGGTGGTCAGCCTATATATTTTTCTACGTGGACACAATTTACCAGGGGGTGGATTTATTGCTGGCTTAATTACCTCTATGGCATTGGTCATTCAATACATCGGTTTAGGTCAAGACAAAGCTGAACAACTCTTACGTGCAAAATCAGGTCGTTTGTATGAAATTTGGATTGGTGCGGGTTTAACTATCGCAGGTTTAACAGGTCTCGCAGCATGGTTCTGGGGACGTCCGTTCCTGACCAGTGCGCATATCTATGTGGAAACCAGTATTTTTGGAAAATTCCATCTCGCATCCGCAGCGGCATTTGACTTAGGCGTATATATCTGTGTGGTTGGCGCAACAATGTTGCTCATTTCAGTGCTGGGCGACTCTCGACATTCGAGTCTGTCTGGCCCTGTACCTAAGGAGTAACTCATGATCAGTCTAGAATTTTTACTCGCTTCAGCCATCGGTTTATTGGTGGCAACAGGAATTTACTTACTGCTTCGTGCACGTACATTTCCCGTGGTATTGGGTTTAGCCATGATCGGCTATGCAGTCAATTTATTCTTATTTGCAATGGGGCGAATCAATATCAATGCACCTGCTGTACTCACTGATGCAAGTAAAGTCACAGATCCTTTACCACAAGCGTTAGTGTTAACCGCAATTGTAATTGGTTTTGCCACAACTGCATATATTGTGCAACTGGCATTACGCAGTCGCTATGAGTCAGGGACAGATCATGTGGACTCCAAAGATGAGCCGAGCAACTTTGACTCTCGTGAGGATGCACCATAATGAATTTTCTTGATTTTTGGCTGTCTCACACGCCTATTTTCAGTATTTTAATTCCTGCCTTTACAGGTTTTATTCTCATTTTACTGGGTAATCCAGGTTCAGGTTCATTAGCAAATGACTGGCGTCAACCGTGGCGACGGAGTATTAGTTTAATTTCCGCTGTTCTCGGTTTTGTTACAGCACTTTACTATCTCTACCAAGCCAATACTGGGCAGATTTTTGTGTATCAGCTCAGTGAATGGTCAGCACCTTTCGGCATTGTACTGGTTTTAGATCGCTTATCTGCACTGATGTTAGTACTCACCTATGCACTTGCTACACCACTGCTTTGGTTTGCCAGTAAAGAATGGGATGAACGTGGACGTTATTTCCATGCCATGTCACATCTGCTTCTTATGGGGGTATGTGGAGCGTTCTTAACAGGCGATTTATTTAACTTATTCGTCTTTTTTGAAATTTTATTAATGGCATCTTATGTCTTGTTGTTGCATGGACAAGGCAAAGCACGCTTCCAACTCGGTATTCATTACGTCACGATTAATCTTTTAGCTTCAGCTCTGTTCCTTATTGGCTTGGGCATGATCTACGGTAGTGTCGGCACTCTAAATATGACTGATGTGGCACGTATTATTCCAACCTTAGAAAATGATCAGCATACGCTCGCTGTTGCAGGTGGATTACTACTATTTGTGGTCTTTGGTATCAAAGCAGCAATGTTACCTGTAGGTTTTTGGCTACCGAAAACCTATGCCGTTGCTGCAACCCCTGTCGCAGCACTGTTTACCATCATGACCAAAGTCGGAATTTATTCGATTTTAAGGGTCAATGGAACAGTCTTTCAGGATACATGGGGACAGCAAATTTTCAGCAACTATTTGTTGATTATTGGTTTAGTCACCTCTTTATATGGTGCAATCGCGGCGATTGGTACTGAACGTTTAAGACGTTTTGTTGGCTTTATGATTTTGTCTTCAGTCGGGACTATTTTGGTTGCGATTGCATTATTAAATGAACAGGCATGGTCAGCAGGTTTGTATTACATGGTGCACAGTACCATTATTGCGGCATCATTCTATTTACTCTGTGGTTGGATCACGTCACAACGTGGCATATTCAAAGACCACCTCAAAGTTGCACCTAAAATGAAGCAAGAAAAAGCCGTTTCAATCAGCTTTTTTATCATTGCTTTAATGATGGCAGGTTTACCGCCATTTAGTGGTTTTTTAGGTAAGGTTTTGATTTTGCAAGCGACTGCAGACTCAGCATATCAATCATGGATCATTATTATTGTTTTATTGGTCAGTTTACTCAGTATCATCGCATTTACCCGTGCTGGCTTTATACTGTTTTGGCGTGCAACAAAACCTGAAGATAATCCCAAAGAAGAAGCCTTTGCTGCTTATCAGCAATTACCTGAAAAATCACCTGCACGAAATGATAAAACCATTTACATTTTATTATTTGGTTTGATCATGTATGTGGTCTGTGCTCAACCGCTTGTACATTATTTAGAATTAACATCGAAACAGTTAAAAGATACCCAACTGTATCAAAAAATGATTTTAAAAACAGATGCTGACCATAATGTCATTAGTGTACAACCCTTTGATCCAAACTACTTACCAGAAACGAAATATGGGGGTGAAAGCCCTGATGCCAATGCTCATCTGATTCCTTATATTGTTTCGCCAAAAACCATGCAAGGCGAGCATATTTCTGAGTTTAAACAACGCCAAATTCAACAGCAAGGACATGAGTTAACCCCTATTGATGACAATAAACTAAAACCGATGGAGGAACAATAAATGGACAATAAAGTTTCATTCCTTGACCGTTATTTTCCTCATCCTTTTATCTCAATAATCGTGGCTTTAAGTTGGCTCATGCTGGGACATAGCTTTGAGTTATTTGATATTTTTTGCGCTTTAATTTTAGGGATCATCATTCCTAAACTGCTTCAACCTTTTGTTGTACGCACACCTAATATTCACTGGACTTTGGCAGCTAAACTATTTTTTGTCGTACTGTGGGATATTATTATTTCTAATATCCGTGTTGCTAAACAAGTACTTGGTCCAACAAAAAATTTACATCCCAAATGGTATCGGGTGCCTTTAGAAACTGATCATGAACATGTCAATACCTTACTGGCCATGATTATTACCACCACTCCAGGCACTGTCACAGCAGGGATCGACCAAGAACGTGGTGATATATTGGTACATTCGTTGAGTTCAGATGATCCTGAAGCGGAAATTCAAGACATTAAAGCTCGTTATGAAGCCCCTCTGATTGCCATTTTTAATGCAACACAAGGAGATGATGCATGATCATTTTGCCTTATGCTTTAGGAATTTGCTTATTGGCATTGACCATCTCAATGCTATTTTGCCTCTATCGTTTAATCATCGGACCTTCGATCGTTGACCGTTTATTGGCGCTTGATACCTTATTTTTAAATGCCACTTGTCTGGTGGTCTTGCTTGGCATCTATTGGGCAAGCACCAATTTATTTGAAGGGGCATTATTGGTTGCAATGCTTGGTTTTGTTTCAACTGCAGCATTAGCACGTTACTTCACCACTGGTCATGTGATCGATTAGGAGCAAAAAATGGAAATCAATATGCAACTGATCATGGAAATTATTGTTTCATTCTTCCTAATTGTAGGTGCATTCTTCCTGCTAGTCGGTGGCATTGGGATGGTGAAACTGCCCGATTTATTTATGCGCCTGCATGCACCAACTAAATCGAGTACTTTGGGTTTAGGAAGCTTTTTATTGGCTGCGATGATCTATGCAGCTTTTCAAGGTCGTTTTGGATTTGCAGAATTGCTCATCACTTTATTTGCATTTATCACAGCACCTGTATCTGCAAATTTAATTGCACAGGCCGCGATTCACCTACGTTTACGCTCCACCTCAGGTGATGTACCCGAAGCGCTTGACCGCCCTTTACCTTGGCAGCGTCAACGTAAACTTAAACAGTTTGATGATGAAATTTAACTCAAAAGCCAATGATCGACATTGGCTTTTTTATATCAAAGCATTAACTATATAGAGCTGGATGAGCATCTTCTTGGAAGCTTTCCATGCCATAATCATCTGCTAACTTTTCTTTCCAATACGCCACGATTTTTGAATAATCAATTTCATCAGGATGAAAATCTGCTTTGTAATATGACAAATATTCAGGAATTAATGAAATCAACATTTTGGAAATCATATATACACCAAAAAGATTTTGTGGCACTTTAGGTAAGCTTTTCTTCCAATCTTGCATAAATAAACGCGTTGCAGAATAAAACGTCAAACTTGCAAAACCTGTCGTGACATTGCGCATTACACGGCGACGTACTTGATCATCATGGTAAATCGCTTGATACACATCAAAAGCCACTGCACGATGTTCAATTTCCTCAATTGCATGCCATACCCACAGTTTAATTGCATCGTCATCTAAGGTTTGCAGCACTTCAGGATGACGTAAAATATACCCCCCCAAGAGTGCCGTAAAATGTTCAAAAGCAGCCGTTACCGCAAGTTGTAACTTTGGATGCACGCTCTTAATAAAAGCATCACGACGACCTAACCAAGCTTGAAAACTATCTAAGTTATAGTCATCACGACGCCAAGCATCATTAAAATCAGCATGGGCTTTAGAATGCATCGCCTCTTGACCAATAAACGCCGCAATCTGTGCTTGTAATTTTTCATCCGTGATTTTGTCACGCACATTCCGCACGCTATGAACAAAGAATTGTTCACCAATTGGAAATGTTGAAGACAATGCTGTCAATAAATGTGACATCACTGGAGAATTCGCAAAAAAATGTCTGCGAATATTTTTCGGATTAAAGCTAGGTTTACGTACTTTAATCCCAATCGCTTTTGGGCGGTTTAAATATGATTTTTCTTTCGCCACTTGTGCAACTGTCATCGGGATAATCCTACATTTGTTGGAATTTAAATCTATACTGACAGATCATTCAAAATTGTATATTGCCAAAATTATCACACAATTGGCATAAACGTTAATTGAGTCATTTCAGCCAATTTAACCGCAGAACACTGGTTATAAATAAAATCATAAACCATTGAATATAAAAATGAATAATAAAAAATAAATCACATATATTTTTTTACATTTTACCCTGTATTTCATCATAAAAACAAAACCCGCATGACTGCGGGCTTTGGAAATGGGTCTTTGAATTTTAGACGTATCATCCAATCAAACGTCAAGGTAATCCAAAATACCTTCTGCTGCCTGACGACCTTCCCAGATAGCAGTCACTACCAAGTCAGAGCCACGCACCATATCGCCACCCGCAAAAATTTTCGGATTAGATGTTTGGAATTTATATTCTTGTTTCTCAGCGGCAACAACACGCCCAGAACCGTCAAGGTTAATATTTGCATCTGCAAACCAATCTGCTGGACTCGTACGGAAACCAAATGCCAATAAAACTGAATCAGCTGGTAAAACTTCTTCAGAACCTGGAATTGGCTCAGGGCTACGACGACCACGACTGTCCGGTTGACCCAATTGAGTCGTAACAAATTTAACACCTGTTACTTTTCCATTTTCACCAACAATTTCAATCGGTTGACGGTTAAATTGAAATTCCACACCTTCTTCACGTGCATTTTTTACTTCACGACGTGAACCCGGCATGTTTTCTTCGTCACGGCGATATGCACAAGTCACAGAAGTTGCACCTTGACGAATTGAAGTACGGTTACAGTCCATCGCAGTATCACCACCACCAAGAACGATCACCTTTTTACCTTCAACACTGATGTATTCAGACGGATCTTTTTCCCAACCTTGGGTGCGGTTCACATTCGCAATGAGGAAATCAAGTGCATCGACCACACCATCTAAATCTTCACCTGCAAAACCACCTTTCATGTAAGTGTATGTTCCCATACCCATAAAGACTGCATCATAGTCAGCAAGTAACTGATCAATGGTCACATCCGTGCCAATTTCAGTATTTAAACGGAATTCAACGCCCATACCTGAGAAAATCTCACGGCGACGTTTCATTACATCTTTTTCCATTTTAAATTCAGGAATACCAAAAGTGAGCAAACCGCCAATTTCAGGGCGCTTGTCGAATACAACAGGCTTAACACCATTACGCACTAAAATATCTGCACAACCTAAGCCTGCTGGACCTGCACCAATGATGGCAACTTTTTTATTGGTCCATTTCACAGATGACATATCTGGACGCCAGCCGAGTGCAAACGCCGTATCATTAATATATTTTTCAGCATTACCAATCGTCACTGCACCAAAACCGTCATTTAGGGTACATGCTCCTTCGCATAAACGGTCTTGTGGACATACACGACCACACACTTCAGGCAAAGTATTGGTTTGATGGCAAAGCTCTGCCGCTTGGAAAATGCGACCTTCTGCAATCAGTTTCAACCAGTTTGGAATGTAGTTATGTACTGGACATTTCCATTCGCAATATGGATTACCACAACCTAAACAACGGTGGGTCTGATTTGCTGCCACTTCGGCTGTAAAAGGTTTATAAATTTCCACAAACTCTGCTTTGCGGACATTGAGATCTTTTTTCTCAGGGTCTTGGCGTGCGACATCCAGAAATTGAAAGTCATTATTTAGGCGCTCAGCCATGTCTCTCTCCGTGGGTAGGCACAAACAGTGGATTGATCTGTTGTGCCTGCCTATGTATCAGCAGTAGTAGAATTATTGTGGATCAGCTTTGGTTGTTTTTAATAAGGTCTGTAAATTTGCAGCCTTTGGTTTAACCAACCAGAATTTACGACTGTAAAAATCAAACTCATTACGAATTTTATACGCCCAAGCACTACCTGTTTCAGCAATATGTTCATCCAAAATACGAAGTAAGAATTCTTGATGTTCTTCCATCGCTTCTGTAGAAATACGGTTCAATTCGATAAGTTCATGGTTATAGTAATCAACAAAGTCATTATCTAAGTCAAGTACATAAGCAAAACCACCTGTCATCCCTGCACCAAAGTTGTGTCCAACTTTGCCCAGTACTGTTACGATCCCGCCTGTCATGTATTCACAACAATGGTCGCCTGCACCTTCAATTACTGCAAACGCACCAGAGTTACGTACCGCAAAACGTTCACCTGCTGTACCTGCTGCAAACAACTTACCGCCTGTTGCACCATAAAGACAAGTATTACCAATAATCGCGGTTTCTTGAGTTTGGAAAGGTGAGCCTTTTGGTGGGAAAATTGAGACACGACCACCCGCCATGCCTTTACCCACATAGTCATTCGCATCGCCTTCAAGGCTGATATGCAAACCACCCGCGTTCCACACACCCAAAGACTGACCTGCTGTACCCGTCAAATTCACTTTAACAGGATGATTTTCCATGCTTAAGTTACCATAACGTTTCGCAATTTCACCTGAAATACGTGCACCGATTGAACGATCACAGTTACCGACAGTAAAGTGATATTCACCGCCTGTACCTGCTTCAATCGCAGGCAACATTTCTGCCACCATTTTCTCTGCAAGAACACCTTTATCAAATGGTGCATTGCCTTGAACTTGACAATATTGCGCTTTACCTTCGGCAGCAGGATGCGATTCTAACAACGCACTTAAGTCAAGGTTGGCATGTTTTTCAGTTTCACCTGGTAACATTTCAAGTAAATCAGTACGACCAATCAAGTCTTTTAAACTTGCAACACCAAGTGCTGCCAACCATTCACGTGTTTCTTCGGCAATGAAGTGGAAGAAGTTAATCAACATTTCCGGTTCACCAATGTAGTGTTCCTGACGTAAATGATCTTGTTGAGTTGCAACACCTGTTGCACAGTTATTTAAATGGCAAATACGAAGATATTTACAACCCAAAGCAATCATTGGTGTAGAACCAAAGCCAAAGCTTTCAGCACCGAGAATGGCAGCTTTAACCACGTCTAGCCCTGTTTTTAGACCACCATCGGTTTGTACACGCACTTTACCACGGAGATCATTCACGCGAAGCGCTTGGTGAGCTTCTGAAAGACCTAACTCCCAAGGTGAACCTGCATGGTGAATCGAAGAAAGTGGAGATGCTGCTGTACCGCCGTCATAACCTGAAATGGTAATAAAATCAGCATAAGCTTTGGCAACACCTGCGGCAATCGTACCGACACCTGGCTCAGATACCAATTTTACCGATACCATCGCTTGAGGATTGACCTGTTTTAAGTCAAAGATCAATTGTGATAAATCTTCAATTGAATAAATATCATGGTGTGGTGGTGGAGAAATAAGCGTTACACCTGGTACAGAATAACGTAAACGTGCAATTAAGCCATTCACTTTACCACCCGGCAACTGACCACCCTCACCCGGTTTTGCACCTTGCGCCACTTTAATCTGTAAAACTTCAGCAGATGTTAAATAGGCAGGCGTTACACCAAAACGACCTGATGCAATTTGTTTGATTTTCGAGTTACGAATCGTGCCATAACGTGCAGGATCTTCACCGCCCTCACCTGAGTTTGAACGACCACCAATGGTGTTCATGGCAATTGCAATCGCTTCATGTGCTTCAGGAGACAATGCGCCCAATGACATGCCTGCTGAGTCAAAACGTGGCAGAATTTCTTCAACCGACTCAACCGCTTCCAATGGAATGGAGTTATCAGTTTTGAGTTTTAATAAATCACGAATGGTTGCAATTGGACGTGTATTTACAAGCTCTGCATATTCTTTAAAGTCAGCATAATTGCCTGAACGCACTGATTTATGTAAGGCATTGATTACGTCAGGATTAAAGGCATGGTATTCCTTGTCGAAGACGAATTTCAACAAACCACCCTGCTCGATTGGTTTACGTGATTTCCACGCTGTCTCTGCCAATTTTTTCAAATCATTTTCAAGGTCAACAAAAGTTGCACCTTTAATACGGCTTGGTACACCTGTGAAGCATTTATTAACCACTTCTTCAGATAAACCAACGGCTTCAAACAACTGACCACCACGGTAAGAGGCAACAGTCGAAATCCCCATTTTCGAAAGAACTTTCAATAAGCCTTTTTCAATGCCTTTACGGAAGTTGGCTTGTGCATGGATTGGATCGCCCAATAACTCACCTTTTGCGATCAAATCATTGATCACGTCATACGCTAAGTATGGATAAATCGCAGTCGCACCAAAACCAAGGATTACCGCAAATTGATGCGCATCACGTGCCAATGCAGTTTCAACAATAATGTTGGCATCGGTACGTAAACCCACTTCAATTAAATAATGATGAATCGCACCTGTCACCATCGCAGCATTGGCAGGCAAGAAACCTTCACGGATTTTTTTGTCCGAAATCACCAATAATGTTTTGCCATCACGAATCGCCTGAGCTGCCTCGCTACAAATACGCGTAATTGCTGCTTCCAAACCTTCGTTTTCAGCATAGTTCAAATCGATGTCTGCAATTTCATATCCCTTACGACCAAGGGTACGAATTTGGTGCATTTTTGAATTAGATAATACAGGGCTTGAAATAATCAAACGGTCTGCATGCTCAGGACCTTGTTCAAAGACATTTTGTTCACGACCTAAACAAGTTTCGAGTGACATGACAATTGATTCACGTAACGGATCAATTGGTGGATTGGTCACTTGGGCAAACTGTTGACGGAAATAATCTGTCACATGGCGAACTTGACGTGACAATACAGCCATCGGTGTATCATCACCCATCGAGCCAACAGCCTCTTGACCACTTTCAGCGATTGGGCGAAGCAATTGATCACGTTCTTCAAAGGTCACCATAAACATTTTTTGTGCCGATTTTAAAGCATCGCCTTTCAAACCTTGGTCACATAAATACTCTTCAAGCTCAGGGCTACCTTGTACACGTACTGAATTTTCACGTAACCATTCACGGTATGGACGCATTTTTTTCAGGTGGTTGCTGACATCTTTAGTATCAAGCATTTTACCTGTAAAAGTATCAACAACTAAAATTTGACCTGGTCCCACACGACCTTTAGACACTACATCTTCAGGTTCATAACCCCAAACCCCAATTTCTGATGCAAGTGTGATATAGCCATTTTTAGTAATCACCCAACGTGCTGGTCGTAAACCATTACGGTCAAGCATACAAATTGCATGACGACCGTCTTGAATAACCAGACCTGCAGGACCATCCCAAGCTTCCATATGCTTAGAGTTAAACTCATAGAATGCACGTAAGTCAGCATCTAGAGTTTCCACGTTTTGCCAAGCTGGTGGGACTAACATACGTAATGCACGGAACAAGTCCATACCACCACCGACCAAGATCTCAAGCATATTATCCATACTTGAAGAATCCGAACCTGTACGGTTTACAATCGGATTTAAATCAGTTAAGCCTGGTAATAATGGATTTTCGAATTTCGGGGTACGTGCTGCAGCCCAATTGCGGTTTGCAGTAATGGTGTTGATTTCACCATTGTGTGCCAAATAACGGAATGGCTGTGCCAATGGCCAACGTGGCAATGTATTGGTAGAGAAGCGTTGGTGAAACACTACGATATGCGAATCTAAACGCTCATCCGCAAGGTCAGTATAAAAGTCTGCAATATATGCAGGCATCATCAAACCTTTATAGCTGATCACTGTAGAACATAATGTAGTGACATAAAAATATGGATCATTCGTGATTTTTTGTTCAGCACGACGACGTGCCATAAATAACTTACGGTTAAATTCCGCTTCAGTCACACCCATTGGGCAATTGACAAAAATTTGTTCAAATGCAGGTAAAGACTGCATTGCGATCGAACCAAGTGCATCATTATTAGTTGGAACGACACGCCAACCAATCACACGACAACCTTCTTCTTCGATTTCTTTGGTCAGTACTTGTTTTGCATGTGCTGCTAAAGCAGGATCTAAATTTAAAAAGACGGTTCCGACCGCAAAAATTTCACTCAGGGTAATATCACTGATTTTTTTTGCTTCTTCACGAAAAAATGCTTTTGGCATCGCTAAGAGTAAGCCACAACCATCACCGGTCTTACCATCTGCAGCAATACCACCACGATGCGTCATACAACTTAAACTATGAATTGCGGTCTTGACGAGGTCATGACTTGCATCACCCTGCATATGGGCGATCAAACCGAAACCACAGTTATCTTTAAACTCATCCGGTTGGTATAAACCTTGAGCGGGAGCTACAGTATTAGGCGATGGCATGTGCATAGCGTACCCTTCTTTTAACAAAGGCCCATAAGGGCAAAAATCTAATATATAAAACCAGTGAGAGTATTGACTAATCATTAGTAATACACTTTCGGTTCTCACTACTCCAGTTCGTTTTGAATTAAATTGCAAATAGTTTTTACTTGTTCACTCTGCACTTATTTAAAGCAATCCAACTGGTTTCAAGCATCAATTGATTTAATCAGTTTGCGCCAAAATAGGGACAACTTCATCAATCAATGCACCAATAAAGCAATAAATATGCCAAAACCTATTTTTATTCACCATTTAATGCAAATCTAATAAAAATAAAGCTTCTTTTCAATATTTATTCTTTATTTCTTTTATACATCATTGCACCATTCTTGTGCAAATGCTTTTATTTAGCCCCAAATTCGCTCTATTTTAGTACCATTCAGTTAAATGGGTCACTAATTTCCTGCGTAGTTGGTTTTCGTTCTATTGTTGGTGCAGTTGTTGTATTCGTTGTAGGCGTTGTGGTTGTCATTGGCCGCTTTTGCTCTGTAGCTGCTGGATCTTTATTTACTGGAGCTGTAGAGGGTGTCGAAGTTGTAGGTGCGACTGTTTTGGTTGTACTAGAAGAAGATGGCGCAACAGGCTTAGGCTGTGCCAACAAAGACTCATCAATAATAGGTAATGCAGCAGGTCTTAAGTTGATATTATAAAGTTTATTTCCACCCAACATTTCCTCTGAACCCAAATCATTGACCAAACTTGCATATTGCTCCAAACCAACTACTTGCGGTTGAATCGTATTTGGTAATTTTAATGTGGTTAGTTGTTGTAATGCTGCTTTGGCTTGATCATCATTTTTATAAACACCATATGCCATGACATATTGTTCAGCTTGATCTTCAGCACTTAAACGAAAATAAATCAAATTTTTACGGTCTGCTTGCTTCAATAAAAAACCACGAATCACATCTTCATTCGATGATTTAAACAATTCAATAATATAATTTTTCTTATTTTCCTCAAAAAATTTAGTCCCACGAAACTCAGGCTCATGATTACCTGAAGCAACCACTCGCGTGGTCATTTCAAGTGGGCGGACTTCATCCATTAATGCACCAAGATGGGTCGTTGCAGCAACTTTCTCAGGTTGGATTTGAACTTGAGTTTCCTCAATTGGATTACTGACTTCAACCAACTCTTTGGTATCCGTCATGGCCCAAAAAATCAGTGCAGCAACAAAGCACAGCAATCCCATTATTAACCAAATATAGTGTTGAATATTCTGCCAATTTAAACGAATTGCTGCCATTGCCTGAACCTTATTATGCTTGGTTAGCGAGAATTGCCTGTTTCATCAACTCTACATCAAAATCTTTGGTAATTACTGCTTGCCCAAGTTGCTTCATGAGCACCAAACGCAATTGACCATTTAACACTTTTTTGTCGTGTGACATATATGCCAAAAACTCCTCAAGTGGAATTTTAGGACATATTATAGGTAATTTGGCACGTTGTATGATTTTTTTTGTACGTTCTAAATCATCAGCACTGATCCACCCCATCCGCTGAGATAGATCAGCCGCCATGACCATACCTGTTGCCACAGCTTCTCCATGCAACCATTCACCATAACCAAGATAGGATTCAATTGCATGCCCAAAGGTATGCCCTAAATTGAGCAATGCACGTTCACCTTGTTCTTTTTCATCATTAGCCACAATACGTGCTTTATGCGCACATGAACGATAAACTGCTTCTGCTAATAATTCAGCATCTTGTTTCAGCAAACCCTCGATATTCTGCTCAAGCCATGTTAAAAATTCTGCATCGCCCAACAAAGCATATTTGATCACTTCAGCCAAACCTGCTGATAACTCACGCGGTGGCAAAGTACTCAGCTGTGCCATATCGGCTAAAACCACCTGGGGTTGCTGAAATGCACCAATCATGTTCTTGCCGAGTGGATGATTAATTCCTGTTTTACCACCCACACTTGAATCAACTTGCGACAACAAAGTTGTCGGAACCTGAATGAAATAAACACCTCGTTGAAAACATGCTGAAGCAAAACCAGCCATATCTCCAATCACACCACCGCCCAGTGCTAATACCGTTGCATCACGGTTAAAACCATTTTCCAATAAAGCATCAAAAATTAAATTCAAATGTTCAATATTTTTATATTTCTCACCATCAGGCAACACGCATGTGGCAACTTTTTTTCCTAATTTCTTAATCGCTTCAACATAATATTCTAGATATAAAGCTTGTACAGTTGTATTTGTCACAATCATCACTTGCTGCCCCTGAATATAAGGTTCGAGTAATTCTTGCGGGTTTAAATGACTACCAATAAAAATTGGATAACGACGATCACCAAGTTCAACATGTAAAGTTTGCATGAATACCTATGCCTAACAACCAAGATTAAATAATATCTTTAGAAATAATCAATTGTAAAATACGTTGTGCTAAATCTCGCGCAGCACCTTGATTGGTCTCAATAATATAATGTGCGACCTCTCGATATAAAGGATCACGAACATTTAACAGGTCTCTTAATTTTTGCTCTGGATTTTCCACTTGCAATAAAGGACGATTTTTATCACGGTAGGTTCGTTGTAATTGAAGTTCTA
Source organism: Acinetobacter sp. 251-1 (assembly GCF_030329305.1). NCBI lineage: Bacteria > Pseudomonadati > Pseudomonadota > Gammaproteobacteria > Moraxellales > Moraxellaceae > Acinetobacter > Acinetobacter sp. 251-1. The sequence goes on along the minus strand of NZ_JACANS010000011.1, from coordinate 33,321 downwards.
CAGGCGTATATAAATAAATGACGATACCACGATGTTTTAAATATTCTCGATTCACCGCTTGTGTGACTGCACCACCACCTGTAGCAAGAACTAAATTCTTTTTGGTCGTTAACTCGTTAATTACCACTGACTCACGAGAACGAAATCCCGTCTCCCCTTCCTTTTCAAAAATCCAAGGAATGGTTGCACCTGTTTTACGCTCAATTTCATGATCACTGTCTAGAAATTCACGTCCTAACAAATCTGCTAAATGTCGACCAACAGTTGTTTTTCCTGCTCCCATTGGCCCTACCAAATAAATATTTGGTAGGGTTTCAAACTCTTTGCTTGGCAAGGAGTCACCTATTGAATTGCTGTCATTGAAAGTATATTAATGATTTCTACTACGACTGTCATTAATAATTCGAGGAGTCACAAAGATTAACAACTCTCGTTTGTTTTCAACTTTAGCATCATTACGGAATAAACGCCCGATATAAGGTAAATCACCAAAGAACGGAACTTTCGTTGTGGTATTTTGAGTTTCTTGTTCAAAAATACCGCCTAGCACGACAGTTTCACCATTATCAACAAGCACATTGGTATTGATTTCATTTTTATTTAAAATCACTTCACCATTTGGTGCTGTATCACCACGTGAATCGCTGGTAATGTTCAATTGCATTTGAACTTTCCCATCAGGTGTAATACTTGGTGTCACATCTAAACTCAGTAATGCATCTTTAAATTCAGTGGTTGCTGTTGAACCCGCAGCAGAATTTGTTGTTGTGGTATATGGAATTTGTTGACCTGAAGACACTTTCGCTTTTTGCTTATCTGCTGTCATGACTTTTGGTGTCGAAATTACCTCACCATAACCATCTGCTTGTAAAGCAGATAATTCTAAATCCAACATAAAATCAGACAAACTAATCAAACCAAATGCAATTTTACCTGCAGCATTGGCCACACCTAAGTCAACGTTTAGGTTATCTGGACGAGTAACGGTAATTTTTCCATCATCATCAGGGGTTTTTAAATCCCAAAGTGATTGGTCACTCCCACCAACCAGCAAGTCATTATTACGTGGTACACCTTGCGATAAAATCCCCCATTTTACGCCCATCTCTTTCGAGAAACCCGTAGATGCACGGACAATACGTGCTTCAATCATCACTTGCTTTACAGACACATCAAGCAAATCGACCATTTTACGAACTTTATCAATATTCTGTGCAGTATCATTGATAATCAATGTATTGGTTCGTGTATCTGCAACAGCACTACCACGTGAACTAAGTAAACTTTCAAGTGCTAATGAGTCAGTATTTGTTGTGCCATTGGTCTGTGCGTTTTTAACGTTGCGCGAATCCTCTAATAATTTTAGTACATCGGCAACTTTGGCATAACTGAGTTGAATGTATTCAGTTTGAATCGGTGCAAGTTTTATACTTTGTGCAATCGCTTTAGCTTCATCTTCTTCTGACTTGATCAACTCAGGTACAGGTGCAATCCAAATTACATCACCACTACGGCGTTTGTCCAAGTTTTTGGTTTTCAGGATAATATCAAGTGCCTGATCCCAAGGGACATCTTTTAAACGTAAGGTAATATTGCCTTGCACAGAGTCTGCAGCAACCATGTTTACTCCGGTAAAATCAGCCAACAGCTGCAATACACGGCGTACTTCAATATCTTGGAAGTCTAAAGAGATTTTCTTACCTGTATACGTTTGACTTGAACTCGGTTTGTTTGGACGTGTGTCTTCAGGGCGTTTCAGACTGACTGTGAGTTTATCTTCAGCTTGGTATGCCATATATTCATAGCTACCAGTGGACTGAATGGTAATCACACCATTATTACCATCATTGTGTGCATCAATAGTTGCTACAGGTGTTGCAAAATCATTGACATTTAAACGGCGAATTAAGTGTGTCGGAATTTTATTACCTAACACGCGCACAACAACTTTACTGCCCTGTTGTTGTACATCGACAGGAGTATTCACACCTGCCAAATTGATACTCACCTGACCTTCACCTTTGCTACCACGTTGGAAGCCAATATCCGATACACCTTGTGCAGATTTTGCTGTTGCTGGTGCAAAATTTTCAAGCGTATTGCTTTGATTGGCACTATTAATTTTTAAAATAAAAGTATTGCCTTCAACACGTGTTGTGAAAGTACTTTTATTATTTAGATTAACAGTCAAACGTGAACGCTGTGCATCCGAAGCAACATTAACTGCCGAAGCTTCTGAAGTAGACACAGGAATTGCTGCTTGTGTTAATCCTTGTTTCGTATCATTAAAGTCAAGTACTAAGCGAGAGGGTGACTCTAATTGGTATGCTTGAGGTTGTGGTGGTAAACCATTAAACATGACACGAATTTCTGTACCTTGCCCAGGTAGTTGCATGGGTACTACATTGGTCATTGTCACTTGTGCAGCAGCTGCTTGCATCACCGCAATCGATACTGCCGCCATTGAAAATTGACGTAAATAAGTGTTCATAAATATGCCGTCCCCACCCCAAAAGTTTTTAATGCTATTTTTCATTTTTATTCCTTCATGCTCAATCTAACTGACCGATCAAGACTAGACTACGTGGTCGTTCAATATAACCATCACGCCCGTCAGGTATAATCTCTAATAAATCAATTCGTGTCGGAGTGATTGAAATAATTCGCCCCTGATTCATTCCCAAATAGTTGCCTATTTGTACACGTTCTACTTCTCTATCAGGTGTTTGAATCAGACCCACGATTTGCCCTGAATTTGATTTCATACTGCCTTTAAAACTTAAAGTTTCAAGCGCATAACTTTCTAAAGGTTGTGGCTGTCTTGAGAAGTTTGGATAAACACGCTTCCCTGACATAATTTTCAATTCATTTGCCAATGAACTCGGTAGAAATGGGCTACGTAATTGTTGAGCAGAATAGTTAAAGCTTGGTACAGGCTCAAAAGTCGGCGCAGGTTCAATCGGTAATGGTGGCTGATTTCGAATTTCTGCCATTTGTTGATTGACTGCATCAATACGTGAATCACATCCAACCAATAAAACAGCAAGAGAGAGTCCACTGATTAATTTAAATAAATTCATGCTTATCTTCTCCCCTTGTTATTTGTTGTTTGTGAAGAGTTATTTGAGCTTGAAGTTGTACTTGTTGCTGCTGATGATGAAGTCGTTGTTGCTGTCGTACTTGTATCAGAAGTGACTTGACCAGAAGCAGGTGTAGTTTCAATATCTGTACCGATGTAACGATAAGTCTTAGCTTTTAAAACATAATTGACTAAAGGCACATCAGACTTCGCATCTTTTGGCGCTTCAGCTGTAATGGTAAAATCATGCAACGTCACAATTCGCGGTAAAGCAGCAATGCTACTCACAAAACCACCAAAAGAATGATAATCGCCTGTTGCTTCAATTGAAATCGGTTGTTCAATAAAAAATTCTTGCTGAATTTCATCTTCGAGTCTGATGTTTTTAAATTTCAAACCAGAACTCACACCTGTGACGTTAATATCTTCAACCAAACCTGGGATTTCAGTTTCTTTCGGCAACTGCTCCAACTGTTGTGTAAAGTCCATTTGCATTTGCTGCAATTGTGCTTGATATTGTTGAAGGTTTCTAAGTTTTGAATCTTTTTCTTTAAATTCATTTAATAAGGTTTGTTCTTGTGCACGCGCTGAATCAATCGCATCAAGTTTTGGTTTGATCACCAGAAAATAACCAATTGCACACACGACAAATAGGATAAATAACCAACAGGTAATTTTGACCGAAATTGGCCAGCTCCCGTAGTTATTCATATCTAAAGTATTAAATTGCTGAAAAAATTTATCTACAGACATTTTTTTCTTTTGCGGAGTATCTTTGACTGAATCTGCTTTTTCAAGATCTAAACGACTCATTTAGCACCTCCAGCTGCTTGTGCTTGTTCTGCATCAGGTTTCGCCGCTTGTGCAATTTCCCCGATATCCACACTCACAACAAAACTTCCATAAGATTCTTCAGCTCTCGGGACAACCGAAGTCGCTGGTTTATTTTTGTTTTCTTCTGCCGCCAAGAATGAATTCATGAAGGCATTTCGATACCATTCTGATGCTTCTAAACCACGTAAAAAATCTGCGACCGTATTTGGACTTTCTGCTTTACCTTCAATGGTAAACTTATCTCCAGTCCGACTAAATTTAGTGATATACATTGCAGGTGGTACAACACGAACTAACTCATCCACTAAACGCACAGTTACAGGACGCTGCCCTTGTAAACCTTGAATTAGTTTCATACGTTCAATAATCGCATTACGCTGTTCTTGCAAACCATCTAATGTTTTTAATTGCGTATCCAAGTTCTGATTAGTGCTAGTAACCAATTGATTTGCTTGTTCTTGATCATCTAATCTTTGATTAAAATACATCCAAGCCAATAATACGATGATAAACCCCAATACAGCGATTCCAATACTAATCGCAACAAATTGCTTTTTTCGTTGTTCTCTTAGTTCTTCACGCCATGGGAGTAAATTAATCTTTGCCATTAATCAAAACTCCTCATTGCTAAGCCACATGCGACCATTAAGGAAGGTGCATCATTTTCTATTTTTTTCAAATCGATTTGTGGTGAAAAACCCATTTGTAAGAAAGGATTTGCCACAGTGACTCGATAACCCAATTTTTGTTGTAATAATTTCGCAAGTCCTGGAATATTGGCATTGCCTCCAGCCAATAAAATATGATCAATTTCATTAAATTGAGAGGATGAGAAAAAGAATTGTAATGAGCGTGCAGCTTGTTGAACAACAGCTTCCAAAAATGGAATCAACACTTCTGTTTCATAGTCATCAGGCAATGAGCGATCTTTTTTGGCACGGCCCGCTTCTTCATAAGAAAGACCATAACGCGCTTGTACATCTTGGGTCAGCTGTTTCCCCCCAAAGACTTGTTCACGCGTATAGATAATTTTACCGTTTTGCATGACAGACAGTGTAGTCATGGTATGCCCGATATCTAAGATCCCGACCATATTCGCGCCAATAGGTAAAGTATCCGCGAATACTTCAAAGGCACGCTCCATGCAATAGCTCTCTGTATCAACCACTTTTGCAGTCAATCCAGTAATCTCAAGTACTTCAACGCGCGAGTCGACATTTTCAGTACGTGTTGCAACAAGCAATACATTCACCCGATTTGGGTTAGGTAACTTGTCAGGTAAAACCTCAAAGTCTAGACTGACTTCATCTAATGGGAATGGAATATATTGCTCTGCATCCATACGAATTTGAACTTCGCGTTCTTCATCGTTCATGTCTGCATCCATTTCAATGACTTTTTGAATCACCATAGAGTTAGTCACTGCTACAGCCGCATTCGTGGATTGAGGATTGGCAATATTCATCGCACGCTCTAAAGCATCCGAAACTGCTTCTGGGTTGAGAATATTCTTCTCAACCACACTTCCATCTAACAATGGACTTAATCCATAGCTTTCCACCCAATAACGACCGTTTTTAACAGAGAGTTCTAATATCTTTACAGAGGTTGAACTGATATCTACCCCTATAAGCCCCTTAACTTGCTTACGACTTATTCTAAGCACGACAGAATTCCTATTATTTTTATCCCCAAAAACGTCACAAACTGATTGCAATTGGTCTAAATTTTTTATAGATACAATAAGTCATCTAACAATCTGCTAAACGAAAAGCTATACTGACCATCAATTAGTTTGCTATTAGCTCTTATTAAAACTTACTTGTTATGAAAAAGCTATCTCGATCAGGGTATGTTCATCCATTTTTTTTGCTGATTATCATTATTTTAATAGCAATCCCGATGGGTTTTTATGGAATGTACCTCTATATTGCACCATCTTTACCAGAAATGAGCTCTTTAAAAAAGGCGCCATTACTTAAACCTATGCAGGTATATACTGCGGATAATCAATTAATTGCGGAATATGGTGGCAAACTTTCTGTACCCGTTGAATACAATCAAATCCCAAAAAACTTTATTCATGCGTTCTTGGCTGCTGAAGATTCATCTTTTTTTGAACATAGCGGTGTAAGTTTTAAAGGTTTAGGGCGTGCTGTCAGTGAATCTGTCACTGGTGGTGCACAAACAGGTGGTTCAACGATCACCATGCAGGTGGCTAAGAATTATTATTTATCACCTGAACGTACTTTAAAACGAAAATTAACAGAAGTTTTTTTAGCAAGAAAGATTGAACAAAATTTATCAAAAGAAGAAATTATGACACTTTATGTCAATAAAATCTTTTTAGGTAAAAATGCTTATGGGATCGCAGCAGCAGCAAAAATTTATTATGACAAGAGCTTAGATCAACTCAGTATTGCGCAGATGGCAATGATTGCTGGATTACCCAAAGCACCTTCAAAATATAATCCTGTTGCTAATCCTGAACGTGCTTTAGAACGCCGTAATTGGATTTTAGGACGTATGTTGCAATTGGGGTATATCAATCAAGCACAATACAACAAAGCTGTGGCAGAACCTGTCAGTTTGAGTATGCCTGACCGTGGTATAAACAATAAGTTTCCATATGTTGGTGAAATGGTTCGTTCCGAATTGGTTGAAAAATTTGGCGAAATTGCAGTAGATTCTGGCTATAAAGTCTATACGACGATTGACAGTAAACGTCAACAATATGCTGAAGATGCTGTACAAAAAGGCTTAGAAGATTATGACCGTCGTCATGGTTGGCGTGGTCCAGAAGCACATGATAAGCCTCTTAATGAGTTTTTACCATATGCGAACACCTATCCTGCTGAAGTGGTTAAAGTCTATGCCAATAGTTTTGATGCCCTAATGCAAGATGGCTCTAAAGTCACTGTTCCTTGGTCAGGCATGTCATGGGTCCGTCCATATCGTAATGCCAATAGCGTTGGTGGTGGATATAGCCGTGCATCACAGATTGTCAAAGTCAAAGATATTATTCGTTTACGTCCTAATGATGAAAAAACTGCGTGGGCATTGGTTCAAGTGCCTAAAGTTCAGGGACAATTGATTGCAATCAATCCGAATGATGGTGCGATCGAGGCCATTGTCGGTGGTTATAACTTTTATCAATCTAAATTTAATCGAGCTTTACAAGGTTGGCGTCAACCTGGTTCTACAATTAAGCCTTTCATCTATGCATTGGCACTTGAGCGCGGCATGACACCTTATAGTATGGTGAATGATAATCCTATTACCATCGGACGTTGGACACCGAAAAACTCAGATGGTCGTTATTTGGGTATGATTCCTTTGCGCCGAGCGTTGTATTTATCACGAAATACGGTATCAGTACGTTTATTGCAAAGTGTTGGTGTAGAGCGTGCACGTCAATTATTAATGGACTTTGGTTTACAAGAGGATCAAATTCCACGTAACTTCACCATTGCTTTAGGTACACCGCAAGTTTTGCCTGTGCAAATGGCAACAGGTTATGCTGCAATTGCCAATGGTGGGTATCGTGTACAACCGCATTTCATCAGCCGTATTGAAGATGCATATGGCAAAACCATCTATGAAGCCAAACCTGAATATGCATGTATCTCATGTATTAATGAAAAAGATACAGATGTTGATGCAGAAGCAACAACCCCTGATGATGAAGTCATTGAAATGACCAATCAAACTGTAGAAGAAACACCTGCGCCTAAAGCGCTCAGTAAAGAAGAGCAAAGCCAATATCGTCAAGCACAACGTATTTTAAAATCACAATCTGCTTATGATATGGCCAATATTTTGCGTGATGTTATTGTGCATGGTACAGGTCGTGCTGCATTGAAAATTGGTCGTAGTGATATTGGCGGGAAAACAGGTACAACCAATGATGCAAAAGATGCTTGGTTTGCTGGGTTTAATGGTAAGTTAGTGACGATTGCTTGGGTGGGTTTTGATAAACCATCAACCCTTGGTCGCCGTGAATACGGTGGTATTGCTGCACTTCCAATTTGGACCAACTTCATGGGTAAAGCTCTCGAAGGGACACCATCAGCATGGGTACATTTCGATAAAAATGCTAAAGACCCAGTTTCAAGAGAACAACGTGGTCTATCTGAAAATGGAGAAAATACGCAAGCGAAGAAAGAACAGTATCGCACCTCACCACCATTAGCACGACCTATTTATCGTCCTGCACCTGTGGCACCTGTTCGTAATCCATCCAATGACTTTGATGATTTACCAGGCCAAAGTAATGATGTAGAGCGCGTATTAACACCTACACGTCAAGCACCACCTGCGATGAATAATTCGCACTCTCAATCCTCTAATCATCAAGAATCACATGATTCTTTAGAAAAATTGATCAATGAAGTGCAATAAACTGCTATAAGGCATGCATAAAAAGAGCGTATTTGATATACGCTCTTTTTTATTACCCTATGTAAATATCAAATAAAAAATTAAAAAGAGCATTAATGAATACACATAAAATCAGTATAGTTATCAGCCTTTCGCTTATTGCAAAAAATTGCTAAACATATATTTTTTATAATTTTAAAATCAAAACCCTTCGTTTACGTTCGCTATATTCTTTTCTAATTTCAAACAATGACCTTAGCGTGAATGCAAGAACAAGTAAACGACATAGCTCATATCGCTTCATACAATCGCATCACCAACCAGAAAATGGCGCTTATAAAAAATCACTTTCAAAATGCAGATCAATTGCAAAGATGATGATAAAAGTCCAATACAAGCTATTTTTCAAACAAAAAAATAAGCTGCACACGGCAGCTTATTGCAGAGAAGATGATTTAAAACGATCAATCATCATCTTGTGGTTTTTCCAAGGGCACAATATGAACTTTATCAATCTTATGTCCATCCATTGTGACCACTTCAAACATATAGCCATCTGCTTCAAACTTCACACCACTTTCAGGCAAACGACCTAAGTGAAATAAAATATAGCCAGACAGTGTTGAATATTGTTCAGACTCATCAACAAGATCTCGTCCTAAAAGTAAAGACACATGACGAATGTCAGTTGACCCTTCAAGCATCAATGAACCATCTTCTAAACTTTCAGCTGCAGCCTCTAATTCATCTTCATCAGGGAATTCACCTGCGATCGCTTCTAACACATCGATGGGTGTAGCAATCCCTTCGATTGAACCATATTCATTCAGTACAATTGCCATCTGTAAAGGAGCTTGACGTAATTGCTCCATCACCATCAATACTTGTGCATTTTCATGCACAATTACAGGCTCTCGTAGATGTTTTTCGAAATCTAAAATACCCGTTTCAATATAATCGTTGAGTACTTTATGGGTGGGTACAATCCCTGCGATATTGTCCAATTCACCATGTGCCAAGATTAAACGTGAATGTGCCATCGACATTAAATTTTCTTTAATAGTGGCTTCATCTTCATCTAAATCTAACCACTCTAGCTCTGGACGTGGTGTCATCACTGACTTTACAGGACGCTCAGATAAACCTAAAACACCTTGCACCATGACACTATGATAAGCACTATTTTCTGAATCAAAGATTTCATCAGCTAAAGCTTGTGTTGCAAGAACATCTTCAGGCTTATGACTTTGAATATCAGAACTTGCCGCACTTTTTCCACCTAACATACGCATCACTGCGGAAGCTGTACGAAAGCGTAAATCTGTAGTCGTTACTGATTTTTCTTGGTTTTTACGCATGGTTTGGTTAAAGAACTCAATCATGACTGAGAAACCAATCGCTGCATATAAGTAGCCTTTTGGAATGTGATAACCAAATCCTTCCACAATGAGCGAGAAGCCGATCATCATCAAGAAACATAAACATAAAATCACGATGGTTGGATGCTTATTCACAAACTCCATCAATGGCTTAGATGCCCATAGCATGATGCCCACGGCGATTACAACTGCAATCATCATCACAGAGAGTTCTTTCACCATGCCCACGGCAGTAATGACACTGTCTAATGAAAATACTGCATCCAATACCACGATCTGAACAATTACCATCCAAAAAGCGGCATGTACAGGATTTTCTTCTTTGATCGGACCATGACTTTCGAGCTGTTCTCGCAGTTCCATTGTGCCTTTAAACAGTAGGAACACACCACCAAACAGTAGAATCAAATCTCGCCCTGAAAATGGATGTTCTAAAATATAGAATAAAGGATTGGTCAGCGTAATTACCCATGCAATGGACGCTAACAAGACCATCCGCATACACAATGCGAGCATTAGCCCTAAAATACGTGCTTTATTACGTTGTTCAGGGGGCAATTTTTCTGCAAGAATTGCAATAAAAACAAGGTTATCAATCCCAAGAACGATTTCTAGGACCACAAGCGTTGCCAAACCCACCCATGCGGAAGGATCGGACATCCATTCTAAAATCATGACTGTACCTCTCTAGACCAGAGAAGCACGATGCTTTTGCGTAAACTGCAGCTTAGATTCAATGGATGGAATACTTTTGTTATGTAAGAAGAATATGTTTTTTCGGAGCGATGACAACCACTACCCATGTTGATTCATTTGTTTGTTGTAAAACAGATGCCAATTATATCAAGACTCTTTAGGAATTCATCCTTTTTTTCAAAATCTCTATAAATCAGGCTTTTCACAGTAAATTCAAACACAATACATTACAAAACATTGCAAACAAAACATAACTGCATACAACCTTGTCATATTTATGGCGTAGAATCATAATGAAAAATAAAGATTTAATGATGAAGGTGAAAAATAATTTATGAATAATGCATTAAGCAATCCACTTGATCCAACTCTATTAGCCGAACATCAAACAACACAAGTTTTAATTGCGCTCTATTGTGGTTCACGCTTTGGTCATCACCCGATTTATCAAGAAAAAGCCATTCATTTGGCAACCGGTATTGCTGAACATGGTTTTGGTATTGTCTATGGTGGTGCAAGTATTGGCTTGATGGGACAAGTTGCAGATACAGTCACTGAACATGGCGGAGAAGTTGTTGGCGTCATTCCTGAGTTTATGTTGGACTATGAAGTTGCGCATAAAAATCTAACGGAATTACATATTGTTAAAAATATGCATGCTCGAAAAGCCATGATGGCAGAGCGTGCGAGTGCTTTTGTTGCGCTACCTGGCGGTTTAGGAACATTTGAAGAAATTTTAGAAATTGCCACTTGGGGGCAACTTAATCAACACCAAAAACCAATGATGTTATATAACGTCAATGGTTTTTATAACCACATGATTGCACAGCTTGATCATGCAGTTCAGGAAGGTTTTTTACCGCCACAACACCGTGCAAAATTAATCGTTTGTGAAACAGAAGATGAAATTTTCTCTGCCATTCGTAATTTACATGCACCGAAAAAATTTGTGATTTAAACTTTTAGACAAAGCAGTCAAACAAAAAATCGAGCCAACGACTCGATTTTTTAATTTCAATATTTAAGATGTGATCCAACCATATAACCATGGCAATGCCGTTGCTAATAAAATACTGACCGCCAAACCAAACATTAATTTCATTGCATCCTTACTGACATTACGAGACGTCCGATACTTATTGACTTCGTTTAAATGCATTGCCATAGCAAACTCACGCCCTGCCAGCAAACCTAAAAACACCCATGTCGTACTCATGGGAATATTGCTCACTTCTTTAAAAATCAAAAGAATGAATGCATACATAAAGTCAATAATGGTTGCAGAGCGCACATCTTGCACTCCAGTTTTGGTATCAATGATATTTTGAATTGCCCCACCACGCTGATAGAACACTACGCCAAGTAACGTAATAAATACAACGATCGCAAATAACATAAACCACAACGGCACAACACGCGGTACATAAACGAAGATATTTGCCAAATCTTGAATTAACCACTGACTCCATAAAAAGCCTGTTGCTACCCACTGAATGGCAATCCACGTTTTGGGTGTGGGTTCATGTCGTGTTTCACTAAAATAAATCGTGACTTTTTTCACCACAAAACGATAAATCAAAATAGCCGCAACGAATGCAACGGCATATCCCATCATCGACTTCGTCAGCATGGCACTCAAACTGCTTGGTGAAAAAATGGTGAGTACTAAAAATGTAGTACTGACAGGAATACCAAAACGCGTAAGAAATAACAAAATGAGAGGTGGAATCACATACAACCATGTCATGCCCTCTTTGGGAAATGGAATCGTTTCTAATCGCCCATAAGATGCATCCCCCACACCTGATACCCACCAGCCATACAGCAGTACAAGGGTTAAAATCGTACTGGTATATAACCATAACATCCACCAAGGACGATGAGCATTGGAGGAAATAAATGTTCCTAAAGTCTGTGGTACGTCGTTGCCCACAATTGAATAAGCTGCTAAACAAAAGCCAATGATCATTAAAATATCAATGCTCACAGTGTCATACCTTTATGTAGACGCATATACGACATTCTTCAATTTGATAAAGTATGCGAGATTATGACACTTTTATGAATTTGCAAAATTTAAATTTCTCATATTCTGCAAAAATCAAAAGAAAAACACAGAAATAATAGTTATAAGCATTTGAAAATGATAAATAATAGATCGAATACACTACCTTGTTAACATCATATGCAAAAACCAGTGGGATCAAGTTTTAGGCCTATTGTATACACAGTCGCTCAATAGATCTGTGGATTGTGGTTATCATGCCCCCTTAATGAAATGGTGAGCATTTATTCACCCAAAACAAAACATGCTTTTTACAGCTTTCATATAACGTTTACTTTAGAATATTAAAAAATCTAACTTTTGCAGAGCTATGACCACCACGCCATCGCATCAAAAATTACAGCCTGAGTTTTATCTATTGGTCTTTTTGGTGTCCATTGGCTTTTTCATGCAAGGTTTAGACACCACCATTATCAATACTGCACTCCCCTCTATGGCAGAAAGTTTGCAGGAAGATCCATTACGCATGCATGGTGTGGTGATCAGTTATGTACTATCCGTTGCAGCCTGTATTCCACTCAGTGGCTGGCTTGCTGATCGTTTTGGTGTGAGAAATGTTTTCTTTGCTGCCATTGTGATTTTTACACTCGCCTCTCTCGGTTGTGCATTTTCAAGTAGTTTCAATACTTTAATTGCATTTCGAGTACTACAAGGTATTGGTGGTGCATTGCTGCTGCCGGTTGGTCGTTTGGCAATGTTACGTATTATTCCCCGTGAACAGTTTTTGTCTGCGATGAGTTTAATGAGTTTGGCGGGTTTAATGGGACCACTCATGGGACCAACTTTAGGTGGTTGGTTGGTAGAGTTTGCTTCATGGCATTGGATTTTCCTGATCAATTTACCCATTGGGCTGTTAGGCATATTTGTTACTTTTAAAGCCATGCCCAATGCCACCGAACCTTCAGTGAAAAAGTTTGACTTCAGTGGCTTTATTTTATTGGTCATTGCGATGGTAGGTATGGCATTGGGTATTGAAAATATTGCAAGTCGTGAAGTTTCAAAAAGCGTCAGTTTTGCTTTATTGATAAGCGGTTTGATTGCCGCCATGCTCTATGCCTATCACGCCCATACCCATCAAAATGCACTATTTCGCAGTAAATTATTTAAGAATAAAATCTATGCCCTTGGCATTTTGGGCAATTTCTTTGCACGTTTCGGCAGCAATGCAATTCCATTTATTTTACCTTTGATGTTGCAAGTGGCTTTTCAGATGGAACCACTGATGACCGGCCTTATGCTGACACCCATCGTATTGGGCTCGCTCTTTTCTAAACCGATCATCCGCCCGATCATCTCTAAAATGGGTTATCGAAAATTCTTACTGATCAATACTTTTTTGGTCGGTGCATGTATTGCAAGTTTTGCACTGACCACAGCAGACACACCAACATGGCTAAGAGCATTACATTTCTTTGTTTTTGGCACGCTAAATTCTTTACAGTTTGTTGCCATGAATACATTAACCCTCAAAGACTTACCTCAACAAGATGCCAGCAGTGGTAATAGTTTTTTGTCCATGATCATGATGCTCTCGATGAGTATCGGAATTGCTTTAGCAGGAACCTTACTCAATGTGTTCACGCACTTTTTAGGTGAAGCACAGGTTACACAAGCCTTTCATTACACTTTGGTTTGTTTAGGGTTAATCAACATTTTTACTGCTATTATTTTCTATCAGATCCCTAAAGATCAGGCGATTTAAAAGATAGCTCATCATGGTCATGGTTTTGCCAAACCGTTCACGTTAAACTATAAATCTCGCCTCTTTTAGAATGACAATGCTCAAAAACTCAGCCAAGACCACAAAGCTCACTCGTCATCGCATCGCATTGATCATGCTGATACTGTGCTGTGTGATCGGCTTCATTTTGATCATGTTACAGATTAAGATTGCTGCTGCTGAGCCTTATCCAATTCAAGGTTTTGATGTGTCACATCATCAAGGGCAAATTAATTGGCAAAAAATCTCACCACAACAATATCAATTCGTCTATCTCAAAGCCACAGAAGGCGGCGATTTTAAAGATACACAATTCCAAAACTATTGGCTCAAAGCACGCGAACGTGGCATGCGAGTAGGTGCTTATCATTTTTTCCGTCTGTGCCGTGAGGGTGAGATTCAAGCGCAAAATTTTATTGAAACTGTGCCAAACAAGCCTGATGCGCTACCGCCCGTCATCGATTTAGAATATGACAGTAACTGCATCAATATGTTTACGAAAGAACAACTGCTCAAACAAATCAAAACCATGCATGACCGTTTACAACAGCATTATGGTAAACAACCCATTTTTTATACTTCTAAAAATTTTTACAATATTATTTTAATCGGTGAATTTCAAACCACCCCGATTTGGATTCGTGAATACCACGATAAGCCAGACCTAAAAGACAAAAGACCTTGGACATTTTGGCAAACGACCAATCAAAGCAAAATTTCAGGTATCAATAAAAATGTAGATTTAAACGTTTTTTATGGCGATGAAACACAATGGCAGCAATTTCTGCAAAGCAACCATGTAAAACCTTAATGCAATAAAATATGACACACACAGATTTTAAAGATGAGTCCTCCTTCCAATTCAGTTAAGATAAAATCTATCTCGTCGCTTTGACTTGAGCATGTATGCGAAAAATCATTCATATTGATATGGACGCTTTCTACGCTTCAGTAGAATTGCGTGAACGCCCAGACCTCAGACACTTACCTGTTGTCATTTCCTCGCATCACCCACGGGCGGTAATTGCCGCAGCATCCTACCCTGCTCGTCAGTTTGGACTACGTTCTGCCATGTCGATGTCACAAGCCAAAAAACTGTGTCCTCAAGTTGTCGTCATCGAACCTCATTTTGAAAAATATCGAGAAGTTTCAGCACAAATTCATCAAATTTTCCAATACTACACCCCTCTCATTGAACCCTTATCTTTAGATGAAGCCTATTTAGATGTGACTGAAAATTTACACAATATTCCCAGTGCGACCGAAGTTGCTGAAAGGATCCGTGCTGATATTTTTCGTATCACAGGACTGACGGCGTCCGCAGGTGTTGCGCCCAATAAATTCCTCGCGAAAATTGCCTCTGACTGGCATAAACCGAATGGAATTTGCATCATAAAACCAAGCCAAGTACAACATTTCATTCATGATCTACCACTCAATAAAATTCCAGGTGTTGGCAAGGTCACGCAAGAAAAACTTAAAAATCTAAACTTAGAAACACTCGGAGATTTACAAAAAATCGAGGAAAACATACTCATTCAACATTTTGGCAAATATGGCAAGCAATTATTTTTATATGCGCAAGGCATTGATGAGCGTCCTGTACAAGCCGAACGGCAACGACAACAAATTTCCAATGAAACCACCTTTGATGATGATCTCACTTTGGAACAATGTAGCCCCTATTGGGACAATTTAATTGAGCGTGTATGGCGAAATTTAGATAAAAAAAACATGCAAGCACGTGGAGTGACGGTTAAATTAAAACTTAAAAATTTTCAGGTTTTACAACACAGTAAAAGCTTCAAACAGGCTTTAAATTCACAACATGATATGCAAAAAGTGGTGCAAATTTTATTATCAGAAATGCAGATTCCTGAACATTTTCAATTTCGCTTAATTGGTGTCGGACTGTATCAACTCTCAGCGCAACAAGAAGAATCACAATTATCGCTATGGTGATTTAGGAAAACTAAGAACCTCTGCAATCACCTGCCTATTTTTCAAGCAAATGGATTAATTTCAACCAAATATTCTCCCACCTGACTGAAAATTAGAGTACTCTATTTCGCGCAATACATTATCCATGTATCTGCTGAGTCAGTAGAAGTCACCAATACTTTTACTCTGCTGTCCTGTGATTGGCGTGACGATCAAATCCGAATGTTACAGGGCACTCAGAATAATATGGGTAAATTGTTCCCACCTTTGCATAATTCCGCATTTTAGTTTTTCTAAAGTTCACACAAACTTCATCTAAATTTCATTCGCCTAAAAGATTGATTTTCAGTACACTCAAATCGATTCAATGAAATTCTAAGTCCGATGAATAATAAAAAACAGATTTTATGTGTTGAAGATGATGCCGCTATTTTAATGCCTTTACGTTATGCACTTGAACGTGAAGATTGGCAAGTCACTTGGGCAAATACAGGCACACAAGCAATTGCCGATGTGCAAAAACAAAACTTTGATTTTATTATTTTAGATGTGGGTTTACCCGACTTAAATGGCTTTGATGTCTGTAAAAAAATTCGTCAATTTAATCATACTCCATTGTTATTTTTAACAGCACGCGATGATGAAATTGATCGTATAGTCGGTTTAGAAATCGGTGCAGATGATTACTGTACAAAACCCTTTAGTTCACGGGAAATTGTCTCTCGCATCAAAGCCATTTGGCGCAGAATGGAAATTCAACATCAATTACAACATACACCATCTAATGAAAATGTCCGTACTGAAATAACGATAGAGCCCCTCACAGCATCTGCTAAAGTTTGGCACTGTGTCGAAGAAGCTCTACAAATTTATTATTTTGGAACAATGTTGCAACTGACCCGTTATGAATATCGTTTGTTGAAATTGTTCATTGATCATCCTGAACAGGTGTTTAGTCGGCAACAATTGATGGATCATATTTGGGAACATCCTGAACATAGTTTGGAACGCACAGTCGATACACATATCAAAAGTTTAAGACAAAAACTCAAACTGATTACAGCCACACACGATCCGATTCAAACTCATCGTGGTTTTGGTTATAGCCTAAAAAGAATGCAATAACATGTCCATTTTCATTCGTATTTGGTTTTTCTTTGGTTTGATCATTTTGCTCGGACTGTGGTTTATGTCCTATACATTTAACCAACAAGTCAAACCCAATGTACGCCAAGTGGTTGAAGATACACTTGCAGAAAATGCCAATATTATCGCGATGTTAGTCGCTGAAGATGTATATGAGCATAAAGTCAGTACGGCACAATTTGATCAAAAAATCCAACAAGCCCTGAACCGCAAACTCAATGCCACCATTTGGCAGCACAACAAAAAAGAGATTAACCAACAGATTTATATCACTGACGCAAAAGGCATTGTGATCTATGATTCTCAAGGCATCGCCACAGGACAAGATTATTCCCAATGGAATGATATCTATCTGACGTTACAAGGCAAATACGGCGTACGCTCAACCCGCAATTATGATATGAAAGGCAATGATCTTGGCAGCAGTAATAGCACCATGTTTATTGCTGCACCGATTTATTATCAGGTCAAGCAACAGCAGCAACTGATTGGCGTGGTCAGTATCGGTAAGCCAAATCGTTCTGTTCAACCTTATATTCAACGTTCTGAAAATCAGCTTTTCCGTCAAGCAGCATGGATTACGCTGCTGAGCTTATTTCTCGCCAGTTTAGTCGCTTATTGGCTCAAACACAGTATTGACCGTGTGCGTAAATATGCCCAAGCCCTTGCCCCTGTCAATCAAGCACCACATTTTCGTTCTGCACAAGAGTTAAATCTTGTTTCACAAGCGATTGAAACGATGAGAGAAAAACTTGAAGATCGTGCCTATGTCGAGCACTATGTCAACACACTCACGCATGAACTAAAAAGTCCATTAACCGCCATCCAAGCAAGTGCCGAATTACTTAAAGAAGATCTGCCTTTACAGCATCAACAGCAATTTGCCACTCATATCCATGAACAAAGTCAACGTCTAAAAATTTTGATTGATCGAATGCTCTTACTGACACGTTTAGAAAAATCTAAACATCAAATCGAACGCCAAACTTTTAATTTATCCGCGTTGATTCAACAGGTTTTGCAGCAATATACCAGTCAGATGCAGCATAAAAAAATTCAATGTTTACTTGAGATTGAAAATGAATGCATGATCCAAGCAGATCGTTTTTGGTTACAACAAACCATTGCCAATGTCTTGGATAATGCTTTGGACTTCGTACCGCATTCAGCCAAAATTTTGCTTCAGCTACATCACAACAAAAACCATCAGGGTATTGAATTTAAAATATTTAATGAAGGAGAATGGATTCCTGACTACGCCCTATCGCAAGTCTTTAATACTTATTTTTCTTTGCCTCGTCCGCTTTCACAACAACGGAGTTCAGGTATCGGGCTCAGTATCGTCAAACAAGTGATTGAACAACATCATGGGCAGATTTTCATTGAGAATATTCAGGAAAATCAAATCGCTGTGATTCAACCCCATCAACGGGGTGTCATGCTGAGTATTCAATTACCTTAAAATCATTGCACGAAAACTTCACCCAAACTTCATATAAAACTCAACAGCACATCAAATAAAATACATCAGCGTTTTACAGACTATTTCCTGACACTATAAGATTCAGGAAAAACTTATGCGTTCTAGTTTTCTCACATTAAAGATCATTACGATGATGATTTTAATGGCAATTTTTTGGATAGGACTATTATTTATCAGTCACTTGGTCTCAGAACGTCAAAGCTATCAACAAGATTTTATTCGTGATATTTCAAGTACACAAATCAGCCCTCAAAGTATCATCGCGCCCTATGTTCGAGTTCCCTACAGTGAAGAAAAAGTCTGTGTTGATGAACAAAAAAAATCTTTCCCATGTACTGAAGAACACTTTAGCTACTTTGGCGCAGATCACACCCATTGGCTAGCCAACTTCAAAGTCACAGATGATACCTATAAACGAACGATTTATCGTGCTGTCAGTTATCAAGCAGACTTGTCAGCAAAAGGTCACTTTGCAAAACCTGAAATCACACATAAAAAATATCATTGGGAACGTGCACAGATCATTTTACCTATCAAAGACCCACGTGGTTTAGACCAACAACCCAGTATACAAATTCTCAATAAAAACTATCCATTTCAAATCAGTGATCAAGGCAATAGTGAATCAGGCTTTGATTTTATGCACATTTCGGTAGACAAATATCCTGAAATTCTCAAAGCTATTCAAAATGGATTTAACTTTAATCTACAGCTTAAGCTTACGGGTTTAAGTCAGTTTAACCTCATTCCAACCAGCCAACATGTCACTTACGATGCAAAAGGCAATTGGGCAGATACGAAATATGATGGACAAAGTTTACCTTATACCAAAATGAGTCAGACTGAACAATTCAGTGCACAATGGAAAAATATTGCTCTCGGGCAGCAAAATCTCAATAAAATCGCAAATTGTGAAAATAGCGAATGTATGCGTCAGCTCAGCAATGCCTATTTAACACGTAGCCATCATGATTCTCCTGATGAAGAGACCAACACTGTTGAAAAAATTGGGCTGTCTACTGAGTTTTTAGAGTCAGTCAATGTCTATACGCAAACGGATCGTGCCATCAAATACGGCATCGTGATTATTCTGATTACTTTTGGTTGCTTCTTTATCTTTGAAGTACTGAAAAGTCTACGTATTCACCCGATCCAATATGCATTGGTTGCAATGGCACAAGGTATTTTCTTTGTTTTACTCCTGTCCATAAGTGAATATTATGCTTTTACATGGGCTTACCTTGTTGCAGCAATTGCCTGTATCAGCCTCATGACATGGTACTTGTTCTTTGTTATGCGTGGTGTTAAAGCTGCTGCCGTCTTTAGCCTCATTTTAAGTATGCTTTATGCCGTGATCTACCTGCTATTACAGTCAAATGGTAAAACTTTCCTCATTGGCTCAGTCATTTCTTTCATTGTCCTTGCAGCCATTATGTTTATCACCCGACATATCGATTGGTATCAAGTCAGCACAAAACCAAAATCAGAACTTAAACACGATACAGCAACAGCACACCACTAAAACAGTATGCAAATGGAGGTGTATAGCCTTCATTTTTAACAACCTTGATAGGTGAAAATATGAAAAATCAGATGTTTACGCTTGACAATATTCATGGGCTACCACAACTGTGCCCCACACATAGCTCTATTGCTTTTTGCTTAAATCAACTCAGACAAGCCCATATCGCATTTTTCAATTTAGGTAATATCATCATTTGTCCTGAACAAAAAATTATGATGATTTTTAAAGAAAAATATTTATCACATATGGAAAAAATTTACCTATTTCCCTAAAAACACATATTCATACGCAAGATCATCACGTAAAATTCAACGATAAAAAATAGATGAGTATTCGCATGACTGTACAACGTTTACACATTACTCCACGCTTTTCAGAAGTGGCAATTTCAGGAAATTTAATACATTTAGCAGGTCAATTGGCAAGTGATTTGAGTTTAGACATCAAAGGTCAAACCCAACAAACTTTTGATATGATTGATCGTTTCCTCGCAGATGCAGGTACAGACAAAAGCCAGATCATGTCCGTAACGATCTATTTAAAAGATATAGAAAAAGATTATGCTGCGTTTAATGAAGTTTGGGATGCATGGGTTGCAGATATTGAAGCACTGCCACGTACCTGTGTAGAAGCAAAATTATATGATCCCAAGGTTTTAGTTGAACTTACAGTAGTTGCTGTAAAAGCCTAATTTTAATACTACACTTTAATGACATAAAAAAGTGCATGGTGTATACATGCACTTTTTATTAGCCAAAGACACGAGGACGAGCTAAACGTTCTGCATATTCTTCTAAACCAGCTGCTGGTTGCGTGGTCAAAGTCTCATGACTCTGTGCACCGACTGCCATGAAGTCTTCACGTAATTGTTGATACTCTGGCACACCTTGATAACGAATCACACGATAACCCGCCATTTCAAGTAAAGTATCTTGGTTTTGTTCGGTATTCATCCATTTCATAACATTCGGATCATCTAATGTAATGACCGCAATGACTTTAAATTCATGATCTAACACAACGAAATCTGCAAACATTTTTTGATATTTACGGCGTGTATGTAAATATTTAGTGGTCAACAATGCATCAAAAGATACATGTGCCAAAATATTTGCAGAAGGTAAAATTTCTTGAATACGTGTATACGTCATTAATTCATGCGAATTAAAAACAGCACGCTGTCTTAAAGGACTATCTATTTTTTGCTTATTCTTCAATCCATTATAAGCAATAACACTTACAACAGCCAATATTGCAAGCGTTACAAGTAACAGTAAATCCATGAGTTAAATTCCTTATCTATTTTTATAATTTATCGGTTTTTATACCGCTTTTTATTTCACTTTTCTATCAATAAGTTAAAGGTATCATCTAAAGTATTAGATTTCATATTCACTTTAAAATTCACCTATTGGCTTATAGTTGTCTTACTTTTGTTCAATTGATCAACAATTTTATTTTACAACGCTAAGATACGCTTTTCTTATGACAAAAAAATGACATTCCCATATTTCATTTATAGCGATAATCATCAGAAATTTCAACTTTTACCGATAAAAGATAGGTCATATTGTTTGACAATTTATGTAATGTTAAAAAAAGGTACTGATTATCCTTTGAATTGTTAGATTACTTTTTCAGCAATTACATTATGACCTGAAATTTGTTTTAGTTTAGTGGTTAAATCATTAATAATCATATTTTGAAATTCTGCTGAAGCAGACGCTGAAAAAGCCACTTCAAGACGATTATGCCCTTCATGACAATGATATACCTGACCTTGTACATTACATTGGGAAATCTGGTGTAACCAATCCTCAGTTTTGGAGCAATCCATATCATCTGTAACATAATAGAGTTTTTTATACACACGATAATCAGCTACATTCGCATTATTATTCAATAGATGCTGTAAATATTCCTCAGCCTTATCAGGACTCTCCTCAGCATAATCAAGTAAAATACGATAATCTCTAAATAAAAATCTCGAACCTTGCACTGGGGTGATTAACCAATGATGATATTGCTCGGATTCTTGCGCCAACCATGTTTTAGTTTGTAAATTAAAATACCAAACATATAGGTTTTTAATTTCTATTCCATTTTTTAAAATATTGCCTTCTTTCATTGCTATCAAAACATGATCACATATTTCAGATTGATGATAATGTAAGCATGGTGGAGATTCGCCTAAAGCTTCAATTTTTTGAATATCTTTAGTATCTAAATCAAGCTGATAAATTTCGGTGATATTTTTACATTGTCGCTCACCTGTGCCTAAACCACCTGTAATATACACTGCATTAGTTTTTTCATTATAAACTGTACTATGTGCATAAACAGGTGGAAATTGTGCTTCAGGATAATTCCAAATTTCATACGAAAATTTCAAATTCTGATCAAAATATTTTATCGTAACATCATTATAAATTGGAAAATCAGGCTCATAGTAATCTTTATGGTCATACCACCTCCAATCTACTGCTGCTGTATTACCACCAACTAGTAAATCAAAAATATCTTTTTCAATAATACCTTCACGAGAAACACCTAGACGTAAACAAGGTGGTGTCCATGGCAGTTGATCGATATGAATATTTTGTTGTTCAAAAAATTCTAAAATTTCATATGAAAATAAAACTTCTGATTTTGTCAGCCAATAAAAAATTTCTTCTGTACATAATTGCTTTTCTTTGATGGTCTTCCAAGGCTTAGCATTTAAAAGCTCAATGTCTACTTGGGTCAATTTTCTATTCGAAAAATACTCCTGAACACGATTTCTAAAGTCATCATATGAAGACATTCCATCATCTACAGGCATCTCTTCGACGTTATTTTGATTCATATTTTTATAAATTAAGGACTATAAAGCCCTAAAAGAAGAATCTCAAATATAATCTCTGTCCAAATTTAAAGCAATAAAAAAGGATGCTTACGCATCCTCTTTCAACCTAGCACAGCTTCTAAAATTTAAGCTCGATTTTTTGGCTTAGATTTTCCTTTTGTATTACCACCAAACGGCTTTTTACTGTCACCTGTTTCACGCGGTGGTAAACCTGTATGTTGCGTTAAAATCTGACCACGCTCAGGACGTTTTTTCGTATTCGATGGACGTGACTGAGTTTGTCCCACTTTGCTTCGATTACCTTGTTCACCTGTGCGTTTTTGTGAGTCGCCCGCCACGCTTGAGTTTTTCTTACGTGCAGACTTGTACTCACCCTCAACACTTGCGGGCTGATAAGTCGGAATCAAATGTTGTTTTGAGTTACCAATCAAATCCTGACGCCCCATTTCTTTGAGTGCATCACGCAATAAAGGCCAGTTGTTTGGATCATGATAACGCAAGAACGCTTTATGCAGACGACGACGTTTCTCACCTTTCACAATGTCGACATCTTCAGTATAACGTGCCACTTTAGCCAGTGGGTTTTTACCTGTGTAGTACATGGTGGTCGCTGTTGCCATCGGTGATGGATAGAAGGTTTGTACCTGATCGGCACGGAAACCGTTCTTTTTCAACCAAATCGCCAGATTCATCATGTCATAATCAGTCGTACCTGGATGCGCAGCAATAAAGTACGGAATCAAATACTGTTCTTTACCTGCTTCCTTACTGAAACGGTCAAACATTTGTTTGAAACGGTCATACGTTCCGATCCCAGGTTTCATCATCTTCGACAATGGACCTTTTTCGGTATGTTCAGGCGCAATTTTTAAATAACCACCAACATGATGCTGTACAAGCTCTTTGACATATTCAGGGTTCAATACCGCTAAGTCATAGCGTAGTCCCGAACCAATCAAAATCTTTTTAATGCCCGGTAAAGCACGTGCTTTACGATACAACTGCGTTAATGGTGCATGATCCGTATGTAAGTTCTGACACACACCCGGAAATACACACGAAGGCTTACGACAGTTTTTCTCAATTTCAGGATCTTTGCACGCCAAGCGATACATATTCGCCGTTGGGCCACCTAAGTCTGAAATAATACCCGTAAAGCCCGGCGCTGTATCACGGATTTTTTCAACTTCACGTAAAATGGATTCTTCGGAACGGTTCTGGATAATACGCCCTTCGTGTTCTGTAATCGAACAGAAGGTACAACCACCAAAACAGCCGCGCATGATATTTACAGAGAATTTAATCATGTCGAATGCAGGGAAACGTGCCTCACCATAGGCAGGATGTGGCAGACGTGCGTATGGCAAGTCAAACACATAATCCATTTCTTCCGTGGTTAATGGAATTGGCGGTGCGTTTAACCAAACATCACGCTCACCATGCTTCTGAACCAGAGCACGAGCATTCCCCGGATTGGTTTCCAAATGCAAAATACGGTTGGCATGTGCATACAAAACAGGATCATTCGCCACCTCTTCAAAAGCAGGTAAACGAATGACTGCCAATTCACGGGGTGGCAATTTGTGTTTAATGGCTTTAGAAGCGGGCTGTAATTGGACAATCTGGGTATTTTCATCCAGGTTGTCACCTTCTCGGACAATTGGATTCGCCACAATTTCTTTCTGGAAATTTTGATACTGGGTTAAAGAGTTGCCCTTATCTTTTTCAATTTCACAGCCATCCAAATCTTCCGTCATCACATAAGGATTGATGATTGGATCTACACGACCAATCGCATCGACATCATTGGAGGCAATTTCGACAAACTGTGCTTTAGAGGCACGATTATTTTTATTGATAATAAATGCTGTACCGCGAACATCGGTGATTTCATGGATTTTTTGCCCCTTAGCAAGGCGATGCATGACTTCTACGATTGAACGCTCACCATTACCGTACATCAACAAGTCTGCTTTTGAATCCATCAATACTGAACGGCGGACTTTGTCGGACCAGTAGTCATAATGTGCAATACGACGTAAAGAAGCTTCAATCCCACCTAACAACACTGGCACATCAGGAAAGGCTTCACGGCAACGCTGACAATACACAGTTGCAGCACGGTCTGGACGTTTGTTGGGTTGATTATCTGGAGAATAGGCATCATCTGAACGAATTTTACGATCTGCCGTATAACGGTTGATCATAGAATCCATATTACCTGCGGTCACACCCCATGCAATATTCGGCTTACCCAAGACTTTGAATGCTTCAGCCGAAGTCCAGTCGGGCTGTGCAATAATACCAACACGGAAACCTTGCGCTTCAAGCACACGACCAATAATGCCCGAAACAAAAGACGGATGATCAATATAAGCATCGCCACAGACTAAAATAAAGTCACAACTGTCCCAGCCGAGTAAATCCATTTCCTCACGTGACATCGGCAAAAATGGTGCAGGATCAAAACATGATGCCCAATATTTGTCGTAATCAAACAACGCCTTAGGCGCCGTCTGCATGGTATAAGCAGTAGACATGGCTAGCAATTCTCGGCTGGCAGAAGGAAGATCTGATATCAGATAAAATCTGATCAAAGATGAAAGCTGATCATTTTACCATGAATTTGATTCATGATGTTTGATTATAATTTACACAGAACAAATAAGTCGAAAAAGTCAGCAAGATTTAAGCTTTGTTGCAAAATTCCAACCTTTTCCGACAAATGACGGATTTAAAGAAATTTAAAATTTCCTTATAAATCATAAATAAAATATCAATACTTGCATTTTTGTTCATTTTATAACAAATAAATAATACTTTTTGCATATTTCTTCACGCGCGAATCAGACTAATCTATCTCAAAATAAAAATGAGAAATAGGTCATGTTTTTAAAACGTATCCTGCTGTCTTTTCTAATGTTTTTTCAAACCTTAGGTTGGTCAGCACCAATCAAAGAAAAATTTTATAAAAATCAACAAGCATGGAAAGATTTACAAACCCGTTTGCCTGAAGCTTATCAACTCGATGAAAACAATCAGCCACAAGAATATTTTTGGCAATGGCAAAAAACCAATGTTCATGTTGACTACTATCCACAACCCAATGCATCTGCAAAAGTGATCTTATTACATGGTGTTGGGACAAATGGACGACAGCTCAGTCTGATTTTAGGTCACCCCTTAGCACAGGCAGGCTATGAAACAATGGCATTGGATTTACCAGGTTATGGGCTTACACAATACCCATCAAAAAGTGCTATTCGTTATGATGATTGGGTGCAATTGGTCAGTGATTTTATTGATGCTGAAGCACAAAAAGATCAACGTCCAATTTTCCTGTATGGCTTATCTGCAGGCGGCATGCTCACTATGCATGTCGCAATGCAAAATAAACATGTCAAAGGGATCATTGGAATGACTTTTTTAGACCAACAACGTTTAGCGGTAAAAAAAGGAACGATGCGTTTTAGCTACTTAAGCCCTGTACTTTTACCAGGCATGAAAATTGGCGCAATAACGCCTGTAGTGAACAGTGTTCCTTTACCTATGTCCTTAGTGTCTAAAATGTATGCACTTACCAACGACCCACAAGCTTTAAAAATTATGCTCAATGACAATACTTCGGCAGGTAATGCCATGTCGATCAAGTTCTTAAACAGCTATATGAACTATAAACCTAAATATAATTTATCCAGTTTTACCCAATGCCCTGTGCTCCTAACACAACCTGCGGAAGACCATTGGACACCCTTACAACTGAGCCAACCTGTACTTGAACGTTTGTCTGTTCCACATCAAGTGGTGATGCTACCCAAAGGTGGGCACTATCCTGTAGAAGCGGAAGCATTGGAGCAACTGAAAAAAAGCAGTATTGAGTTTATTCAAAGTCACTTAAATCATTAATCACTTGTCGTAATTTTCTGCATTTGATATAACTTGTAAGCTATACATACGCCAAGTAATAAGATCACTGTGATGGTAAGGGTTAATCCAAACCATCCATATTTTTCCCAAACCAATCCATTGGCACTGCCTAAAAAACTAGAACCCAAATAGTAGAAAAATAAATACAGTGATGATCCTACTGCACGATATTTTAGAGACTGAACCGATACCCAACTGCTTGACGTTGAATGTGCGGCAAAAAATGAAAAAGTAAAAATCAACAAACCCAGCAAAACCACCCAAAGTGATGGAATCAACATGATCCACAAACCCAAGATCATGGTGCAAAACATCGCAATCAAGACTTTATCACGTCCAAATTTACGGCTCCAACTTGCAGCACGCGGCGAACTGTAAATTCCTGATAAATAAGCAATCGAGATCAGGCCAATCCATGTTTGAGACAACTCAAAAGGTTTTTCTAACAAGTGATAACTCATGTAATTAAAAACTGTAACAAAACAGCCCATGAGAATAAAACCTTCGATAAACAATAAGCGTAGTTTGCGATCTGCTAAGTTTTTTCGAAAAGACTCAGTAAAGCGCTTCAGTTGAATCGGATAAGCTTTAAAATGTTTCGAACTTGGCAAAGCAATATAAAAAACGAAAGCAATCAACAAATTTAACAAACCAATGATCAGCGTTGCCTTTTGCCATGAGATAAAGTCCAATAACACCCCAGCAATTAAACGCCCACCCATGCCACCGATAGCGGTGCCTGAGATATACAATCCCATCGCAAAACCCACATCTTTTTGTGCAATTTCCTCACCAATATAAGTCATCGCCACTGAGGCAACACCACTGACTGCTAAACCAATCATCATTCGAGTTATGAGAAAAATTTCCCAATACGGTAAAAATGAACTGATCAATAACAAACTTGCTGTGGAAAATAAAGCAATAACCATGATCTTCTTACGACCAAATCTGTCCGAAATAAGACCTGCAAATAACAAACCTAAAGCCAAAGCAATGGTCGAAAATGACAGTGGAAAACTACTATGTGTAGGGCTAATTTGAAAAAATTTGGCTAAAAAAGGCATCATCGGTTGTACACAATACAGCGATGAAAAGACAGCGAATCCTGCTAAGAATAGCGACAATAAAATGGCATAAAAAGGACGTGTGCCATATTCGATATAAACCGCAGACTCAACTGTGTCAGACATAATTACTCCTGATGTCGGTACAGTATACGCCTGTTTACCATGCAGATAAAAACAAAGCGCCTAATTTAGGCGCTCAGCTTGACGCATAG
Source organism: Acinetobacter sp. 251-1 (assembly GCF_030329305.1). Classification (NCBI taxonomy): domain Bacteria; kingdom Pseudomonadati; phylum Pseudomonadota; class Gammaproteobacteria; order Moraxellales; family Moraxellaceae; genus Acinetobacter; species Acinetobacter sp. 251-1. The sequence goes on along the minus strand of NZ_JACANS010000011.1, from coordinate 5,019 downwards.
AACTTAATACAAATCTTTAGGCAATCGAATTTGAATCATCTCGTTATTGTCTGCTTTATTTGCATTACGTCCTGAAGAGCTCGGAAAATTATTGTCATTCAACACTGTAAGTGTATTTTTATTTTCAATAATCAGATCTTCTATGGTAAAGAATGGAAATGCAAAATTTACACCTGTGCCCACATCTCCTGTACGTGCCGTCCCATACAGTGCATTAGGATTGTGAATCTTCATCAAATCAACCAATTCATGACGCTGAATCGTTTGCCCTGATTGACCCAATTTCACATGAATAAGCTTCTTATAACCCTCTAATTTATTTTCAGAATCATCACGTTCAATTAGAATACCAGCGTCATTACTATATAGTTGGAAATCACCAATCGCAGTGGCTTTATCATGTAAATCAAACAAATAATATTTGCCTGTATATGCCTTTTGCCTAAGATCAAACTGAGAAATGATCAACTGACGTTTTGCTGAATTTTTAAGTGGCTTTTCTAATAATGGATACAGATATTGACCATCTTTAGACAGTGCCATGCCTTCAAAACCACCACTTTGCTGTACCAATGGGGCAACATAATCAATATTCGCTTTATTCAATTGATTTTGTGGCGAACGTAATTCAGTTCCTGATTGTAATGGATTTGGCAATGAAATCGGCGCATCTAATAACACACCGTCTTTGTCAAAATGCAGTAAATATGGACCAAACTCATCCCCAATCCAGTAACTACCATCTTCTGTTCTTTGAATAGATTCAGGATCAAAATCTGCACCTGTCAACAGACGCTCAGTGGTATTTTGATTGATAATATCAAAAGGAATCAATTTATTCGGATCACGTAACTGTATAAAACTCATCACTTGAACTTGAGCTGAACCCGTAGTTTTTGTTCTAAAATCAGGTTTAATTTGATAAATAAGTAATAAGAAATCGGCTGAATTGTCTTGTGCACCAAAACCATTGTCTGCCATAACCATATACGTCCCATCAGTATTTTTTAAAGCACCTGAAAAACCTTGTACAGGCTGACCTTTAAAGGGTGGAAAAATACCATTCCCTCCTTTCACAGCCAAACCTGAGTTCGGGCCTGCGGCATAAGTTTCAACATCCAATTGTGCAAAAGACACTAACGTTGGCTCTTTTATATTGGAGTCAGCTATCACGTTGTGATCATCGTCATTACATGCTGTTAAAGTGAAAAGACCCGTAGTTAACAGTGCAATGTATAATTTCTTCATCATGTGAATGGTCACTTATTTTCATCAATAAATGCTTTCATTTAAACCTATAGAAATGACCGTTTTAGGTAAATTTGATGACAAATTGAGGTCATTCTTTTCATTTTTCTAAGATAAAAAATCGTTCAAAAGCACTTCTTTTAATATCAATTGTGTTGTAATCCATTGCGTACAAAAACTGAGGTTTTTGACAGCTTTTCCTCATCCTATGTTTTGGATATTCTACATACATCAGGAAACAGGAAGTTTCCATATAACAAAAAGCCAATAGGGAGTTTGGCAAAGCTCATCAGGGATAGATGATATTTGGGGATGAATAATAAAAAATACACGAATAAGTGAAAAAGAAATTTATAAGTAGAAACGACAATAAACAGATCATAGAAAAGCCCCGATCAAACATCGGGGCTTTTTTTCAATTACAAAATATTGATTATGAAAATACCTAAAATCAAATCATGATATTCCCATCGCCATGTAAGAAATCACCTACATCAATTACAGAAAATCTCCTCTAGTAAGATCATTCTAAATTATCTATTCTAGACACATAGGGAACAGGAAGTTTCCCAGACATAAAATAATCATCAGTCTGAGCATCAGGAACGTGAGATTCGACAGGAGTCAAATCTAACTCACCAATACAAAGAAACCCCGTCAGGATGATGGGGTTTCTTTTTTAGTTTTGAAATTTTTATGATTTTAAATTTTTTAAGTAGGTGACGATTTGCGTATTGTCAGCCATTTCAGCAAGTTCTAAAGCAGTATATTCAGCTTTATATGCCACATCTGCGCCATGTACTATCAGTAATTTTACAACGGCTAAATGATCATTTTCAGCAGCAGCATGCAAAGCACTATAGCCTTCATCATCTGTAGTATTTACATCAATCCCATCAGCAAGACACTTCTCAACTTGTTCTAGATCACCTAAAGATGACCAATAAACTAATGCTGGAAGATGCAGTTCTTCATCATCTTCAGGAATAGGTGAGAATGAATTTAATTTCATTAGAATAACTCGATGCTCAAGATCAATCTTTATATTATGTATTCATTCCATACAAAGCAATGTGCAACTTTTGTTGTGGCCTCAAAAAAAGACCTCCAATAAATGGAGGTCTTTAGTATAGAGTGCAATTAAGCTTTTGCAGCAACGCCTGAGCTTGCAGCTACTTTTTCAGATTCATCATCATGCATAATTAAAGCAACTGCAATTGCAGTAATTAATACAGGTAAACCCACTGCAATAAAATTAAAATGTGCAGGCAAATTCATCCCTAACAAGCCACCAATTAAAATGGGTCCAACAATTGCACCCATACGACCAATTGCCGAAGACCAACCAATTCCTGTTGAACGAATCGCTAAAGGATAATATTGTGCAACATAGCTATATAACAACATTTGCGAACCAATTGAGGCCGCACCTGCTAAGAAAACTAAAATGTATAACAAGAATTGATTTGATTGGAAGCCCATTAAGCTCATGACAATCGCACCCATCATGCCAAGAACCATCAAAACAGGTTTTAAATGGAAACGATCCGCAAGGATACCACCACCTACAATCCCAACAACCGCACCGACATTCATGACCATCATAAACATCAAGCTATTGTCCATTGAATAACCTGCTGCCATCATCAATTTTGGTAACCAACTACTCAATGCATACATCGTCAATAAACATGTAAAAAATGCTAACCAAAATAGGAGTGTATTGGTTGCGCGCCCACGACGAAATAAGCTGACAACGTTGGCAGCTTCAGGTACTTCAACTTTAGGTAAAGTAAAATTTGTCCCATCTGTCACCGTCACATTCGGCGCTAAACGACGCACAATACTTCTGGCTTTTTCTTGCTTATTTTCTTTTACAATAAATGCCAAAGACTCTGGTAGAAACTTCCAAATTACAGGCAATAAAAATAATGGAATCCCTGCAATAAAGAACATGATTTGCCAACCAAAACTTGGGGTAAACCATGAACCTAATAAAGCAGCCATGACACCACCAACGGCATAACCACTAAACATGGTTGTAACCAATGTACTGCGCATTTTAATGGGTGCATATTCAGAAGTTAATGCAACCAAATTTGGCATGACACCGCCAATTCCTAGACCTGCTAAAAAGCGCAAAATTGCAAATTCAGTTGGATTTGAAGCAAAACCACCTGCGAAAGTTAATCCACTAAAAAGTACAATGCAGATCATAATGACTTTTTTACGACCAATCTTATCGGCTAAAGAGCCAAAGAACATTGCACCAAACATCATACCTGCTAATGCAGTGCTGGCAAGCATTCCTGCTTGCATCGCAGATAGCCCCCAATCTTGCATTAAGAGTGGCAATACCACACCATTAATCGCTAAATCATAGCCATCAAACAAAATAATCAATAAACACCAAGCCACTACATTGAAGTGGAACGGGGTAAATTTTGCTTTATCGACTATCGAGTTAATATCTAAATTTTCCGTCGTCATCGTTCTCATCTCCCATGAGTACTTGTCCAATATTTCAGATGAATTTTTAAGTAAAATTCAAGGTTTCGAAATATAATCAGAGCAAGTTTTAGGGACAATTAGACAAAGGGATAATAAAGATTTATAGTCATATAAATCTAATAAATATATGATTTTAAATAATATAAAATTTATCAAAATATGATTTTTAATGCTTAATTTTTATTGATTTATATTTATTTTACACACTGATTATCTTTAATTTTTCTAAATAGATTTGCAATCCTATTTGAATAAAATAAGAAATTATCATTGAAGAGTTGAAAAATTTTATGAATCATTTTCCTTTAATAACTGTTCAACTCTTTTCTCATAATTATTTAAAAAATCACGTGTAATTCTAAAATGATCTGTTTCCTCATACTTTACTTTTTTAATTCCAGTATCAGAAAATTGATAAATTGTTGCATTGGGATAAGCAAGTAAAATTGGTGAATGTGTAGCAATGATAAGCTGTGATTGATCTTTACATAATTGATCTATAACTGCCAATGCTGTCATTTGCATATAAGGAGATAAAGCTGCTTCTGGTTCATCAAGCAAATATAAGCCATTCCCTGTTAATTTATGGCTCAATACTTTAAAAAAAGCCTCCCCATGCGACCGTTCATGAATATTTCCACCATACCCGTCAATATAACCTAATTCATTCATATACGTGCCAACGTTATAAAAGCTTTCAGCACGTAGAAAATAGTAATCTTTCGGCTTTTTATAGCTTTTAATCAGTTTTAGAGCTTCATACAAGTTGGAACTACTACTTGCAGAATTTAATTGCACATTTAAAGTCCCTCCCTCTTCTGAAAATCCAAGTGCTAATGCAATCGACTCTAATACTGTAGACTTACCAGAACCATTATCCCCTACAAAAAATGTTACATCAGCATGAAAATCAATATTTTCCATATCATTAACAGCAGGAATATTAAATGGATAAAGTGACCAATCATGTTGATTTGGTTCTTTTATTTCTACATAACGTAAATAAGGCTTAGCTTGCATAGGAATTGATGATCTGATTAGCATTTAAATCATAAATTAACCGAAAAAACTTTAGGATAAAATATTTAAATTCAACCAAACGACTCATCAAGTCGTACATTTTTCTTTTTACTTTAGACAAGCATAAAAAAACACCCCCAACCGTAAGGTTGAGGGTGTTTTGAATTTAAAAGCTGGCGATGACTTACTCTCACATGGGTAATCCCACACTACCATCAGCGCTAAGAGGTTTCACTTCTG
>NZ_JACANS010000010.1:0-168266 GCF_030329305.1 Acinetobacter sp. 251-1 | reverse complement strand
GAAATTGCAAAAGTGCATATTCTAAAAGCGGACATTTTTACTTTGGAGAAACCGGACATTTCTATTTTGGAGTTACAAGATGCTTTCGCATAAGGTGTATTATGTTAATTTTAGAAAACCTAATTAAACGCTTCTAGGTAGTTCATTAATTCAGTTTTTCCTTGCTTCTGTGCTCTTTCAAATGCTGTTTCCTTGTATTTATTTTTGTGTTTCATATCTATTCCATATTCAGCTAAGAACTGTAATCCGTATAAATTATTATAATCTACGAAAACATGTGGCATTTGGAAAACTGGATCTTTACCGAGTGGATTACAACCTAAATCTATTAATAATTTATAAATTTCAGTATTTTTATTGAGCCCAGCAATAGCTAAGCCCTTTTGTGTTATCGTTTTAATAAAATATTCTTTAAAATGCTCAAAAAAATAGAATACCATTTCATCTGAATATCTAAAGGCCAATTCAAGTGGCGTATATACAAATGATTTTTTCTTTGGGTCTGCACCAAGTTCTAATAATTTCTTAGCTAAATCAGTATTATTTTCCTGAATGCTCAATCCTAAAGGAGTTCCTACACCTTTAAGCTCTCTATTTAACTCACCTTTACTTATTTTTTTTGATAATAAAAAATCTATCTGATCTACTAAATTAAGATGACAAGCATATACAAGCGTTTTCTTTATTTTTTCTTGTGAAAGGCTCTCTTCTAATTGAGCTTTTCGTTCTGTATCAAATGGCGTTACCCCATAAGTTTGATATAGAATTAACTCCATCACATCATCCCAAAATAACTCAGGATTGTAATCAGTATGATGTATTACTTTTTTATCAATAGAATAATAGCTATAAATTCCATTATCTAATTCTGAACTATCCATAAGGTTAAGTATTTCAAGGAAAATATCATTTTCAGCATTATCTAACTCTAAATTTTTGAATTCTCTCTTATCTATTTTGTAAATATTTGAATACCTTAAGTGACTGGTTTTGTTCATCACAAAGAAAAAATCTTGAGTAAGCTTAAAGCTATCTACTTTTCTTAAAATTGTATCTATTGTTGGATTCATAAGTTGAGTTAAATATCATAAATTTTCACTTAGTATAAAAGAAAATTACTCGAATATTGATTTCATTTAACATAATGGGGGGGTTGTGCGAAATTATTCATTAAAATTATTTTTATTTCAATGGTTTATGTTGTTTAAAAACCGCTACTCATCCGCAAAAAAAAAGCCGATCCAGTTACATTTCAGCCCTTTTTTAGCAGTTTTGGTAGCTTTTTTTTATAAAATTGATCATAAAATCGTCTTTTTGCCTAATTTACTATGAGTCAAATTACTGAAATTATTTGCAGTCAGTTTTATCAATAAGTTCAGTAAATGATTAAGTTTTTTAATTTCTACATTTAATCAATGTGTTCTCATAACGCTTTGTCTTATAATAATCAAAGTTTTGTATTTGTTTTGAGTTTTTGACTTATGCGCGGTTTATATTTAATCACCAATGATGATCCAATTGAGCTTTTATTGGCAAAGCTTGAAGGTGCAATGTCAACTTATGAAGTGGCAGTATTGCAATATCGCCGTAAAAAAGTGGCAAAACAAGATCAGGACTATGAAATCGAATATATGAAGTCGATGTGTGCGCAATATAAAGTCCCTTTTGTCATTAATGATGACTTAGATGCTGCGGTAAAATATGGTGTGGGTGTACATTTAGGGCAAGATGATGGTTCTATCGTAGAAGCAGTTACTCGTTTGCCGAAAAATGTTTTGATCGGACGTAGTTGTAATAATTCGATTGAGCTTGCAGAACAAGCCATTGCTGATGGTGCAAACTATGTAGCTTTTGGTGCAATTTATGCCACTGAAACCAAGCCTGAGGCGGGTAATATTGGTTTAGAGACTTTAAAACAAGCCAAAGCAAAATTTAATGTGCCAATTTGTGCGATTGGTGGTTTAACTGTTGAAAATTCAAGTGAAGTGATTGATGCTGGTGCCGACCTTTGTGCCGTGATTAGTGATATATTGGGACAATCATTATCAGGCGTTACTGTGCGTACCCACGAATGGGCTGATTTATTTGCATCAAAAGCATAAGCTTTTTTGAATGCCATTGTATTTTTAAGTTGAGCATTTCCATGACTTTATCTGCCAAGCAAGAACAATTGTTTAAACAAGCAAGCAAACACATTCCAGGTGGAGTGAACTCTCCTGTACGTGCGTTTAATGGTGTCGGTGGTACGCCAGTTTTTATTGAAAAAGCCAAGGGTGCTTATTTATACGATGTCGATGGCAAGCGTTATGTCGACTATGTGGGCTCATGGGGACCGATGATTTTAGGGCATGCGCATCCTGACATTATCAAAGCAGTGCAAGATGCTGCTGTCGATGGTTTAAGTTTCGGTGCACCGACTGTGCATGAAACAACACTTGCAGATATTATCTGTGAAATTATGCCTTCAATTGAATTGGTTCGTATGACCAACTCAGGGACTGAGGCGACCATGACGGCGATTCGTTTAGCGCGTGGTTATACAGGGCGTGACAAAATTGTCAAATTTGAAGGTTGTTATCACGGTCACTCAGATTCATTGCTTGTGAAAGCAGGATCAGGTTTATTAACCAAAGGTGAAGGGGAGGCAACTTCTGCGGGCGTTCCTGCTGATTTTGCTAAACACACTTTAACATTGCCATACAATGATATTCCCACTTTAAAAGAATGCTTTGCCAAGTTTGGTGCTGAAATTGCAGGGGTGATTGTTGAACCTGTCGCAGGCAATATGAATCTGGTTAAACCGATTGATGGATTCTTACAAGCCATTCGTGATGTGTGTGACGAGCATGGTTCAGTTTTCATCATTGATGAAGTGATGACAGGTTTCCGTGTGGGCCTGGGCGGTGCGCAAGCACATTATGGTGTAACCCCTGACTTAACCACTCTGGGTAAAATCATTGGTGCAGGTCTGCCTGTAGGTGCCTTTGGTGGTAAACGTGAAGTGATGGAATGCATTGCGCCACTTGGTAAAGTGTATCAAGCAGGGACATTGTCAGGCAATCCATTGGCGATGCGTGCAGGAATTGAAATGTTTAAGCATTTACGCCAAGACGGCTTTTATGAAAATATTACTGCACAACTCGAAAAATTACTTATAGGTTTACAAGCTGCTGCGAATGAAGCAGGCATTGCCTTTAAAACTCAGCAAGTGGGTGCAATGTTTGGCTTGTACTTTACAGATCAAGAAGATATCACAAGCTTTGACTCGATGTTGAAATGTGATGTCGACGCTTTCCGTAAGTTCTTCCACGGTATGTTAAAACGTGGTGTCAATCTTGCGCCATCGGCTTTTGAAGCGGGCTTTATTTCAGCTGCACATAGTGATGAAGATATTCAATTTACCATTGATATGGCAAAAGAAGTTTTTGCAGAAATGAAAGGTTAATGACTCACTTATATTGCATTTAAGGCATTGCTTTAAATGCAATTGAGTATTTTACCTTTGGCTAACCCTCACTTTGGCATCATTTTTAAAGCAGTGCTTGAAAATTCGCTCAGGAGAGGGAACTCCTTTAAATTTTAACAGGAATGAATGGATGCAAACCAAACATTATTTGACCTTGGCTGATGCCGAGTTTTTATTGGATCAGGCATATCAATATGCAGTTCAAAAACAATTTAATGTCAGCATTGCAATTGTCGATGAAACAGGCAATTTACTTGCTATGAAGCGTATGGATGGTGCTTCACCAATGACTGCAAATTTATGTTTAGAAAAAGCCAAATGCTCTGCGATTAGCCGTCGTCCTTCGGGCTTATTTGAAAATTTAATTAAAAATGGTCAGATGGGTTTTCTCACTATGGATACTTTTTCGGGCATGTTAGAAGGTGGTGAGCCGATTTTATACCAAGGACAGTTGGTCGGTGCTGTGGGGGTTTCAGGTGTTAAATCATTTGAAGATGCAGAAATTGCACAACATGCTATTGAATTATTTTTAGCACAATGTGGCGCTTAGCAGTATTTGGGTTATTGGCTGTAAGATTTTGATCATCATTTTGTTTCGATTATATGAAATTCTCTGCTTTGAGTTGATGACTGATAAAAGTCAGAGAACAATGATGATGAGAAAATGAAAAACATATATCCATAATATTTTTATTAAATTTTTAAACTTTATGTGATATGTTTCGCTTAAATTTTTTTTACTATTATGTGTGTCAGTAATTTGTAGGAAAATAAGTTTGGAAATTTTTGAATAAATTGCTACATTTATGCGATGAAAACAAAAAAAATGTCACCGCTAGGGGATTGTTATGAGAAATAAAATCTATTCAGAAAAGCGCCGTAAACTGTATAGATTTGTGAATCAGGTTTTGAAAAATTCATTTATTACGAAACTGATTCATAAAGATACAAAAGATCAAAGTATAGAAATTGACGCTTTGACTGGGGTTTACAATCAGTTTGGAATTAATCAATTTGTCAAAGAATTGCACCCACAAGAAACAACGCATTATGGCATTCTATTGATTAATATTGATAATTTAGATGAAATTCGTACGCAATACAATCAAAAATCTGGTGATAAAGTAATCTACGAAGTTGCTCAAAAACTTGCTCATAATATTCGTGAAACTGATTTGATTGGGCGTTTGAGTGATTCAGAATTTATTTTGATTTTAAATGATATTAACCAAGCCCAAATGACGCAAATTGCAGGACGTTTATTGAATGCAATTCAGGCACATCCTATAAAGCTCAAAAATAAAGAAATTTTACCAATGTTGAGTTACGGTATTTCTGTTTCAGATCATCAGTCTAAGAGTCAGGATGTATTACAACAAGCGGATCACAATCGCTTTATGATGAAAGATCAATCAAATCCATTCTATGCAGAGTCACAAACTTTGTCTTAAATGAATGCGCTTAAAAACTTTAGGTTTCGGTGACAACTCAACAATCCTAAACTATCTGTCAGATGACTTATATTTTAAAAAAATATAAGTCATGCTTTTGCGCGATTAATTATTCCAAAGTTTTTTACACAAATATAACGTCAAGATTTACAATAGCCTAATAAATGATTAGCGCCAATGTTGATTGGGATGCTAAGCCCTTTTTTGTGCTGTGTAAATAACGATTTAACCACTTTTGGCAGGGTATTCTATCTATGCAAATTGCATTTTAAATAGAATATGAAGAGGGTGTAGTGGATTTAAAACGTTAAATGAGGTTATACAATTGAGTCAATATCAGGTCATTCAAGACTTATTTGATAGATCAAAGCATTCTCCTGTTTTTGTTGCCCCGATGGCAGGTGTCACTGATCGGCCATTTCGCACATTGTGCAAATACTTTGGTGCAGGACATGCGGTCAGTGAAATGATGACCTCTGATCAAACTTTACGTATGACCAAAAAAAGTTTATATCGTGCCAATTTTGACGGTGAACTTGCGCCTATTTCAGCGCAAATTGCAGGTTCAGAGCCTGAGCAGTTGGCTGAAGCGGCACGTTATCAAGTCTCGAATGGCGCTCAAATTGTCGACATTAATATGGGGTGTCCTGCTAAAAAGGTTTGTAATAAATTGGCAGGTTCGGCATTACTCAAAGATGAAGACTTAGTGGCTCGAATTTTGGATGCAGTTGTCGCTGCGGTCGATGTACCTGTGACCTTAAAGACCCGTTTAGGTTTTTTAAATGGGCATGAAAATATTATGCGTGTGGCAAAACGTGCAGAAGAAGCAGGGATTGCAGCACTTGCTTTACATGGGCGTACTCGTGAGGATATGTATTTAAATACAGCACGTTATAGCTTGATTAAAGATGTAAAAAGCATGCTGTCGATTCCTGTGATTGCCAATGGTGACATTGATAGTCCTGAAAAAGCCAAATATGTTTTGGATTATACAGGGGCTGATGCCGTGATGATTGGACGTGCTGCCCAAGGTCGCCCGTGGATTTTCCGTGAAATCGCACATTATCTCGAAACAGGTGAACATTTAGTCGCACCTGATATTCAGGAAGTGAAAGATGTGTTGCTGGGGCATTTGTCTGAGTTATATGAATTTTATGGTGAGTATTCAGGCTGCCGTATTGCACGAAAACATATTGCTTGGTATACCAAAGGTTTACGTTCAAGTAATGAATTCCGTCAAAATATGTATAAAGTGGAAAGTACAGCAGATCAAGCAAAAGTTGTTGAGGCCTATTTCAATCATTTATTAGAACAAGGAAATATCATGAGTGATGTGCAAGTTGAGAAAGTGAATTTACTTGATATCTAACTGGTGTTCTGTCTTAGCGGATTCTATGGAAGATAGAATGGGAGCATGCTCTCATTCTATAAATGCTCATCTTAGCAAGACAGATTTAATCAATCCCTAAATGCTTTTTCAGTGCAGTGCTTAAAGGATAGATGCGTTCTTTGGGCAGCAGTTTTTCTGCATGTTTATATTGTCCATCTTTACGCAACTGTGCCATTTTTCGAACCAAAGGCGTGATGTCATCGATGGCCAGAATTGCCTCATTGTTAAACTTTTGAATCAGAAAACGACTGATGCCGATCTGAATACTACGATGTTCCAGTTTGGCACTTTTCAGATTACGTTCAGGATCCCATTGAACATGAACCTGTGCCTGCTCAAAAAGATCAATCCATTGTTGATCTTTCTGTGTTTGGAATAAGCTCGGATCAGTATGTACGCTTTGAGCAAGTAGACGTTCTCAAAAAATACGTTTGATGCGTATGGCAAGAATGTGTTCTTGCCCTGATTGACGTGCCCAATGACTGCGTCCCATTCACCATAGAAATGAGGGTTTAATCCATGTCATTCTGTGAAAGGAAAATGGCGCAACAAATTTCTGATGTTGCACTGCCAGTTGAGCGATCTGTTGATTATAGGCTTGATAGACCATGATGCTGTCACGATCATATACTGCACGAATTTCATGATATGCAGGCATGATAAATCTCACTTAAACATTGAACCAAGTTTTTGAAAAATAAAAACCGAGTTAAATAAGTGGGAAATGATTTACCGCAAGGCAAAAAATTGGATTTATCATGAGAGAAATATGGTAATAATAAAAATATGGTAATAATAAAAATATGTTGTTATTTTAATCAAAATTGTGTTTGTATCAAGATAAATTACAAGTATTGATGACGTGAAAAAATGAATAAAGAGACATTTCAACTTTTTGCCGAATACAATGTATGGGCAACTCAGCGTTTGGATAAGCACTTGGCTGAAATGTCAGATATAGATTTTAATCAAAATGTTGGATTATATTTTAAGAGTATTGCAGGAACTTTAAATCATTTATTATTGGGCGAACATAGCTTATGGTACGCACGTTTTAAACATGGTATTTCACCCATTGTGTCTTTAGACACCATTTTACATACGGAAAAACAGCGATTATTGAATGAGTTGGTACAAAAAGCTCAGCATTGGGTTGAATTTGTCGATGGTTTAGATGACACAAAACTCAAAGGAAATTTAACTTATCAGCGAGCCTCAGGTACACCAATGAGTTTACCTTATGCAGCAACATTATTGCATGTATTTAATCATGGCACGCATCATCGGGGACAGGTCACGGCTGCCATGACAGCTTTGGAATATCAATGTCCTGAGTTAGATTTAGTGTATATGCTGGCGGAACGATATCAGGTCTAAATCCAATTAAGACTTAGACCTGATTGTTGCAATCATCAATTTAAGCTTGATTCATTTCCAAGACCAATTGATTGATTAAATCTTGTGCTTCTAATGGGCGGATTTGAGCAACATTTGAACCTGCCCAAAAAGCTCCATAACCAACCTCACCATTTTGCACAGCTAAAGCATTCAATTGTTTTGCTAAATCATAAGCATAAGGATATGGTGCAACAGGTGGACGATCAGGTAGATCAATAAAGGAAGCCCATTGATTAATTAGACCACGTGCAGGACGTCCTGAAATACTTGCTGTGATTTGGGTAATTGGGTGGTCAAATAATGCTTTGCGATAGGCTGTATTGGCATTAGAGCTTTTACATTGAACGAAAGCGGTGCCGAGTTGTACAGCTTCCGCACCTAAGTTCAGTGCTTGTTTGGCTTGTTGACCGTTCATAATACCGCCCGCAGCGACGACAGGTGTCTGACAGTATTTTTTAATCAGTTGAATGAGATCAAAAGTTTTAATTGCACCATCCAAATCAGGATTAAAAATACCACGATGCCCACCTGCTTCTACACCTTGTGCAATGATGATATCAATACCTGCTGCTTCGATGGCTTTGGCTTCTGCAAGATTGGTGGCAGACACCATGGTAATAATATTTGCATCTTTTAATTGTTGAATTTGATAAGCATGTGGAATGCCAAAATGAAAACTCACGGCTTTGGGTTGTGTCTGCAAAACTAAATTTAAAAAATCATCATTGTCCAGAAAACTAGGGTAAATGCATTTCAAATCTTGTGGCGCTTCTGCATTAAACTTTGCAAATTCAGGTTTTAAATGTTCAATCCATCTTTGATTTGCTGTTTCATTCAATACTTCAGGCTGATGGCAAAAAAAGTTCACTTGAAAGGGCAAACTTGTCAACTCTTGGGTTTTTAAGATTTGCTCACGAGCAGCACTGACTGAATTTGCCCCTAAACCCAGTGAGCCAAGACCTCCTTGATTTGCCACTTCGGCTGCCAATTCAGGTGTGGAAACACCTGCCATTGGGGCTAAAAAAATAGGGTGTCGGATTCCTAAGCGTTCTAATATATTCATCACTGTGCTCCTTCAAGATATTCCTAAATTAGCTGAACTAGGTGAAGGATGGCAAATAATAATCGTTATTTAATCATGAAATGTTTATCCACTCATACTTAAAATTTAAAACGACACAATACGACGTTCAAAAGATAAGAGAACACATGATCTTGCCTATGAATTTTATAATACATTACCCTTAAGCAAAACAGGTGACAATGTATGTCTGATCGTATCAGTGAAAAATTACAGATTTTAGCTGATGCTGCCAAATATGATGTGTCATGTTCGTCGAGTGGCAGCAATCGCAAAAATAAAGAAAAAGGTTTAGGGAACACAGGCTCAGGTATATGTCATAGTTATACCGAAGATGGTCGTTGTGTTTCTCTACTCAAAATTTTGTTTTCAAATGTCTGTATTTATGACTGTTCTTATTGTGTGTCTAGACGTTCTAATGATGTGAAACGAGCTTCTTTTACTGTACAAGAGGTGGTGGACCTCACCATTAATTTTTATCGTCGTAATTATATTGAAGGATTATTTCTGAGTTCAGGGATCTTTAAGTCGGCGGATTTTACGATGGAACGTATGCTACAAGTGGTTAAAAAACTCAGACTTGAAGAAAATTTTAACGGCTATATTCATCTCAAAACCATTCCAGGTGCCTCGTCTGAGATTATTCATGAAGCGGGTTTATATGTAGACCGTATGAGTATTAACTTGGAAATGCCGACAGAAGCAGGACTGAAGAAATTTGCACCTGAAAAAAACCATCAAGAAGTTCAAAAAGATTTAGGAATTGTGCGTGATCGTCTCATTCAATTGAAAGATGAGCGAAAAATGATTAAATCTGTACCTAAATTTGTGCCAGCGGGTCAGACCACGCAAATGGTGATTGGTGCACATCACGAAACAGATCAAGATATTATTTTAATGGCAGATCATCATTACAAAGCATTTAACTTAAAACGCGTATATTTTTCAGGTTATATTCCTATTAATGATGATGAAAAAATGTTACCTGCCATTGGCTCAGCGCCCCCATTACTACGTGAAAATCGCTTGTATCAATCTGATTGGTTAATGCGTTTTTATGGTTTTGATGCCACTGAAATTGTCGATGATCAGCATCCTTATTTGGATTTGGATGTTGATCCTAAGCTAGGTTGGGCGTTAAGGCATCCGGAACAATTTCCTGTGGATATTAATACTGCCGATTATCGAATGATTTTACGTGTACCTGGTATTGGTGTACGTTCCGCAAAAAAAATTGTGCAGGCACGGCGGTTTGGTAAAATTCATATTGATCAATTGAAACGTTTAGGTGTGGCTTATAATCGCGCACAACATTTTATTTACTGTGTAGATACGCCGAAATTTTTAAAACAGCAGTTACCAAGCCAAATTCGTCAACAGATTTTGCAGTCAGGTCACTCGAAATACCAGAAACAACTTTCGCCGCAGTTAGGTTTTGGTTTTTAATGACAATTTATATTTTTGATGGAACACTCACGGGACTATTGTGCTGTGTATTTCGAGCGTTTCAATTTAAAGAATTTGAGATTGAAATTTGTCATCAAGCTCAATCACAAAATAGCTTATTGGGTGATACCATTGTTGTACCTTCAGATGATGTGCAAGCGCAGCGGGTGTGGCAAGGTTTAAAGCAAAAAATTTCCATAAGTGCATTAAGAAACTTTTATTACACTTTTTTATCTGAAAATGCAGAAGCTTTTCAGCATTTATTCAATTTTAGTGTTTATGTATTTTCATCACAAAAAAATATTGATCAAAATTATGGGCATCCTTCAGTTTTAGCCTTATCAAAATGGGCAAAACAAGTTGGACGTGAAAAGCACCGCATGGAAGCTTTTGTAAGATTTAAAAAGTGTAAAGATGCTTTATTTTTAAGTTTGATTAAACCCGATTTTAATGTGCTACCTTTAATCGAGCGACATTTTAAAGCCCGTTATCAAGATCAAAAATGGTTGATTTATGATGAGCAGCGTAAATATGGGATTTACTATGATTTAAATGAAATCCATCAAATCCAGATGAATGCGTGTGAAATTGACTCAAATAATATGATTGGATCAAGTCAGAATTTTACGATTGAATTGGACGATGAAGAAGTTTTATATGACAAACTTTGGAAAGATTATTTTAATAGTGTCAATATTCAAGCACGACAAAACATGAAGTTGCATATTCAATATGTACCAAAACGTTATTGGCGCTATTTAAATGAAAAAATACTATAAATCATAATTTTAATCTGTTAAAAAATGCCCACTCTGATGGGCGTTTTTTAATGGCACTGAGTAGCTAACATCCGCTGAGTTTGGTTGGCAGGGGTTTTTCATTTGGAAAGAACGTCGGGCGCAGTTTTACCCCGACACTATTGCCTATAAATGCAAAAACGAGCCATAGCCAACCATGTAAACTACCTGATGCAATACCACTAAAATACGCACCAATATTACAACCATATGCCAAACGTGCGCCGTAACCCAACATTAAACCGCCGAGTACAGCAGCAAGTAATGAACGTTTTGGAATATTTAAATTTGGGGCAAATTTTCCAGCCAAACTTGCTGCAAGTAATGCACCAAGCATGATGCCAAAATTCATCATTGAGGTGACATCAAACCACAGGGATTGTGTTAAAGCTTTAGCATTTGAAGCTTGTTGCCAATATGCCCAAGATGCGACATCGACACCTACAAAACTTGCAGTTTTTGCAGCCCAAACAGCAAGTGCAGAGGTGACACCCCATGGACGACCCGCCAATGCTAAGGTAGCAAAGTTAAGTAAAGTGAGAATAATACCACCCCACACCAAAGGCCAAGGTCCACGTAAAAAACGACGAAAGCCGCGTTGCTTGGTTTCAGGTTCTGATTCCAATTGACCATGACGTTTTTTCTCAACATAAATTGTAATTGCAGCAATGATAGAAAAAATGACAAGATTCAGTACAAGCGCAGGTATCACTCCCAAACTGTGTACCAATGAAATAGGTGCAAGATGAGGTAGATTAAACCACCAATCCAAATGCGATGTTGCGATCAAAGAACCTAAACAAAAGAAGATGAGTGTGACCACCATACGTGCGCTACCACCTCCTACCGTATAGAGTGTACCAGAAGCACAGCCACCGCCGAGTTGCATGCCGATCCCAAAAATAAAAGCACCGATCATGACGGAGATAGACACAGGATTGACATTGCCTTTGACAGGATTGCCAAATAACTCTCCTGCACCAAGTGCAGGGAAAAATAATAATACCGCTACAGCAAGCATGATCATTTGTGCACGTAAACCACGTCCACGGCGTTCGTTTAAAAAGACACGCCAACTGGAGGTAAAACCAAAAGAAGCATGATATAAGGTCATACCTAAAGCACCGCCAATTAAAAATAACAGTGCTTGTGTGGTACCAACAACATGATAAGCACCTAAGGTGCCTAAAATGATAAGAATAAATGCGACCCAAACCGAAGAATTTGATCGATCGGATTTCGCTGCAACAATAGACATGGGAGTAGTAAATATAACGAATTGAGTGAGCGTATTTTAAGTGATAATTATGTGATTAATATATTGAATAATCACATATTATGAAGTATTTAATTGAGAATATCTGATGGTATAAATAAGATATTCTGATAATAAAATGTTTTACAGTGGAGTGACATCAAATAAAGAACCGATCCACATGGCAAAGAGCATAGCAATTAATCCCCAAACCGTAACACGGGCACTACCACGGAACATCGAAGTACCTGCAAAATAGCTAGATAACGCACCTAAAATTGCTAAAGAAAGAATGCCCACAACCATTACAATTTGTGCCATCCACTGTTCAGGACTGAGGAGTATTGCTAACATTGGACATAGCGCACCCAATGAAAATGAAAGTGCAGAAGAGCCTGCGGCTTGCAATGGTTTGGCTGTCGTCATTTCATTGATACCAATTTCATCCCGAGCATGGGCTTCGAGGGCATCTTTTTCACTCAGTTGTACTGCAACTTCATGTGCAAGTTCAGGCGTTAAGCCTCGTTGGATATAAATTTGAGTCAGTTCCTTAAGTTCATGATGAGGATTTCTGGCTAACTCTCTTGCTTCAACAGCTAAATCTGCTTCTTCAATATCCACTTGAGATTTAACTGAAATATATTCACCTGCTGCCATTGAGGTTGCACCAGAAATTAGACCTGCTACACAAGTAATAAATAGTGTTTGTGCGGATGCACCGCTTGCTGCCATTCCAACAACTAAACTTGTGACGGAAATGATGCCATCATTTGCCCCTAAAACTGCGGCACGAAGCCAACCTGCGCGTTGGATTAAATGATGCTCATGATGGGGGAGATGTGACATAGTATATATTCAAATGAGAAATATTCTTATCAATATAGTAGAACACACATAAAAATCAAATACTTTATTCGATTTTGATCATAAAAAAACTCCCGAAGGAGTTTTTTTATTGTGGAAATGATTTTAGTTTTTAGCAGCTTCTTTTACATTTGCAGCACCTTGCTCAACTGCACCAGCAGTTGCAGCAGTTGCATCTTTTGCAGCATCTACAGTAGCATCAGCAGCATGAGCGGTCGCCGTTGCAGCATGATTTGCAGCATCAACAGTTGCGCTTGCTGCATTGTCTACAGCAGTTGCAGTTGCGTTAGCAGCATTCTCAGTTGCATTTGCAACATCGTGACCTGCTTGTTGGGCAGCATTTTCTAAATGTTCACCAGTTGATGCACCTGTTTCAGGTGCTTTGTCTTTATTACAACCCACAAGTGCAACGGTAGCAGCAAGACCTAGAGCAACAAGTAATTTATTCATTTGTTTTACCTTCTTAACCTATTATTTTTCATCCAAACATATGGATATTTTCAATATAAACAAAATAATGAGAAATGAATATTAAAAATTGTTAATGTCGCAAAAATATAAAAGCCCTTCATTTTTGAAAATAAAGGGCTCCTAGAGCACGTTTATGCTTTTACTTTAAAAAATTATTGTCCTGAACGAATCATATAATCAAATGCAGACAATGCTGCTTTCGCACCTTCACCTGAAGCAATGATGATTTGTTTATAAGGAACAGTCGTACAGTCGCCTGCAGCAAACACACCTTTGACATTCGTTTCGTTACGATCATTGATGACAATTTCATTGCGGTTTGAAAGTTCAACTGCTGTGTCTTTCAAGAAGTCAGTATTTGGTAGTAAACCGATTTGTACAAAGATTCCAGCAAGTTCAACTTGATGCTCTTCATCAGTTGCACGATCTTTGTATTTCAATGCAGTCACTTGTGAACCATCACCAACTACTTCAGTTGAAAGCGCATTCATAATCACAGTGGTATTTGGTAAGCTGTTCAATTTGTCTTGAAGCACTTGGTCTGCACGTAATTTAGTATCAAACTCCACTAACGTGACATGTTCAACAATACCAGCAAGGTCGATTGCTGCTTCAACACCTGAGTTACCACCACCGATGACCGCAACACGTTTACCTTTGAAGAGTGGACCGTCACAGTGAGGGCAGTAGGCAACACCACGTGTTTTATACTCTTTCTCACCAGGAACATTCATTTCTCTCCAACGTGCACCTGTAGATAGGATCACAGTTTTCGATTCAAGTTTAGCACCATTTTCAAGTTCAATTTCGACTAAACCATTGGCAGTTTGGTCTGCACCAACAATATGTTTTACTTTCTGTAAGTTCATGATGTCCACACCGTATTCACGGACATGGGCTTCCATATCAGCTGCAAATTTAGGACCTTGTGTTTTTTGCACTGAAATAAAGTTTTCAATGTCCATAGTGTCCATCACCTGACCACCAAAGCGTTCAGATACAACACCTGTACGGATCCCTTTACGCGCAGCATATACAGCGGAAGTCGCACCTGCAGGTCCACCACCAATCACGAGTACATCAAATGCATCTTTGGCATTTAATTTTTCTGCATCTTTTGCCGCCGCACCTGTATCCAATTTAGCAACAATCTCTTCCAATGTCATACGACCTTGGCCAATGTGTTCACCATTTTGGAAGACCATTGGTACAGCCATGATTTTGCGTTCTTCAACTTCATCTTGGAAGAAAGCACCATCAATCATAGTCGCGGTTGTACCTGGGTTATTGATCGCAATCAAGTTCAATGCTTGAACAACATCTGGACAGTTATGGCAACTTAAAGATACAAATACATCAAAGTTTGCTGTTAAGTTTAAACCTTTCACTTGAGCCAAAATTTCATCTGAAACTTTAGGTGCATAACCAGAGACTTGTAATAAGGCAAGAATTAAAGATGTGAACTCATGCCCCATTGGTAAGCCAGCAAAATATACACGTGGTTGCTCACCAACTTTCGCGATACCAAAACTTGGTTTACGATCATTTTGACCATCAAAACGTGCAGTCACTTGATCAGATAGTGCAGCAATTTCTGTCACCAATTCTTTAATCTTGTCTGATTTATCAGAACCATTTAAAGAAGCAACAATTTCGATTGGACTTTCAAGACGCTCTAACAACGTTTTTAATTGAGCAGAAGTATTTATATCTAACATGCTAACAATCTCCAAGGGAGTAAATTTATTCATTGAGCTTATAGTAAGCTAAAATCATTAACAGGTAAAACAGTTTGTTTTTATTTTAATAATCTGTTTTTTCGATTTTATTTTAATTGTATTTTAATTTTATATAAGTGAAGTAATGATAAGGTACTGATGTTTATTTCTTCTACACAATCGTGTTAGAAAAGTAGAAAAATAGATTAATTTATTTTAATGTTTTTATAAACAGCAGAAGAAAATAACTGAAATTTACTAAAATATATGTGATAAATATATTTTAAATTACAAAATATGTGATATATTTTGCATTAATTGGGGCGAATAATAAATTAACAACTTAATCATGGAAAAAAAATCTATGAAAAGTGTATTAATTTAAATAAATTTATAGGTGGATTATGTTAGATGTAAATCTATCAAGAAAAATTCCAGAAGACTTTGCAAAATATGGGGAACAAAAAATCCGAGAACTGCTGAACAGCGTTTCTGGTGTGGATTTTGTGATGCTGTGTTCTTCAGATGGATTTGAGATAGCCTTGGCAAATAAAAAAAATGTGGCTAACTCAAGTAAAATTGCGGCAGTTAGTAGTTCTATTTTAGCGATGGTCACCGCATTTATTTCTGAAATTAATCTTGTAGGTTGTCAAACGATTACGTTGGATGCTGATAATGGTAAAGCACTCTTAACGGCAGTACCTCATGCGCAATATCCAATGGTTTTAGTATCCTTAACATCGAAAGATATTTTAATTGGACAGATGTTGTATGAAACCAAAGAAACTGTTGAAAGTTTGGTGAAATATTAAATTTTATTCAATGTTTGTATGAATGAATGTGTGGACTAAAAAATTTCAAAATAAACTATATACAGACAGTTATATATTGATATAGTAGTTAAAAATTAAGTAGAGATAAAAATTTAATATTGATGTGGATAACATTAAAGAAACTCAATATTAGTTTTTAAGAAAGAGCTCGATTAACGATCGAGTGTGGATCGCTGTAATGATATTGTAAGAATATCACTATAGCAAAATAACATGTTAAACAAGAAAACAATGGGGAATCCTATGGCTCGTATTACTTTAGAACCTTTATCAGATATTGATGGTTTTGTTTGTGCTGCACTCGTTGACAGTGAAAGCGGTTTATCACTTGCAACAGCAGGTGCAGGAATTGATTTAGAACTAGCTGCTGCTGGTAATACAGAAGTTGTTCGTGCTAAACGTAAAGTTGCAAAAGCATTGAAATTAGATGACCAAATTGAAGATATTTTGATTACTTTAGGTAAACAATATCATTTAATCCGTCCTTTAGAAACAAATGAAAATCTATTCCTTTATTTGGTATTAGATCGTTCTAAATCAAACTTAGCAATGGCTCGTCACGAGTTAAAAGGTTTTGAAAAAGAATTAGATTTCTCTTGAGTTAGAGTTTCAAAAAATCCGCTCTCGTAGCGGATTTTTTGTGATTAAAATTTGTATAGCGTAATGCTTAACTTTATACTGACCTTTTATTAAGTAGTGAAGGCACATGGAACAGGGTATTTATCGTCATTATAAGGGCAAGCTATATCAAGTATTGCATGTTGCACAGCATAGTGAAACACAAGAAAAATTGGTCGTTTATCAGTGTTTATATGACGATTATTCGATTTGGGTGAGACCGCTTGATATGTTTAAAGAAACTGTCGAATTGGAAAATGGTCAAATCGTCTCTCGTTTTGAATTCTTACATAAAGTCTAAGCATTGCTACAAATTATTTGCATAGAAAATATTTGAATAACAGGAATTAAATATAAGGTATAGTTGTCATTGGAATGACGTAAATAATTGAAATAATACGAATAGAAAAGATGAGGATGATCTGAATATGAGTTTAAGTAGCCCATTTTTACAACGATTAAATGAGTTATACCAATCCTTTATCAAATTTGATGCTATGCAATGTGAGCGTATCAAGCGTTATCGAAATATAGAGCCAGAGTCGGCATTATTTCTCGCTATGCAGATTCGAATTCAGCAGTCTAAACGTATTTTAGAAATCGGCACGTCGACAGGTTATTCAACTTTATGGTTAGCAGATGCAGCACAAGTTACAGGGGGAAAAATAACAACGCTTGAAATTGAAGAATGCCGTACTGAACAAGCCAAGAGTTATGCAAAAGAATTACAGGTCGATGATGTTATTGATTTTTGGGTAGGAGATGCTGAACAGTTTCTAGCCAATGCAGCAGAAAAATATGATTTTATTTTATTAGATGCGGAGCGTGAGGCATATCTAAATTATTGGGTATATTTGCAAAAAATGATTTCGGAACAAGGCGGCGTGTTGATCGTAGACAATGTGATTTCACATGCTGCTGAAGTAAAGAGTTTTATTGCTGAAGTCAAAAAAGATGAACGTTTTATGACTACGACTTTGCCAATTGGTGCAGGTTTATTTGTGGTGACATTTAAAAAGTAAAAGTTTGAACTTATAACATTGCCAACTTTAATTTTATTCGGTTGGCATCATCGAGATCAGGGAAGGAAGTTCCCTGATCTATTAAAAAATAATGGTTTGAATAAATGTATAAATTATAAAATCGAAAGCCTTTTAAAATGTAAGTCATATTCTAAATATTTATGTACAAAGGCTGTTTTATCACTACATCGAAGTAAATTATCATAAATAAATTCTGGTACAGGATGGTAAAGTTCACCAGAACCATTGTTATAAAAAATTTTCAAATACCGCGAAGAAGCATTGTACTTCCAAGAAGTCACGGTAATCATTGATCCCATAAGCAACCCCTTCATTTCTGATTGTTTTTACAGAAAAATGTTTTCTGTATACGTTGAAAGTAGTTGATTCAAATCAAGAACTGTATAGTGGTTTTGTAAATAAATTCACTATTTTTTTAATATAGGTAGATGGATTTGATCATTAGAAATTTTGAAGAAGATTTTTATGCTGTATGGGTGATCGTATTTTAAAATTTTTTCTAAATATAAGGGGATTACATGATTTTAGCGATAGATGTCGCCTACACGGAAACGAGTGCCCAGATTGCTGGTATTGTATTTGAGCATTGGAATAGTCAGGTGTTTACAACACAATATGTGATTCAAATTGATGAAATTGCAGATTATGAATCAGGACAATTTTATAAGCGTGAACTGCCATGTATATTCGCATTATTCAATCAAGTAAAAGAACAAATTAGTACGATTGTTGTAGATGGGTTCGTTTATTTGGGCGAAGAACAAAAAGCGGGATTAGGTAAGCATTTATACGATGCTTTGACGCATAAAATTCCAGTGATTGGTGTTGCAAAAAATCCATTTAAGGGGACACCGAAAGCGAATGAATTGTTAAGAGGAGAAAGTACAAAACCCTTATATGTAACAGCCATAGATATTGATCTAGATCAAGCGAAATTAGCGATTTCCGAAATGCATGGAAAACATCGAATTCCAACTTTATTGAAATTAGTCGATCAGCTGAGTCGTGTGAAATCTTTGAATAATGGAGCTTAAAGCGTAGGTCTAATACTAAGCGAATAGTGAGATCGTGATACTTCAACAAATAAAATAAAACCACATTGTTAGCGTGGTTTTAATGAGTTCATCTGATCTAAATTAGACTTTAGCAACTCAGCCGATTGAAGGAACAAGTATACTTCGCCGTTTTTATTTAACTGAACATATGTACATACTGAGCTGCTTTAACTTTACCAAGACGTTCAGATAAACATTAAGATTGATACTATCTGTAAGATTTTCATCGTTAGTATTGACATTGACGATATAAATTAGTGACTTGAATTTACCGTTAAAGTAGTCACATTGGGTGTTTTTTTGGTAAAGGGTAAATGGTTAAAAATAATATTCAGTAAGATAGCACTGAGACAAGCTGAACTGATGCCAGAATGCAGTAAGGTTTTGACCCAAGTTGGAAATTGTGCGTAGAATTCATGATTTATAATCGGAATCATGCCAATTGCAAGTGAAGTTGCCACAATAATGAGGTTTTTATGATTGTCATAGTCGACTTTTGCAAGCGTGCGGATTCCACTTGCAGCAACAGTACCAAATAACACAATGCCTGCACCACCTAAAACAGGTAGTGGAATGGCTGCGACTAAACGTCCAACGATGGGTAATAAACCTAAAACAATTAAAATACAGCCTGCTGTCGCCACAACAAAGCGGCTTTTAATGCCTGTAATTGCAACTAAACCTACATTTTGTGCAAAAGCTGTTTGCATAAATGAACCGAAAATAGGGGAAATAGCACTAGATAACATATCAGCACGTAAGCCATCACCGATGCGTTTCGCATCTATTGGAGTGTCTACAATTTCTCCAATGGCAATAATATCTGCTGTGGTTTCAGTCATAATGACTAAGGTGACGATCACCATGGCTAAAATGGCAGAAAACTCAAACACAGGTGCACCAAAATGAAAAAAACTGGGTAAGGCAAATACTGCCCCAGTGGTGACATGTGAAAAATCAGCAAAACCTGTCATATAGGCAAACAGTGTACCCAGTACAATGGCAATAAGGATCGCAAGGCGGCGTAGAATTTGGTGTTGAAGCATACTAAAAATGATGACAATGGCTAAAGTAAGTACCGCTAAGCCGACATTGATCGGATCACCCCAATTCGCAGCTTGAGGATTTCCCCCCATAATCCAGCGAATGGCAACAGGGATCAGTGAAATACCAATCATGGTAATCACACATCCAGTCACAACAGGAGGGAAAAACCGAATAATTTTTGCGAAAAAAGGCGTGAGTAATAAACCAATGACCGATGCGATAATCACGGCACCAAAGGCAGATGCAAGTCCACTACCTGTGCTGACAATGGCTAAAATTGTGGCAACCCCTGCGAAAGAAACCCCTTGAACAATTGGAAGTTTTGCACCAAAGTATTTAAAACCAATCGTTTGTAGAATTGTTGCAAGACCACCTACAAAAAGTGCAGCAGCAACCAATAATCCAATTTCTGTTGCATCTAAACCAGCAGCCGAACCAATGATTAAAGGTGGAGCAATAATACCGCCATACATGGTTAATACATGCTGCAAACCATACATGATATTTTTGTGCATGCCTAAATTTTCATGTTCAGCACTGAGGCTATTCTCATCGTGAGTTTGTGTTTTATCGTGATGCATGGGGGAGTTCCTTAAATTTAAGTCATCATTTTTCCGCTGAGTTACAAGAGATTAGCTACCACGGTAAGTGGAATAAGAGAATGGGCTGATTAATAACGGGACATGATAATGTTGCTCCATGTCTTTTACATAAAAATCGATACAGACTTTCGGGTAAAAACAGTCCACATTTAAAGCTTGAAAATATGCTGCAACTTCAAAGCATAATTGGTAACTGCCACAGGGTGATTGATCGATTTGAAATGCCTGAATCCGACCATCAGCATTGGTAAATTGTTGATCAACTAAAGTGCTTTGATCGGCTTGAATGTAAAATAATTTGACTAAAACTTGCGGTGCAGGCTGACCTAGAGAAGCATTTAAAATATGTGTACTGATGGTTAACATTTATTGAATCTCTTGTTTTAAGCGCAACATTGCAATTTCAGTCAATTGTTGTTTGACTTCAACTTGTTCTTTTTCAACTGTATTTTTTAACCTGTGTTGTAGCGCTGATAATATTTCCTGTCCAGTACGACCAGCAGCTCGTATTAAAAAAATATGTCCAAATTTATGCTCATACGCTAAGTTGCCCTGATAAAGTGCTTGTTGTAATTCTTCATCTGTACTGACCTGAGCTTGCTCATGTTGAGAAAATTGTTGTTCTTTTTCAGATAGCTGTACTGCCGCTTTTTTTTCGCCAATGCGGGGATGTAGTGCCAAAGCTGCCGCAATTTCCGCCCATTGCCAAGTTAAGGCATGTTGGTCAGCAGTTTGATATAACTGTTCTAAAGCCGCATAAGGTCGCTGATGGCTAAGATCTGATATCCAACGCGGAATATGTACGCAAGCTTTTAAAACAATGTGAGCTTCATGGGCTTCGAGTTGATTAAATGTTTCTAAATGCATATTTGTTCCACTTCGAATTATTTTAATGTCTGACAGGTCAGACCAGATATTTTAAATATGCAATGACTATGCCATTTTGAGTGATCATTGATTTTTAAGATCGGTAGAATGATGAATCAATCGAGTGGATTACCTACAATATTGCTGATAATACCCTGCATAATATGATTGCCTTGTTCTTCATATAAAGATTGATACCATTCTTGGGTTATTGCTGGGTCTTTCATGTGGGTAACATCACAGCGTTTACGTGCTCTTAAAACCATTTCTTTTGTACGATCATTACGTTTATTCTGATAACGAGCCAAAGTATCTTCCAGTCCAAAGGTATTGATTTGTAGGGCACGTGCGAGATAAATCGCATCTTCCATCGCTTGGCAACCTCCTTGACCAATATCAGGTGTTGTGCTGTGAGCTGCATCACCGAGGAGTACGACACGATCTTTATAGAAATTCATAAAAGGTTCGATATCATGGATTTCGACACGATTGGTTTTTTGTTCATCTAAATGATCAATCAATGTTTGTACAGGTTCACACCATTCAGAAAAATATTTTTTTAAATCTTGTTTGTATGCTTCACGCTGATTGGGTTGTCCAAGTTCAAGAGGAACATCAAAGAAGAAATAAAAACGATTTTGTGCTACAGGCATGAGAGAGACACGCTTTCCTTCGCCAATAAATGTCGTCCATTGTGTGGCAGGGGCAATATTTTCATTAATCTCAACTAGTCCATTCCAATTGACATATCCTGCGTAGCGACGCTCAACTTGGTGGCCTAGGACAAATTGACGTGTGAGTGAATGTGTACCATCTGCACCAATGAGTAAGTCGGCTGTGATCTCTGTACCATCTTGAAAATGAATATTGACATGGTCGGGATGGGAGGAAATATCTGTCATTTTCATTCCAAGCTGAATATCATCAAGCCCAAAATGTTGCATCAGTAAATGTTGTAAATCGGCTCTAGCCACAGGATAGGCACGTTGTCCAACTTCTTGATATAGCGGTGTTAAACTAAATTGAGTCATGGTTTTTTGACTCAGTCCATCCACATAGGCAAGTGTATCCATTTGCCCACCTAAAGCCTGAATTTGATCGGTTAAACCCAAATAATTGAGGCATTTCACCCCATTAGACCAAAGTGAAATCGCAGCACCAACAGGTAAAATTTCTGCGGCTTGTTCATAAATAGTGACTTGATGCCCAAATTTTTTTAAGGCAATACCTGCAGTTAAACCGCCCATTCCTGCACCAATAATCGCAATTTTCATTATTTAGACCTTCAATCATTATCAAAATTTCTAAACAGTATTAAGCGAGAAGCGTGCCAATTTTTAATCACTGGTTTTACTGGTCTTACCAGTAAAATTGCCTTATGACGAAGCAGAAAATTTGAAATATGGACTTACTGCTCAAATTTTGAAGCAAAAAAGTGCATGTTTTTAGGGAATGAGGTGAATTGAGTAATTTCGGATTATATTGTGTTGTCGTAGCGTGAAAAATATACACCTGCTCTTTGAGCTGCACCGATAATATGTGCTCGCATGGCTTTTTCAGCAGCTAAACCATCTTGTTGACATAAGGCTTGTAAAATCAACTTATGTTCTTGAATGGTTTTAAAAGCTAAATTGGCTTGAGTAAACGGTAAAATTTGACTTTTTTTAATGTGATCGATGTGTAATTTAAGGGTTTGAATAATGGTCTGGTTATGACTTAACTCAATAATATATTGATGAAAAGCATAGTCATATTCAGATGCTGCCTGCCAATTTTTCTCATGAATAGACGCTTCAAGTCGTTGCTCATATTGCTGAAGTGTCGCTTTGTCTTGCTCAGTTAAATATTCACAAGCAAGTAACGCACAAAAACTTTCGAGAATATAGCGTAATTGATAAAAGTCTTTGAGTGAAACAGGATATTCAAGATCCCATTGTTCAGCCACTTGACTATGCTGAGCAATCACATAGACCCCTTTACCTGCTTTGATTTCTAATAAACCTAAAGCGGCTAAACGCGTTAAAGCTTCTCGTAATGAGGCACGACTGATGCCAAACTGAGTTGCAAGTTCACGTTGAGCAGGCAGTGCCGCGCCTATAGGGTAAATCCCTTGTTGTATACGTTGGTGAATAAGCTCCACAGCTTGCTCAGTGACCTGAGATGTTTTTCCATTGAGCATGGCGTGTGGATTTATCATACATTTAGCCTAAAATTTAAATAGCATGATTATTCTACACAAAATTTAAATCAGTATTGATGGGCACGATAAAAAATACATTTTTATAACAGGTCAGACCAGTTGGACTAGATTTTGCATAACAGAATGAAAATAACGTTTAGGACTGACCTATGACTGTGCATATTGCAAAAGCGATTACTTTACCTACGCATTTACAGAAACTTACCAATCTTGCCGATGAGCGTATTGGTGCAACCATTGTCAATTGTTCTGATGAGTTTTTTGCGCAAGCAGAAAGAATGTTACACAGTGCATTGCCGCAATTTATTGAAGGGAAATACGATGCGCATGGTAAATGGATGGATGGTTGGGAAACACGACGCAAACGAGAAGCAGGTTATGACTGGTGTATCGTCCGTTTAGGTGTGACGGGGATGGTGTCAGGTTTTGATATCGATACTTCATTTTTTACAGGCAACTATCCAGCTTCGGCATCGATTGAAGGCTGTTATGCACCTGATGGTGAGCTCGAAGGTGCAAAATGGATTGTCTTATTAGAAAACTCAAATTTATTGCCTGATCAGCACCATTTTTTTGATTGTGTGCCACATAAAATCACTCATATTCGGCTCAATATTTTTCCTGATGGTGGAATTGCACGTTTAAAAGTGTACGGCAGCGTGGTGATGGAGCATGTAGATGTGACACAACAAATTGATTTGATCGGGCTGAAAAATGGAGGACGAATCGTGGCCTTTAGTGATGCGCATTTTGGGCATCCGAATAATTTACTCAGCCC
Organism: Acinetobacter sp. 251-1; assembly: GCF_030329305.1. Classification (NCBI taxonomy): domain Bacteria; kingdom Pseudomonadati; phylum Pseudomonadota; class Gammaproteobacteria; order Moraxellales; family Moraxellaceae; genus Acinetobacter; species Acinetobacter sp. 251-1. The sequence continues at coordinate 143,886 of NZ_JACANS010000010.1, read as the reverse complement.
TGAAGCTGGATTAAATATGGGAGATGGTTGGGAAACCAAACGACGTAGAGCTCCTGGATTTGATTGGTGCATTATTGCTTTGGGGCAAGCAGGACAAGTTGAAAAAATTGATATTGATACCGCACATTTTAAAGGCAATTTCCCCGCATTTTGTTCGATTCAAGCCGCTTATGTCGAAGATGCAACGGATGCGCAATTGGTCCCACAAAGTATGTTTTGGTCATTTTTACTTGAACAACAACCGTTAAGTATGGATTGTGTGGCGGAGTTTAGTACCGAAATTTTACAGCAGAAAAAAGTAAATTATATTCGGGTCAATATGATTCCTGATGGTGGAATCAGTCGTATTCGTTTATGGGGAAGGGTTCAGTCCTGATTTTTGTGCATGGATCACCTTACTTCTAAAGTGATTGAAAATAAAATGAAAGAGCAAAGGCAGATGATTGAAAAGCAAATCATAATACAGCGCTTAACTCAAGAAAAATTTGCGCAATTTGGTGATGTGATTGAGATCCAAGGAAATGATTTTTTTCCAATCAATCAAGGTTTAACCGAGCGCTATCATGCTTTGGCATTGGCAAAAATAGTTGGAGAAAATGCTGAGGTTGGCATGAGTATTTTCCGTAATTTACACGCCACCCAGCTTCCTTTTCAAGTCGAAATGCTGGAAAGGCATCCTTTAGGTTCACAGGCATTTATTCCTTTGCATCAACAACCATTTATTGTGGTTGTTGCCCCCTGTTTAAATGATAATCAACCTAATGAACAACAGATTCAGGCATTTATCAGTAATGGGCAGCAAGGTGTGAATTATCATGTCGGTGTTTGGCATCATCCTTTGATGACGTTGGAGTGCCCAAGTGATTTTTTGGTCGTTGATCGAATTGGGACAGGACAAAATTGTGATATTCATTCATTATCACAACCGTATTGGGTAGTAGATGTACTAGATATTGAGGCATTACAAATATTGAACAGATAGGTTCTTAAATCATCCCCCGTTTATCTGTACTCGCTCATCATTTTTGAACACGGTTTAATACATGTTATAAAGTTGTATATCGGCATGTTTCAAATGATTTATTGCAAAAAAATGCCGACTTCAAGCACACGTCTTGAAGTCGGCATTTTTATTTCGAGCCTAAGTTCATTCATCTGTAGCATCGGCTGAATATGGATGATATCGATACCAATGTTCTGCAATCTCTTGCCGAGTACAAATCCAGACATGTTCATGACTTTGGATATAGTCTAAAAACTTTTGTAAGGCTTTAAAACGGGCAGGGCGACCTAAAATCCGACAATGCATTCCGATCGATAGCATTTTCGGATGCGTTGTACCTTCTGCATACAAAACATCAAAAGCATCTTTTAAATATTCAAAAAAATCTTCACTGCGATTAAAACCTGTCGGTGAAGCAAATTTCATGTCATTGCTATCTAAAGTATAGGGAATAATCAGGTGTGGACGAGTGCGCCCTTGTTGATCACAGAGTGTTGTCCAAAAAGGCAAGTCATCACCATAATAATCACTATCATATTGAATATGATGATATTCAGCCAATAATTGACGTGTATTGGGACTATCACGACCTGTATACCAACCTGTGGGCATTTCGCCAAATAGTTCCGTTAAAATTTGCATCGCTTCAGCCATATGGGCTTGTTCAGTTTGGATATCAATATTTTGATAATGTAGCCAACGTAGTCCATGTGAAACAACATCATATTGGTGCTGTTTAATGGTTTCGACTACACGAGGGTTACGTTGTAAAGCCATAGCAACAGCAAAAATTGTTAATGGCAGATTGCGTTTGGCAAATTCTTGCTGAATACGCCAAAAACCAACACGTGAACCATATTCATAAATCGAATCCATCGACAGATGACGAGCAGGGTAGCTTTCTACACCACTCATTTCAGATAAAAATTGTTCTGAACCTTCATCACCATGCAAAATATGTTTTTCGCCACCTTCTTCATAGTTGAGAACAAATTGGACAGCAATTTTAGCTTGGTTGGGCCATTGTGCGTGTGGAGGATGGTCTGCATAACCGATCATATCTCGTGGATATTTTGCGGATTGATGAATAGTGTTTGGAGCGTCTTTCATAGCAATGCCTTAAATTATGCTGTATTCACGTCAGAAAAGGATCATCTGAAATGAGGTTATTGAATGTTTTGATTTCATGCATAAAGATCTAAAGTTAAATATTTATGTGATTGGGTTGAGTCAGGAAAGCTGGGTTTCTTGTTGAAAATACTGCTGCATGTGCGATTTGAGTACTTCCATGTGTTCAATGCTTTGATTCATCATGATCTGTGAAATTTTGGAAAGTTGCCGTTTTGGTGCAACGCATAATGCAACCGTGATCAGGCGTAGACCATTTTCAGAGATTGGACGAAAGACACATTCACCTTGTTCAATATAAGGATCAGCATCGAGATAACTCATCATGCCGATGCCTAAATTTTGTTTGAGTAAAGAAATCATCATGCGAATATCGTTACATTGGATTTTATGGGGCGGATTAAAATCGTGCTTTTTATATAACGAAACCACTAAGTCATGAATAATCAAGGGAGCAGCAGGTAAAATATGTGTGCATTCCAAGGTATCTGAAAAATAGATTTTGGCTTTGTTGGCTAAAGGGTGCGATTTGGGAATGAGAAATCCCAAGGGTAATTCGATAAAACTATTGATTTGTAATTGATGTTGCTGTTTAGGATTAAGAATGATGCCAAAATCCAGCTCAGCATTCATGACAGCATGCGCAACTTGGTCACTTTCCATGACATGAATATTGAAATTAATCCACGGATATTGTTGATGCATGGAATGGATGACAGTACTGATAAAACTGTCACTCATTGCTGAAATAATGCCAAAATCGATGGCACCACGTTGTAAACCTTGTATTTCATTTAAACGTTTTTGGATGATTTTAAAATCCTTTTGCCAATTTAAAACATCTGCAAATAAAAGCTCTCCGGCCAAAGTCAGTTTGAGCCCATTCGGCAAGCGTTCAAACAATGCAATGCCTAATTCTTCTTCAGCTAATACGATTTGTCGATGCACCGCGGAAACAGAAATATAAAGTTGATCGGCTGCTTTACGTAAGCTCCCTGTTTGCGCAACCACCATAAAATATTCAGTAAAGCGGGAAAAAGGCAGTACCATCATTTTTCCTTAAAATAAATCTTTCTCATCAAGTACTAAGCAATTTTAATGCCTGAGTGTTCTTATTTTTAGAATGAATCATATAAATCATTCTAATAGACGAAAATAAAGATGTATTCCACACTGCTCAATAGAACCAGTACATTGAAAAGAGCCAATTTATGAATGCCATTCCGATGATTCAACTTCCGAACAAACCTTGTCATAGTCAGTTTAATGATCAAGATTGGTCAATATTGGCGCAACATTGGTATCCTGTGGCTCGCGTGGAAGATGTTAGTCAGCAACCGCAGCAAGTGACATTATTGGATTTGAATTTGGCGCTATATCAAACTGAAAATGGTCAGATTTATTTGGTTCGTGATATTTGTCCTCATCGCGGTGTCCCTTTGAGTAAAGGCTGGGTCGAAGGTGAGACGATTATTTGTCCTTATCATGGTTTACATTTTGATGAAGCTGGAAAATGCATCAAAATTCCAGCTCAACCTGAACTCACCAAGATTTCTGAACGTTTTTCACTGAGCAAATTTCCAGTTGTGATCAAATATGGTTTGGTTTGGACCAGTATTTTAGGGCGTGATGAAAGTTTGGCAAATTTACCCGTGCTAGATACGTGGGAAGCAGAAGGACATCAAGCGATTTTACCGCCATATGTTGATATTGCAGGTTCGAGTGGACGCCAGTTGGAAGGTTTTATTGATGTTGCGCATTTTGCTTGGGTACATCATCAAGCTTTTGCTGATCGGGAAAATCAAGTTGTCCCTAAATATTCAACCGAAAGGACGGACTATGGTTTGCATACGAACTATGTGAGTAATGTGAGTAATTATCCGCATGGCATGCAACATTTAGCACCTGAGGGTTTTTTATGGGAACGCATTTTTGATGTTTATCCCCCATTTTCGGCAGTATTAACAGTACATTTTCCTCATCACGGTATTTTAAAAATTTTAAATGCGTGTTGTCCTGTATCGCATAATAAGACACGTTTATTTGTACCTTTAACCCGTAATTTTGACACAACAGGTGATTTACAGGCAGTTTATGACTTTAATGCGCAGATTTTTGCTGAAGATCAAGAGATGGTTGAAGCTCAAAAGCCTGAAGAGTTACCTTTAGACATCAGTATGGAGGCGCATTTTGAGGCAGATCGTTCTTCTACCATGTACCGCCGTATTTTGGCTGAATGGGGGTTGAGTAAAAAATATACGATTTAAAGCTGATTGGATAGAATAAATTTTGGTGATTGTCTTTTAATATATGGTGCAAAATAGATTGAGTTCAATAAAAAACCACGCTAAAAGCGTGGTTTTTTGAATCGGTATGATCTAATAAAATTAGATTTTACCAACTAAGTCGATTGAAGGAGCAAGAGTTGCTTCGCCTTCTTTCCATTTAGCAGGACATACTTCACCTGGGTGAGCATGTACGTATTGAGCAGCTTTAACTTTACGAAGAAGTTCAGAAGCATCACGACCAATACCACCAGCATTGATTTCGATGATTTGGATTTTTCCTTCTGGATCGATAACGAAAGTACCACGATCAGCAAGACCATCAGCTTCGATTAATACTTCGAAGTTTTTAGCAAGTGTCCAAGTCGGATCGCCAACCATTACGTATTGAATTTTTTTGATTTCTTCAGAAGAATCATGCCAAGCTTTATGCGTGAAGTGAGTGTCAGTAGAAACTGAGTAGATTTCAACACCTAATTTTTGGAATTCAGCATAGTTGTCAGCAAGGTCGCCAAGTTCAGTTGGGCAAACGAAAGTGAAGTCTGCTGGATAGAAGAAAACTACAGACCATTTACCTTTAAGATCAGCTTCTGTAACTTCGATGAATTGACCGTTTTGGAACGCTTGTGCTTTAAATGGTTTAACTTCAGTATTAATTAAGCTCATCATTATCTCCATGATTGAAGTGAGTATCTAATTTATGGAATTAGCATAAAGTATATTTCTTTATTGGGGAAATAGTATTTTTTTATGGTTAATATCGGAAAAAACGAATTAACCAAGCACTAGAACTATTTCTTCAAAAGATCATTTTGTTCATACAAAACTATTTTCAATACTGATTAATATATTAAAAATATGTTAATTGAATGACAAAACAATCGAATTAAATATCTCAATAACATGCAGCCAGTGACAGCACTTTTCAAGGGGATGGTTGCAAAAAAGAAATAAAAAATATTTTAGTGTATATATTTTATTCAGATAAGATGCTCATGGTTTGGCATGAAATTGTATAAAATGATCATTGATCAAAGTATTCGCATTGTTGCTGTATTGGCTTTGCTGATCGCAGCATTATGTATGTTGGGAGGAAACAGTACATTCTGTCTGTATGAATATATGGGGCAGAATACCGTTTGGTCATTGGACGAATTGAATGGGGGCATCAGCAAAGATCCGAATATATTTGATATGAGCGCCATGACGGCATTGATTTTCTTGATCCCCTTACTGTGGTCTTATCATCGGGGATGGTATCTGTTGTTTTTTGTCACACTGATTCTTCTGCAAACGATTTTCCTGAGTAGTATGATCGATTCACCTTCAGTCTTTGGCTTGGTCTATGACAGTATTGTGTATTGTCAAAATTATTGGCTGTTGGCGTGGGTGATTGGAGAATTACTCTTTTTTATTTTAAGTTTAGTGTTTGTTTTTCATGAATTTTAAAAATACAAACATATTTGAAATTAATACCTATAAAATCATCATTTTAGTTTTCTTATATTTGGCTAGTTATTGTGCTTTGCAAGTTGAAGATGCGGGTCTGTGTGTCATGAGCTTTTATGAAGAAGGTATTTTGACCCACTTTCATGAAATTCAAGGTTCTGAAATTGATGATGCTGCAGTTTTTGGTGCTGCGGGACTGTTGGGTTTGATCTTTTCTCCTTTATATTTTTTCAGACTTTCTCGTCCGTGGTTCATTAGATTATTGACTACATTGTGCCTGTTGCAATTCTTTTGTTTAAGTATGGTGGTGATTCCACTCAATCTCATTATTCATGACAGTATAAAATATTGTGACAATGTTTGGTTGCTTGAATGTCTAATTTGTCAATTGATTTTTATGATTTTAAATTTGATATATATCAATATTTCAGCGTATTGGGAATAGAGCAATGACTGCGAAAAAATATCATTTTCTTGCTATTTCTACATTGATGATTGCTTCACTGAGTACCTTTGTCGCATTTGCTTATGATAACGCTTTTTGTGTAACAGGTTATGGTGTTGAAGGCGTAACCTATTTTAGTCAACTGAATGGCTTTACATCAGATGAGCCTTTACTTTTTGTTTTTGCAGGAATCATCGGACTATTTTTTGCTATTTTTCTCGGTTTTACTCAAACTAAAATTTGGTTTTTGGTCATCAATGTGTTCTTACTCGTGTGCCTTGCAATGCCAATGAATATGTTTTTTACAGCACCTTTTTATCAAGTGATGTATGACAGTATTTTTCTTTGCGGTCATTTTATTTTAGCTGTGACTACTGTGCTTTTTTATCTGTATTGGCTTTTTGTAGCTCTCTATTTATTTAAAATCTGAAAGCAAATTCAATTGATCTTTTATTCAAAACGCTTACAGCGTAAAATGTTTCGTTCAAAATTTATCTTTAGGAAAATCTATCTGTGCCAAATCAGTTTAATGTCGATCAATTGGTCATGGTTCGGGATCGTCATCGTTTAAGTCGGCTGAAAAAAGGCAAAGAGGCGAATCCTGAAAAATTTCAAGAATTATTTGAAAAATCTAATCAGCAAGTCAAAAAACGACTGGCGAGTTTACCGACGATTAAACTGAATCAAGATTTGCCTGTTACACAATATGCAGACAGATTGATCAAGGCGATTCAAAATAATCAAATCATCATTGTGGCAGGGGAAACGGGTTCAGGTAAAACCACACAGCTCCCTCAGATCGCGATGCTCGCCGGGCGTGGCCTGACAGGTATGATTGGTCATACTCAACCGCGACGACTCGCTGCACGAAGCGTGTCACAACGTATTGCAGAAGAAGTCGGGCAAAAGCTTGGTGAATCGATCTCTTTTAAAGTCCGTTTTAATGAACAAGGCTCGAATGATTCAATCGTTCGTTTGATGACGGATGGGATTTTGTTGGCTGAACTGTCCAATGACCGTTATTTAAATAAATATGACACCATTATTATTGATGAAGCACATGAGCGTTCGCTCAATATTGACTTCATCATGGGCTATTTAAAAACGATTGTAAAAAAACGCCCTGATCTAAAAATTATCATTACCTCTGCAACTTTGGATGTGAATCGTTTTAGTCAGTATTTTAATGATGCACCGATTTTTGAAGTTGAAGGGCGTAGTTTTCCTGTAGAAGTCCGTTATCGTCCAATTTCAGAAATGACAATCGGCGGTAGTGATGATGATGACTTTGATGATTTTGAAGAAAATCTACCGCGTGCGGTGGTCAGTGCGGTAGAAGAGTGCTTTCATGATGCGGAAAGTAAAGGGCATCCTGAACATGCCGATATTCTGATTTTTGCCAGTACCGAACAAGAAATTCGGGAATTACAGGAAACGTTGCATAAGTTTGGTCCTAAACATACCCAAATTTTGCCGTTATATGCACGATTGGCTTTGGCAGAACAACAAAAAATCTTTAATCCATCAGGTGGTGGACGACGCATTATTATCGCCACCAACGTTGCAGAAACGGCTTTAACTGTTCCCAATATTCGCTATGTGATTGATAGCGGTTTTGCACGTATTTCACGTTATAACTATCGTTCTCGAGTGCAACGCTTGCCGATTGAAGCAATTTCTCAAGCTGCTGCCAATCAACGTAAAGGGCGTTGTGGTCGTATTGCACCGGGCGTGTGTATTCGTTTATATAGCGAGGAAGACTTCCAAAGTCGTCCTGAATTTACTGAGCCTGAAATTAAACGAACCAATTTGGCATCGGTGATTTTACAGATGCAAAGTTTAGGGCTTGGTTCAGTTGAATCTTTTGATTTTATTGAGCCGCCTGACCATCGTTTAGTGAATGATGGTCGTAAGCTTTTGATTGAGTTGGGGGCTTATAACGAACAAAAAGATGATTTGACCAAAATTGGTTTGCAAATGGCGAAAATGCCAATTGACCCACGTCTTGCTCGGATGATTTTAGGTGGTGCGCATTTTGGGGTATTGAATGAAGTCCTGATTATTGTCGCAGCTCTTGCAGTGCAAGATCCGCGTGAACGTCCTGCTGATAAGCAAATGCAAGCGGATCAAAAGCATGCCTTATTTAAAGAAGCGGATTCAGACTTTTTATTCTATATCAAATTATGGAATACATTGGCTGAGAACCGTGAAAATTTAACTGAAAATAAACGTCGTACTTTTGCCAAACAGCATTTTTTGAGTTGGTTACGTTTACGTGAGTGGAAAAAAACCCATGAGCAATTACTCGATTTAGCACAAGGGTTAAAATTGTCTTTCAATGAAAAGAAAGCCAGTTATGAAAATCTACATCGTGCATTACTGACAGGTCTATTGTCTTTTATTGCCAATAAAACGGATGAACGTAATACATTTATGGCAGTACGTCAGCAAAAAGCACGTATTTTCCCTGCATCAACTTTACATAAGACCAATACCCCATGGGTGATGGCATTTGAAATGGTGGAAACCTCTCAGGTTTATTTGCGGACTTTGGCAAAAATTGAACCTGAATGGATTTTATTGGCTGCGCCGAATTTACTGAAACATCATTATTTTGAGCCGCATTGGGCGAAAAAACCGGGTGTGGTGAATGCTTATGATCAAATTTCACTGTTTGGTTTAATCATTGAACCAAAACGTGCCACCAACTATGAAAAGGTGGATCAGCCTGCGGCACATGAAATTTTCTTACGTGATGCTTTGACTACAGGGAATCTTGGGACTACGCCACCATTCTTAAAACACAATTTACTGAAACTTGAAGAAGTTGAACGCGTTGAAGACAAATTGCGTCGCCGTGATTTGGTGGTTGATGAAGAAACCATTTACCAGTTTTATGCATCCAAAGTACCTGCTGAAATTGCCAGTCGACGTAGTTTCGAGGATTGGCGTGCAACAGTAGAGCCAAAAAATCCACGTTATTTGTTTGTCGATGATGATGATTTATGGATGAATGATCGTCCAACGACGCAACAGTTTCCTGACTACTTGCATAATGGTCAGTTACGTTTAGCAGCCAGTTACCGTTTTGATCCAAGTCATGATGAAGATGGGGCGACAGTCAAAATTCCTGTACAAGCCTTGCCACAAGTCGATGAAAATATTTGGTCGTGGGGAATTCCGGGATGGCGTCAGGATTTAATCGAAGCCTTATTAAAAGCTTTGCCTAAAGATAAACGCCGTAACTTGGTGCCGATCCCTGATACAGCAAAAAAATTGATGCAAGCGGTAGATGCACAGCATTTACGTGAGCATATTTTCGACTTTTTAGCATTTCAACTGCGTGGCGAGCAAATTATTGCCAAAGATTTTTCGTTTGAACGTATTGATCAATACCTGATTCCATTCATTAAAGTCATTGATGAAAAAGGGAAATTGATTGAAAAAGGACGTGATCTTGACGAGTTGAAAGCACGTTGTCGCACTGAAACCCATAGTCCTGTCAAACAGTTGAAAGGTGAGTTTAAAACGTTTCCTGAACAGTTTGTGTTTGAAGCCTCGCAAAAAGTCACAGGCGTGGTGGTGAAGCAGTATCAGGCATTGGTGGCAACCAAAGCATTTGCCCAACTTGATTCTAAAGATGAGTCGGGTGTGGTGATTCAAACCTTTAATGATCAGGATGAAGCGATTAAACAACATCGTGAGGGTGTAATTCGCCTGATTCATATGCAATTGGGTGATTTGATTCGTCAGTTGAAAAAGCAAATTTCCAAACCTTTAGCGCTTGCCTATTCCCCACTGGGTGATCGCGCTCAGCTTGAGCAAATGTTGGTCTATGCAACCTTACAAATGAGTATTGAAAAGTTACCCATTAATGCAGAAGAATTTACGACATTAACAGCAGATGTGAAAAAGTCATTTTTAAGTCATGGTCAGGAAGCATTGAAACTGATCAGTGACATTTATATTCAGTGGCAACAGATTCGTCAGCAGTTGCTGATGCTGGATCAGGATGTATTTGGCAAAAATATGGATGATATTGAAGATCAACTTGATTTGATGAATTTGGCGAATTTTGTCTATACAAAATCAGCTGACATTTGGCAAGAATATCCACGTTATTTAAAAGCATTGTTATTGCGTTTGGATCGTTTGCCGAATAATCTTAGTCGAGATGATGCTGCAATCAAAGAAGTTGATCCGTGGATGGATAAATTGTTTAAGTTTAAACAGGATCCACGTGTTAAAGATGTGTATTTTATGGTGGAAGAGTTACGGATTTCTTTATTCTCTCAACCGATGAAAACCAAGATGCCAATTTCAGCAACTCGTATACAAAAAGTATGGGAAAAGCTTGGAATCAGTTAGAATAGAAATAATTTGAAATATTTGTGAATTTAGAAAAGGAGTTTTCCATGGGCATCCGTATTACAGGAACAGGCTTGTATCATCCCGAGGAAATCATTACCAATGAAGAATTGGTTGAAAGCTTAAATGCTTATGTAGAACAATTTAACAGTGAAAATGCTGAAAAAATTGAAGCAGGCGAAGTCGTTGCACGTCGTGGTTCGAGTGCAGAATTTATTGAAAAAGCATCAGGTGTCAAACGCCGTTATGTGATTGAAAAATCAGGTGTGTTGGATATTAATCGTTTGCGTCCACGTTTGGAAGAACGTTCAGAAGATGAGCTTTCTATTCAGGCAGAATGGGGCGTGATTGCAGCCAAGCAAGCGATGGAAAATGCGGGCGTGACGGCTGAAGATATCGATGTGGTAATTTTAGCATGTTCAAATTTACAACGTGCATATCCTGCGGTTGCAATTGAAATCCAAACTGCGCTGGGTATTCAAGGCTATGCTTATGATATGAATGTTGCATGTTCTGCGGCAACTTTTGGTTTAAAACAAGCCTATGATGCAGTGAAAACAGGTGCGCGCCGTGTGTTGTTGGTGAATGTAGAAATTACTTCAGGTCATACGGACTATCGTTCACGTGATTGTCACTTTATTTTTGGTGATGTGGCAACAGCGTCGATCATTGAAGACACTGAAACTAAGACAGGTTTTGAAATTGTGGATACGCACTTATTCACGCAATTTTCAAACAATATCCGCAATAACTTTGGCTTCCTGAATGGTTCAGAACTGACCTCTCGTGATGATAAACAATTCCGTCAGGATGGTCGTAAAGTCTTTAAAGAAGTTTGTCCACTGGTTGCGAAAATCATTTCTACGCAGTTGGAAAAGAACAGCATTCAGCCTGAAAATGTGAAACGTTTCTGGTTGCATCAAGCCAATGCCAATATGAATGAACTGATTTTAAAACTGATTGTGGGTAAACAAGTGGCGGAAGCCGATCCTGATTTAGTGCCAATTATTTTGGATGAATTTGCCAATACATCTTCTGCAGGTGTGATCATTGCGCTGCATCGTACTGCGGATCAGGTCAATGATGGTGAATATGGTGTACTTTGCTCATTTGGTGCAGGGTATTCTGTAGGTTCGATTCTTGTGCAAAAGCATGTGGTTTGATTTATTCATAACAGATCTTGTGTAAATACTCAGTATACGTCATTGTTATAAAATATAGATTGAAAGTCCCTACTTCTTGAGGATGAGGACTGAAAGTCAGCAAGAGGATGGGGAGCTTGACTTAATTAAAACCTCTCCCTAACCCTCTCCTAAAAGGAGAGGGGACTTTTAGTATAAATATGGACTTATTGAGGTTTTGTAGAGATACAACATGACCCTAAAAAAATTAGAAATTCAACATAACTCTAAATTATTACGTGCAATCAGTGCATTGCAACGTTATTACTTTCGTCCGACTTTTTTAGGCGCAGAAAATCTCAATCCTCAAAAACCTGCCATGTATGTGGGAAACCATACCATTTATGGCGTGCTAGATTCTCCGATTCTCATCGACTATTTATATAATGAACATAAAATTGCCATTGTCAGTTTGGCAGATCATATGCATTTTCATATTCCAATTTGGAAAGGAATGGTTAAGCGAGTCGGAGGGATAGACGGAACTCGAGAATTTGCTAGACAGGCGATGCAACAAGGCTATTCTATTTTGGTTTTTCCTGGTGGTGGTCGTGAAGTCATTAAACGAAAAGGCGAAGCTTATCAACTCATTTGGAAGCAACGTTATGGCTTTTTAAAACTGGCACAGGAATTTGGCTATGACATTGCGCCATTTGTGGCTTTGGGTGGGGATGAAGTTTTTGAGCTGGGTTTTGATGTCAACGTATTGCTTAGACAAAAATGGTTTAATAAAATTTTATCCAATCCGAAAATCGGTTCATTTTTGAGAAATGGCGAGGTGATTCCTTCGATTCCAAAGCATATTATCCCCAAAAGAATTCCGTTTTATTTCAAGTTTATGCCACGTTTAAGTATTGATCAGATTGAAACGATGGAGGATATGATTCAGTTTCGTGATGATTTACAGCAACTGATTTATGCTGAAATTGCAGCTTTAAAAGTGTATCGAGAAAGTGATTGTAAATAAATAATCAAAATTTTCTCTATGGATCATACTTTCATTTACATCAATGTGAGCTAATCTCGTTTGAATCCAAATAAATTAAAATGATGAAATTATGTATACAGCTTCATGTCTCTGTGGCGGAATTCAACTTAAAATTAATACAGAAATTCCTCAAGTGTTCGTTTGTCATTGCGGGCAATGTCAAAAAGCACAAGGTTCAGCTTTTGTTGCCATTGCACCCATTGAAACTAAATACTTAGAAATTTTACAGGGGCAAGCATTATTTTCAGAATATTTTGCTACTGAGAATAAAAAACGCGTGTTTTGTAAAGTATGTGGCTCACCTTTATTTAGTGTGCGTTTAGATTTACCAGAGCTCGTTCGTTTAAGAGTTGGAATCATCAATGAACCATTAAGTGTACATATTGCATCACATGCTTTTACTGACTATAAAGCTGCATGGTTTGAGATTTTAGATGAGGCTAAAAAATTCCACGAAGGGCTCAATTGAAAACGAAAATATAGCGATATTTTAGTGTAGTTTTATTTGTTTTTGACGAGAAAATAACGCATTCCATATTTATATAAGTTTAAGGAAAATAACAAAACTTAAATAATTTGCCGAATTTTTCGGCGCATACTGATCCATGTAATAAAAAGTCACATAACAAATAAAATCTCATGTGAGGAGTATAGAAATGGATCTGATTTCATTATTGAAAGAAAGAGTGACCCCGATCGTATTAAAAGGTGAAACAACATATTTAACAGAAAAAAGTACAGCATTGGCTGAGTTTTTTCCTTTTTTGTTAGCGATTTTAAAAGCAAATCCTAATTTAATTTCTGCCCTTCAAAATAATTTAAATCCGAGATTAGCTGATTTATTTCATACACAAATTACGTTGAAGGAGCAGTATGTAGAGAGCGTGGGTCAACACGTCCCTCATCATGACATTGAAAATGTTTTAAATCGGTCAATTCCAGCGACCTTAAATGTATTAGAAGATGAAGCAGGCTCTCATGACCCTGTAGTGATACAGCATTTTTTAGAACAAAATTATGATGCAATTTCTACTGGTTTAGCCCCTTGGGCGCGAGGGATTTTAGCCGCTTTAGGGCTAGGTACTTTAGCTGCAACAGCAAATACCACATCACAGGCTGTTCCTCCAGTTACACCAACACCTGTTGTGGAGGAAAAGAAAAAATCAAGCTTCTGGCCAGCATTAATTGCTTTATTGATTCTATTGTTTTTGGCTTTTTGGTTATTACGCAGTTGTAAGACAGAAGAGCCAACACCCGTCACCAATAGCACAATGACAAGTTCTAGTCAGCAACCTGCATATTTCCAAATCTCAACAGACCAAGCAGGTGCATTAGTCACATGTCAGGCAAAAATCGGTGATGCAAAGTATATTGATATTTTACAAAAAGAAGTCAAACAAATTTTTAGCCATCAAAATGGTTGTGGCGTAGATTCAAGTAATAATTTTAATGCAGCTTTAGTGGATCAGAATGCTTTAGTGAGTGTATTAAAGTTGTTGAAAGGTGTACCAAATGTCAATTTGGTGTGGACAGGAAATCAAATCAGTTTACAAGGTGCAGATACTGCGAGTTTAAAAGCGTTAGCAGATAAAATCACACCGTTGGTTAAAGATGTGCAAGTCGTTGTGGGTGAAGCAGCAAGTTTAGATGAGGGTGCGGCGGTGACAAGCAGCATTGACAAAGCGAAAGCGGCTTTGAGCAATATTGACCCAAATCAAGTTCGTCCCTTAGATATTGCGACTGCATTAAACTTACAGATTATTAACTTTGCGACAGCATCTGCTGAGATTCCTGATGTGAATAAGTCGGTATTAGACCAAGCCGCAGCATTAATGAATAAAGTACCGAAGGTACAATTGGTTGTAAAAGGCTATACCGATTCGACAGGAAATGCCGAAGCCAATAAAGCATTATCACAAAAACGAGCAAAATCGGTTGTAGATTATTTGGTTGCAAAAGGTGTAGACCCAAGTAAATTGCAAGCACAAGGTTTTGGTCAAGACCAACCTGTCGCAGATAATACAACCAAAGAAGGGCAATTTAAAAATCGCCGCATTGAGTTTGAAGTGATTAATACTGAAACAGGTACAGTGCGTGAAGTAGATAACAACGGGGTTGAAGAAAAAACGCAATAATCGCCAATAGCGTTAAACGAGCGATTTAGATCGCTCGTTTTTTATTTGCTTTCATTTTAGATTATCTTGAAAATATATATCTAGAAATAAAGTCTAAAATTGAGAAATTGACATGATGCGTATAAGTTTTATTGGTTCGGGGCGAGTTGCAACCCATTTGGCACAGGCGTTTGCTCGACAGTATCAAATTGTACAAATTTTTAGTACTCATTTTGAAAATGCACAAAAACTTGCTAGTCTTGTGCAGGCAGAAGCAATCCACCATCTTCAAGATTTTCAAGATAATATAGACTTATGTGTCATTGCTGTAAGTGACCAAGCCATTGCAAAGGTGATACAGCAGCTCAAACCTTATTTAAAAAATACACTGGTTGTGCATAGTTCTGGAAGTACACATTTAAAAGTATTGGCAGACCATTATGAGAATGTAGGCGTATTTTATCCTTTACAGACCTTTAGTTTGGAACGTGAAATTGACTGGGAAAATACCCCTTTATTTATTGAAGCACAGTCTGCAGCGAGTCAACAAAAACTAGAAAAACTCGCAAATAGCCTGAGTAATAAGGTTTATCTGTATTCTTCAGAGCAGCGTTTGAGTTTACATTTAGCTGCTGTATTTGCTTGTAATTTTAGCAATGCATGTTATGACATGGCAAAACAAGTTCTTGATGCTCAACAGGTAGATTTTAGTTTATTGTCTCCTTTGATTTTAGAAACCGCTCAAAAAGCCGTTCAAAATGAACCTAGATTGATGCAAACAGGTCCTGCGATGCGTGGAGACCATGTGATTTTGAATATGCATGAAGCAATGTTAGCTGCTTCACAACAACCTTATTTGACTCATATTTACCGTATGTTAAGTGAGCAAATTATGAGTCGACAAAAAATAGAATAGTCTGAAAGAATATTTGAGCTTGCAATGAAGATTTGTTCATTTTATAGTCAACTAATTCTCTTTATAAAAATTTATAAAAATGAATGATCAGCAATATTTATTAAAAGTCGTGCAATGGAAAGATTTAGTACATTTACGAACAAGAGACGTTATTTCTGAATTATTGATTTCAATACCTTGGTTATGTGCATCTTTGGCTTTTGCGTATTTGGCTTGGTATCCATTGGCATTATTGTGTTCGTTTATGTTTTTTTTAACAGGCTTACGTCAAGTGCATAATGCTTTTCATTTTGCGCTTGGAATAAGCCGAGAAAAAACACATTGGGTGATGTGGATACTAAGTATTGTCATGTTAGGTTCAATGCATGCTGTGCAAATTAATCATTTACGTCATCACCAATTTTGTATGCAAGATGAAGATGTTGAAGCCAAAAGTGCACGTATGAAATGGTGGCAAGCATTTTTATTTGGGCCATTTTTTCCCATTATGTTACATAAAAAGGCATTTGCTGTTGGGACAAAAACACAAAGAAAATGGATGAGTGCTGAACTTTTAGCAAATATTATTTTAGTGATTGCGGTGTTTTTTATTTTAGATGTCACCATTTTGAAATATCACGTTGTTGCAATGTTGATCGGGCAATGTATGACAGCATTTTTTGCAGTTTGGACGGTGCATCATGATACTGAAGATCATATTTATATGGCACGAACTGTGAGAAATGAATTTAAGCGAGTTGTGACGTACAACATGTTTTATCATGTTGAGCATCATTTATTTCCTGCTGTACCCACTCGGCATTTACATGTTTTGGCAAAGCGTTTAGATGCTTATGATCCCAATGTGGAAATTAGAGAAGTTTTTTAGTGATCACACTAGAATAAATCTTAAAAGCACAGGGCTTGAAAATGAAAATATAGGAACAGGTTTTAAGTCATGCTGCTGAATTTATATCATTTTTTGAGAAAGCCGATTGCTTTAAATTCCCTTTTCTTCGAGATGCAAAGGAAAATCTAAAAAGGCATTGAGTCGTTTTTTCAAATTAATAGAAGCTCTTTTAATATCATTGCCTATGTTTCATATTAGATTTTAAGATTTTGATGTAATTGATCCCATAATCATCTAAAAGTGCTAAAAGATATGTTGTATTGCATCCTATTTACTATTAGTTTGACTTAGATCATCATGACGCTTTCATGAATGGTTACAATTCAAATCAAAAAATATGAGAAAAATAAATATTGAGTAAAATGTCTTTACACATTGAATTTTAAAGAATTTTAATTAAATCAAAAACAAGTCATTAATTATCATAAAAGCGTCATAAAGCTGTAACTTATTTGTCATATTTTAAAATCAAAATGCAGTTATCCAAAAAGTACGCCATTGTGGAATTTAAGTACTTATAATTGCAATTAAGAAAGAGAGAAAAGAATGCGCTTAAATCATATCGCAATTGCTTTAGCAGTTTCAGGGGCAGCAGTAGCATCTACAACACACGCAGCTCGTGATACGATTCAAATTGCTGGTTCTTCAACAGTACTTCCATATGCAAGTATTGTTGCTGAAGAATTTGGTAATACATTCCCACAGTTTAAAGCACCTGTTGTTGGTTCTGGTGGTTCATCTGCTGGTTTAAAACAATTCTGTTCGGGTGTGGGCGACAATACGATTGATATCGCAAACGCTTCTCGTAAAATTAAAGACACTGAAATTGCTGCATGTAAGAAAGCAGGCGTAAATCAAATTTTAGAAATCAAAATTGGTTATGATGGTATCGTATTTGCTTCAAATTCACATAAAGCAGCTTACAAATTACGTCCACAACATGTATTTGCAGCTTTAGCAGCTGAATTACCTTCAAATGGTAAAATGGTACCAAACCCATATACACGTTGGAATCAAATTGACAAAGCGCTGCCAAATGAGCCAATTACTTTAGTCATCCCTGCATCAAATCACGGTACACGTGAAGTATTCCAAGAAAAAATGGTGGATGCTGGTTGTGAAACTTATCAGGCGTTCAAAAACTTAGATAAAGATGCATTAAAGAAAACATGTTCTAATTTCCGTAAAGATGGAAAAGTGATTGAAATTTCTGGTGATTACACTGAAACATTAGCACGTCTAAAAACATCTCCAAGTGCTGTGGGTGTATTTGGTTTAGGTTTCTATGATCAAAACCGTGACAAGTTACGTGTTGCAACAGTAAATAATGTTTCTCCATCTGAGCAAACAATTCTTAATGGTTCATACCCAGTATCTCGCCCATTATTCTTCTATGTGAAGGGTGAACACTTGAAATCAATCAAAGGCTTACCACAGTTTGCTGAGTTCTTCTTAAGCAAGAAAGTATCAGGTAAAGGGTCTAAGTTAGAAAGAGCAGGTCTAATTTCTATGTCTGATGCTGAGCGTGCAAAAGTGCTTGCAGCATTTAAAGCAGGTAAGGGCGTTAAGTAATTTTTAAAGATGAAAAGGCTAATGGTGGGAAACTGCCATTGGCATTTTTTGCTAAGCAGTGTTTTTTCAAGTATGACATTGAGAAAACGGTGGAGAATGCATGAATCTGCTACTTATTGGCGTGTTATTGGCTCTCGTAGCAATCGCGTATCAAATTGGTTTAAGTAAAAGTCGAAACATCGCGGGTAAGGGGAAAAATTCAGCTACCTTACACTCACGTCCAGGCTACTATGGTGCATTGGTTGCATTATGGTGTGGTATCCCTGCATTTTTGATTTTAGTGGTATGGAATCTGGTTGAACCGAATCTATTAAAACAAATTATTTTAAATCATGTTCCTGCATCAATTGTTGCATCTTCAGATCATGCCAGTATTCAGGTTCTCGTTGAGCGTGTCAAAGCCATTGCTTCTGGTTTCGGGGTGAGTGATACACCAGCTGCATACGAAGTTGCGGCAGCTGCAGAATTAAAGAAAGTTCAAACGATTGGCGCGTTTGCCAAGTTTGCAGTGGTGATCTGTGCAGCATTGCTTGGTTTAGTTTGGGCAAAAAAACGTGTCGAAAAACAATACAGAGCACGTAACCAAGTTGAAAAAACGATTAATGTTGCATTAGCACTCTGTTCAGGTGTTGCGATTTTAACAACCGTTGGCATCGTGATGTCAATGTTTAGTGAAGCGATGCGTTTCTTCCAATTTGTGAGTCCTTTAGACTTTTTCTTAGGTACAGAGTGGAATCCTGGTTTTAGTACCTCAGGAAGTGCAGAAGGAAGTTATGGGCTATTACCACTGCTGTGGGGCACACTCATGGTTAGTATCGTGGCACTTCTTGTTGCTGTACCTGTGGGTTTAATGATTGCAATTTATTTAGCCGAATATGCCTCACCGCGCTTACGTGCGTGGGCAAAACCTGCAATTGAGATTTTGGCGGGTATTCCAACCATCGTATATGGCGTTTTTGCCTTAATGATCATTGGACCATTTTTTAAAATGGCAGGTGATCTGGTTGGACTGAATATTAATGCAACGAGTGCATTAACTGCAGGTTTTGTCATGGGCATCATGATTATTCCATTTGTTTCTTCATTATCGGATGACATTATTACCCAAGTACCAAGTGCTTTACGTGATGGTTCTTTGGGACTGGGTGCAACCAAATCTGAAACCATTCGCCGTGTGGTGATGCCTGCTGCATTGCCGGGTATCATTGGTGCATTCTTACTGGCTGCATCACGTGCAATTGGTGAAACTATGATCGTGGTACTTGCAGCTGGCAATAGTCCTTTATTGCATGTCAATCCGCTTGAAGCGGTTTCAACTGTGACGGTCACCATTGTTAATCAATTAACAGGGGATACAGACTTCGCAAGTCCGCAAGCATTGGTGGCATTTGCCTTAGGTTTGACCCTATTTGTCATTACTTTAGGGTTAAATATTGTTGCACTTTATATTGTGCGTAAATACCGTGAGCAATACGAATGAGCACATCAAATACATCTCCAGTGGATCAAAATGTATTTGATCCTCGTGTGGCAGAAGAATTACGTCAAAAACGTAAAGCAAAAATTGAAAAATCGTTGGCATCACGTCATCGTACTGAAAAATCATTTCGATTTTTTGGTCTAGCGTCAGTGATCATTGGTCTTGCATTTGTTGTATTACTCTTTGGCAGTATTTTAGCTAAAGGTCTACCTGCATTTTGGCAAGCAAGTGTGAATATTCCTGTTTATTTTGATCCAAAAATAATTGATGTAGGACCACCGCCGACCCAATCTCAAAATGAATCTCCTGCACAGTTTCAAGAACGTTTTGTTGATTGGCAAACTAAAATGGGCATGGTGGATTGGGATGCATTACTTGTAAATGGCATGATTGCAAAAGATCCAAAGCTGGCAGCACATCGTGATGAATTGGGCAGTATTTACACCAGTTCTGAAGCTTATCGTTTACGTGATATGGTGATGCAAGATCCTGCATTGATTGGTCAAAAGAAAGATGTCAAAGTCTTGGCTGATGCCAATGTGGACGTATGGCTTGCAGGCAATATTGATCGTACTTTACCAGATGATCAGCAACAATTAAGCCCTGAAGTACGTAAGTTAGCCGATTCGATGAGTGCATCGGGTGATATAGATCG
The DNA here is from genome assembly GCF_030329305.1 of Acinetobacter sp. 251-1. Classification (NCBI taxonomy): domain Bacteria; kingdom Pseudomonadati; phylum Pseudomonadota; class Gammaproteobacteria; order Moraxellales; family Moraxellaceae; genus Acinetobacter; species Acinetobacter sp. 251-1. The sequence goes on along the minus strand of NZ_JACANS010000010.1, from coordinate 123,413 downwards.
TACCTTTAATATGCAGTTATTCACCAACCCAGATTCACGTAGTTCACCTGCAACAGCAGGTTTAGCGGGCGCATTCATGGGCTCATTGTTCATGATGTTGATTGTGATTTTTATCTCAATACCTATTGGGGTAGCATCTGCGATTTACCTTGAAGAATTTGCTAAACAAAACTGGTTAACCGATGTTATTGAAGTGAATATCAATAACTTGGCTGCTGTTCCTTCGATTGTCTTCGGTTTACTCGGCGCATCGATCTTTGTTAGTTGGATGCACATGCCAATTTCTGCACCATTGGTTGGTGGTTTGGTGTTAAGTTTAATGACTTTACCAACCGTTATTATTACCACACGTGCATCATTAAAAGCAGTTCCACCTTCGATTCGTCAGGCAGCTTTAGGTTTGGGTGCATCACGTGTACAAACTATTTTCCATCATGTTTTACCCTTGGCTTTACCAGGTATTTTAACGGGTGCGATTATTGGTGTGGCACAAGCACTCGGTGAAACTGCACCATTATTGTTGATTGGCATGAGCGCATTCGTTGCCAATATTCCTGCAACACCTTTAGATCAATCAACAGCTTTACCTGTACAAATCTTTTTATGGCAAGGCAATGAACTGCGTAACTTCTTTGAAGGGCGTACAGCGGCTGCCATTATTGTTTTACTTGCCTTAATGATTTTACTGAATAGTCTTGCAATTTGGTTGCGTAAGAAGTTTGAAGTACGCTGGTAATTGAGAACAAACTATGAGTATTCTAGATATTAAAAATTCCTTAGAAAAGGATCCGTCAGTGAATCAAGATCACACACAATATACGTCTCAACAAACTGAGCAAAAACGTCCAACGACTTCGTTCGTTTCACAATTTGACTCAAATAGCAGCTCTAAAAAAGAACCAGCGACAACTGTAAAAATCAGTGCTGAAGATACCCATGTTTATTATGGTGATTTTGAAGCAATTAAAGGAATTGACTTAAAAATCTATGAGAATGAAGTCATTGCATTTATTGGACCATCAGGTTGTGGTAAATCAACATTCTTACGTACACTTAATCGTATGAATGACACCATTGATGGTTGCCGTGTTACGGGTAAAGTGACCTTAGATAATCAAGATATCTATGATCCAAACCTTGATGTGGTGCTACTTCGTGCACAAGTTGGGATGGTTTTCCAAAAACCAAACCCATTTCCAAAATCAATTTTTGACAATGTCGCATATGGTCCAAAACTACATGGTTTGGCACGTGATAAATACGATATGGAAGAAATTGTTGAAAATAGTTTGCGTAAAGCAGGTCTATGGGATGAAGTAAAAGATCGTTTAAACCAACCAGGTACAGGTTTATCAGGTGGTCAGCAACAACGTTTGTGTATTGCACGTACCATTGCGGTGAGTCCTGAAGTGATTTTGATGGATGAACCATGTTCTGCACTAGATCCAATTGCAACGGCAAAAGTGGAAGAGTTAATTTCTGAGTTGTCTAATCAATATACCATTGCAATCGTGACTCACTCGATGCAACAAGCTGCACGTGTATCTGACCGTACAGCATATTTCCATTTGGGTGATTTGATTGAAGTCAATTCAACTGAAAAAGTATTTACGCAACCAGATCATCAATTAACAGAAGCTTATATTACAGGTCGTTTTGGTTAATCATGTCGTTTTAGAATTGACTAAATTAATAAAAAAGCCCCTGCATTGATCAGGGGCTTTGTTTATGGACTTAACTTTATGACTTTTTAGTCTGCTTCTGCTTGCGTCATAGTATTTGCTTCAGCCATCACTTCATCCTTGCTTTCAATAGATGATTCAACGGCTTTTTTCTTGGCAGATTTTTCTTTATTTTTCTTCTTTTTTTTGTTCTTTTTCTTTGGCTCTTCCTCGATTTCGACACCATCTTCAAGTGCTTGCCAATATTCAAGTTGAGCCATTACTGCTGCATAAATCGAGCCTTTGCTATAACGACCTTTTTTATCGAGTGTGCCGACAGGGCGTGCCATTAAAATTTCTAAGGCTTGGTCAATGGTATCAATCGCATGAATGTGAAATTGTCCTTGTGTCACGGCATCAATCACATCTTGTCTAAGCATTAAATGCTGCATGTTTTGACGAGGAATAATCACGCCTTGTTTGCCTGTGAAGCCTTGTAATTTACAAGCATCAAAGAAGCCTTCGATTTTGGCATTCACACCGCCAATTGGTTGTACTTGACCGAGTTGGTTCATTGAACCCGTAATCGCCCAAGATTGGTCAATCGGCAGTTGGCTGATCGCAGAAATGAGTGCAGATAATTCGGCAACCGTTGCACTATCACCATCCACTTGACCATAGCTTTGTTCAAAGGCAAGTGCAGCAGAGAAATGTAAAATTTGTTCACGACCAAAATGTGCTTTAAGGAAACTCGACATGAGTAACACACCTTTGGCATGGAGTGAACCACCGAGTTCTACACTGCGTTCGATGTCTAAAATATCTCCGCCGCCTTGATAGACTGAGGCAGTTAGGCGTGAAGGTAAGCCAAATTCAACATCGGCATATTGAATCACTGAAAGTGCATTGATTTGTCCTAAACGGTGACCTTTGGTTTCAATCAGTTGTGTCCCACGTGATAGATCTTGCCAATATAATTCTCTTAAATAGCCTAAGCGATATTGACGATGTTTTAATGCGGTATTGATATGCTGCGCTGTCACCATTTTTTCTTGTTGCTGTACAGCATGGTGATGTGATTCACGAATCAAATCACCTAAAGTCGAAGCATGTAGCGATAAGGAGCTTTGGTCTTCTGCTTGGCGGCTCGAATCTGTCAGTAGTGCAGATAAGGCAGAGCGGTCAAAAGGCAATAATTTATCTTGCTGAACATAATCAGCAATCAATTGCATATAGGCTTGTTCATTTTCATCATTGCGTTGCAACGTGTCTGTGAAATCAGCACGAATTTTAAATACACTGCCTAATTCGGGTTCTACTTCTAAAATCTCATAATAAATTTCAGGTTCAGCCATTAAAATAACTTTGAGATTCAGAGGAATAGATGCAGGCTCAATGGAAATACTGCCGGTTAACGTCAGCATATGCTCAAGCGATGAAAGTTTGAGTTGTCCAGATTTTAAAGCACGTTTTAAACCTTGCCATGCATAGGGTTGTTCAAGCAGCTGTTCTGCTTCAAGCATCAAAAAACCGCCATTGGCTTGGTGTAAAGTGCCAGGGCGAATCAAGGTGAAATCTGTGGTAATGGTGCCATTTTGCGTGAGTTGTTCTACATGACCCAACAAATTGTAATGGGTTGGGAAATCTTCAAAGATGACGGGTGCACCTGAATTGGCTTTATTACTAATCACTACATTGGCTTGATAGCGGGCAGGTACTCGATTAAATAAAGAAGGAGAAAACTCAACACCTTCTTGGTCAATCACCGTTTCAACATTGTCGATGATATCTTGTGCGTACAGTTTTAAGTATTGTTCTAAACCTTGCACAGCCTCAAATTTATTTAAAATTTGTTCCATACGTGGAATGATGACTTGTTTAGCAATATCACGGTTGAGCTCGGACACTTGGTCGCGAGCATCATCTTCAAGGTCGCCAAGTTGTAAGCCTAGACGTTCCAGTTTTTTATCCATATAGCGAATATTGGCATTGATTTCTGAACGTTCTTTATTGCTGAGTGCATTCATGTCTTCTTGCGACATTTCTTGAATTTTGTCATCCACATAATGCACAGGTACAAACATATGCTCATCATGGCGATTGATGAGTTTTAAATCTAAAACTTCACCTTCTTTGGTGAGTTCAACCAAAGCTTGTTGTTGTTCATTGCCTGTAATTTGACGAATTTGTTCAATGCGATTGTGATAGGTTTCAGCACTAAAACGACGTTCAAGTTGTTTTAAAATGGTTTGCCAAGCTTGATGCAGTAACGTTTGGAATTTAATGCCTTGTCCTGCGGGAAAACAGAGAGCCAAAGGCTGACGTGCATTTTTAAAATTATTGACATAAACCCAGTCATCAGGGGTTGGCATGGTTTTGGCGTGTTGTTGAAGTAAACGCTTAATCATGGTGCGTTTACCTAAACCTGCCGTGCCGACTGCAAAAATATTGTAGCCTGAATAAGGTAGGGCAATACCTGCTTCAACCGAAGCACGAGCGCGATCTTGACCTAAGAAATTATTTAGCGGTTTAATGCGTTTGGTGGAAAATGGAATATTGGAACTGTTGGGAATATGCGTCAGTTGTTCAGGTTTTAAGGCTGTTTTCGTCAAGGTATTTTGAATTTCCGTCTGGTCAAAGACTGAAGTTAAAGTGGATTCGATTTGTTTTGAATGATTTGTTGTGGTTACAGTTGAAACAGTGGTTGAACTTAATTGGTCGTGTCTTTGGGTCACAGGTGAAATCCAAAACTAAATAGAAGTTGAAAGCTTTAAGGTATACAGGTTTACCCTAAAAGATCAAGCATTGATGTTGTAAATAACAACAAATTTGCAGCTTGGTTTCATAAAAGTGATTGAAACCATTTGCATTAAGCGGTTGAATAGCATTATTTCATTTTGCAGAAAATAACAACCGAATGTCTACGCAAAACTCAGCTCAATTGCCTGAGCAAAAAACAGGCTGGAAATCTGCTTTCCAAGCATTTTTAGATCGCCGTGCTTTGATCATGTTGTTCCTTGGTTTTTCAGCAGGGATACCGATTCTACTGATCTTTTCAAGTTTGTCTTTGTGGTTAGGTGAAGCAGGCATTGATAAAAGTGCGGTGACTTTTTTTAGTTGGGCTGCTCTCGGCTATTCATTTAAATTTGTGTGGGCACCCTTAATTGATGAAATTCCACTGCCTATACTGACCAAAAAATTAGGACGTAGACGTGCTTGGTTGTTAATGGCACAAATCCTGATTATTTGTGCGATTTGTATTATGGCGTTTTCTGACCCTGCGCTTGGGCAGAGTTATTTATATCAGATGGCTGCAGGTGCAGTTTTACTCGGTTTCTCTGCTGCAACACAAGATATTGTGATTGATGCCTATCGTATTGAGCTGGCTGAAACAGAAATGCAAACAGTTTTGGCATCTACTTATAATGCAGGTTATCGCATTGGGATGATTATTGCTGGTGCGGGTGCATTATTTTTAGCGGCTAAACTGGGCACAGCCAAAGGTAATTATATTTATGAGGCGTGGAAATATACCTATTTAGCCATGGCTGCGGTGATGTGTGTAGGGATTGTGACCACATTAAGCATACGCGAGCCGCAGGTAAATCGTGTACATAAAGATTATCAGCGTACAGATTATTTCCGTTTGGTTGCTGTTTTTTTTGTGGCGGTCAGTAGTTTTGTAGCCAGTTACATTTTATCAGGTTGGTTTACATCTGCTTTAATTGAACAATTCACCATTAAAGACAGTTTCTTATTATTTGCGGTGGAAGCAATCCGTTTCATTGGTTCAGGTGCAGTTGCTGTTTTTGCCGCCTATCTATTGATTCAGTTGGGCGCTGTGAACAAGCAAATGGCACATGAAACATGGGTGAATCCAATTGCAGACTTCTTTCAGCGTTATGGGGTCAAACTTGCATTAGTTTTATTGTTATTGATTGGTTTTTATCGTATTTCTGACATCATTGCAGGTGTTATTTCGAATGTGTATTACCAAGATTTAAACTTTACGAAAGAACAAATTGCTGAAGCAGTTAAAATTTATGGCGTGATCTTTAGTTTGGTTGGTGGTTTTTTAGGTGGTTTGCTTGCTCAACGTATGAATATCATGAAATTGATGTTTGTCGGCGCCGTACTTGCGAGCTCAACCAATTTGATTTTTATTGGTTTAGTCAAATCAGGCAAACCGATGGATCAAGTGACTGTGCAAGTGGGGCAGCAACAATTTCAAGCCACACCTGATGAAGTCGGGTATTGGAAAGTTCAAGTGCCGAGTCAAGCTTTAGCTGCAGCATCTGAGTTAAAAATTAGTTCACATTATCAAGACCAATCAGAACGTGTTCATGTGACGATGCCCTATTTACAGGATAATGGCACAGCACAAATTCAACTATTGCCGATCAGCAGCGATAACACGCTCTCGCAGGTTGAGTTAAAGCAAAATATTGTCGTTAAAGGACAATTACTTGGTGTAGATGCGGCAGGTTTAGTGGATGAACAACCCATTACTTTAAAACTGGATACGCAAGAATTCCCTGCAAAATTAGACAAAGATGGGGTCTTTACAGGTTCAATTGACGCGCAAACTTTGCAAAACTCTCCGACTAAAACCATTACAGCTTCAGTGAATTTTAAACAGGCAAGTGAACCGCTTAGTACACAAACAGGTTATAAAATTGCTGAGACGCAAAGTACTTTAGCGATGGATGTCAATCCTATTCAAGCAGTCAAAGTAAATGGTGATGATAGCGTTGAAATTAAAGGGAAGCTGATTGAACCGTATAGCTCAGGTTGGTTATATTTTGCAATTATTGTGGATAATATGGCATCAGGTTTGGCAGGTGCAGCATTTATCGCTTTCCTTTCTAGTTTGACCAGTGTTTCATTTACAGCAGTGCAATATGCGATTTTTAGCTCGTTAATGACTTTAACACCGAAAATTTTAGGCGGGTATTCAGGGACGATCGTGAGTAATATTGGTTATCCAAAATTTTTCTTGATGACCACATTTATTGGTATTCCGATCTTAATTTTGGTGGTTTGGGTGGCGAAGCTGTTAAAAGAGCATCAACAGTCACATCATTCCTAACATATGCATTTTAGTCACTAAGTTATTTTTTATTTTAATGATGAGCTCATTTTATCCGATGATGAAATGAGCTTTTTTATGTGCAGATGATGAGGATAGGGCAACTCACTTTTTCATGCTTAATAAATAGCAAATAGGTGTGTATTCTCATCGTACTCTAAGGCTATAAATTGAAATTTTAGTCAGTTTTGCCTATATTGATCTTAATGATTTCACCAACGGGAATACAATGATGCGCATGCTACATACCATGTTACGTGTAGGCAATTTAGAACAATCGTTAAAGTTCTATACTGAAGTACTTGGAATGACATTGCTTCGTAAACGTGACTATGAGGAAGGTCGTTTTACTTTAGCTTTTGTGGGTTATGGTGATGAAGAAAATCATACCGTACTTGAGTTAACTCATAATTGGGATACGACAAGTTATGAATTAGGCAATGCCTATGGTCATATTGCGATTGCTGTCGATGATGCTTATCAAGCATGTGAAACAATCAAAGCTCGTGGGGGCAATGTGGTACGTGAAGCTGGTCCAATGAAAGGCGGCGTGACTGTAATTGCCTTTGTAGAAGATCCAGATGGTTATAAAATCGAGTTAATTCAACAAGACTCTAATGCACGCAATAATTAAGTTATCACGACTTTTATATTTGGTTCATGATGAGATTTAAAACACTTTCATTAATGCTTAAGTGTCAGAATTAAATAGTGAACATTTAGTGTAAAAAGTAGCTTAATTTGCTGAGCTCAGTAGGATTAAAGTTTACCTTTAGGTAAATTCATCTTGCTGAGCTTTTTTAATGCCGATCCAATTCATAGATAAGACAGGATGTTCACAATGAATATGTTAAAAATACTAGCCTTAGACCGCTTCACCATTCTTTTAATTGTGATGGTGGTTTTAGCGACTTTTTTGCCTGTTCATGGGCAAGTTGCAGATATTTTTGGCAAAATTACCACGATTGCGATCGCCATTTTATTCTTTTTGCATGGCGCTAAGTTGTCTAGAGAAGCGATTATAGAAGGGGTGTTGCATTGGAGATTACATGCAGTGGTTTTTGCATTTACCTTTGCTGTCTTTCCAATTTTGGGTTTATTGGCTAAACCAATTTTATTGCCACTACTTGGACAAGCGTTATATTGGGGCTTCCTGTTTATGTGTTTTTTACCCTCTACAGTACAGTCATCGATTGCTTTTACCTCTGTTGCCAAAGGAAATGTAGCAGCAGCAGTTTGTAGTGCATCCTTTTCTAATTTAATTGGTATGTTTATTACCCCAATTTTAGTGAGTTTTTTTATTTTTGGTCAGTCTAAACATGACTATGATCCAACCTCATCGATTATTGAAATTACTTTGCTATTACTTGTACCCTTTATTGCAGGACAGTTACTACGACCTTATGTATTTCCATATATGCAAAAAGTACCGAGTATAGTACGTACTTTTGACCAAGGAACCATTTTAATGGTGGTCTACGGTGCATTTAGTGGTGCAGTGGTGGCAGGGTTGTGGCATCAAGTGAGCTGGACTACGTTGTTTTATTTAACATTAGTATGTTCAGTTTTTTTGACCCTCATTATGCTTTTGGCATTTTATATTCCAAAATGGTTGGGCTTTAACAAACAAGATCAGATCGCAATTTTCTTCTGCAGTTCGAAGAAAACGCTGGCTAGTGGTGTGCCGATGGCGCAAATTTTATTTATTGGACAGCCGCTTGGGATGATTGTATTGCCCATTATGATTTTTCATCAGATTCAGTTAATGGTTTGTGGTGTGATTGCAAACTATTGGTCTAAGCGTAATCGTACAGTAAAAGAACAAGAATCGGGATGGTGATTTAATTATTCGCATATTTATAAAAATTGCCGTATAATACTGTCCACTTGTTGTGCTTAGCTCTGACACTTATAGTCTCGGTGGGCTCAAAAGAAATGGTCTGTTATGGTGTTAGCCTGTTGAATTAATTTTTTAATTTATTCAACCTTGCCTCAGCATTTAAGCTGAGAGTGGTTAATTGCGATGACAGCAAAACCTTTCTTAACTTAGGAGAATCGACCATGCGTGCCGATATTCACCCAAAATACGAAAAATTAGTTGCTACTTGTTCATGCGGTAACGTCATCGAAACTCGTTCTGCTTTAGGTAAAGAAACAATTTACCTAGACGTATGTTCTGCTTGTCACCCATTCTATACTGGTAAACAGAAGAATGTTGACACTGGCGGTCGTATCGACAAATTCAAACAACGTTTTGCAGGTATGTCACGTTCTATCAAACGTGGTTAATACAGCAAAACCAAAAAAACGGGCATTTGCCCGTTTTTTTATGACTCTATATTGAGTTTAAAATCGGGTTTATCGTAATATCCCCGATTTTTGAATAGTTATTGATCTTGTACGTCTGTCAATTGATCCAATTTCTTTTGGAAGTATTCACCCTGTAAGAAACGTACATCTACATTCCATGCATTTGCAAAAGAGTTCATATCATCTAAATGAGTCAATAAAAACTCTACAGGTCTGATTTCTATATATTTATGAATCATTTCTTGCAATGATTGCGTTGTGGGCTCTTTGTCTAGCATATGTGTATATTTTTCATCTAGGGTGAAATGGGTAATATCACTTTGCTTTAAGATCGCTTCGCTTGAAATCGTAGAACCAAAACGACGAATTGCAATATCAGCGCCATATTCACGTAGTATCGCAATATTTTTTTGTGCTTCAATGATGTTTTTAGCAATATCCTCTTCATCAAACTGTAGAATAATAGGATACGCTGTTCGACTTCCAACAATGGTAATGAGCTTAGCAATAAGTTCAGGGAATTGTTTGTCATGGAATAAAACATGGCGGTTTAAATTAACAATGATTTTTGCCGTCGGGCATTGATGGATAAAGTTATGTAGTTGCTTACAGGCTTCAACCAAAATCCAACGGTCTAATTTAATGGATAATTCAACGTCATCATCGAGTTCAACCAAATTGCTGATTTTTTTCCAGTGATTCTCATAAATAAAACCACTTGTGACTTCATAAGTATACAGATTGGTATCTTGTTTATCATAAAGTTGTTGGTATTTAATACGAATTTCACCTTGTTCTAATTTTTCCGCAATTTGGCGTAGAATAGGTGAATCTGTGAGTTGTACTGTGGTCGGTACAATTTTTTCTTCAGCGATGCTTGGCGTTTCTAGACTGATATTTGCTGTTGGTATTATTTGAATATCTTGTGCCAGTGTTATGCTTTCTAATGCGGGGATATTGTATGGTGCGGTTTCTTCAAGACGAATTTCTTCATGCAGCAATGGGGTCAGTTCAATTTGTGTAGTGTGTAGAGACGCACTCATTTGTAAATCTGATTCAGATGGTTGAGTTGACAATCGTGAATTATACGCTTGAATCAATAATGCGGAAAAATGCGCTTCATTAAACTGATCTGTGTCAATCACAGCACAACCAATTTTTAGATAAAATTGATAAGTTTTTTGATCAATTTCAAGTAACTGGGGTTTTTGCAAAACGTTTAAGTTAGAGATGCGTGATTCTAATAATGTATCCGAACCTGCTTGTAATAGAATACCATAGACACCAACATCAATTTTAAGAACAGTTTGATTGGTTTGTTCTTTGATAAATTTTTGAATTCCTTCAAAGTAACGTGAAATATTTTGCCAAGTTAAATTGAGAACTTCATTTGGGCATTGTGCCAAACTAAACACAATCAGCGCATTTACTTTAGCAGGTTGGTCAATCATCGCACGTTGAAGCTGTGAAAAAGTTTGAGCCCTTGTAGAGGCATGTCCTGCCACTTGATCGTTTTGAGAAGACATTTCAATCGTGAGATGTAAGACATCTTCTTCTGAACCTGGTAAAAACTCAATTTTTAAAGGATTTTGTGTTTTTGCATTTTGGTTGAGAGTTTGAATATCAAAACGTGCGTAATCGAACTGTCCTTGGGTAATTTTCTTAAAACGATTTTTAAAATCGTTCAAATCTTCAGGTTTTAAAATATCTAAAACAGGCAAACCAATAATATCATCTTCACGTTTTAAACCGAAAAGTTGTAAATATTCAGGGTTTGCTTGCGTATGTATACCTTCCTCAAGTACAGCACAGGCTTTATGTTGTTCTTCAACTAAGCTTTGTGCTTGGGTCTTGGCACTTTCTAAGTCTTTGAGTAAGTGTTGTTTAGACTGAAGCGCACGACTATAAGATAATGCACGGACTAAGCTGATATAACAATGCTCAGGTGCTGTTAAATCGATAATGTCATAGATCCCTTTATGAATAAAATATTCATATTGTTCAGGTTGATACTCTGTTGGGCGTAATAAAATGACAGGAATATTGATTTGTTCAGAGTTTTGAATCAAGGTGATGACTTGTTCCATTTTTAAATCATAAGCACGACCAAAAATGATTAAATCCCAAGACGTATTGAGTTGTTTTTCAAAACTTTTTAAGTCATCTAATAGCAGACCTTGTGCTAAATGTTCTTTACTTGCAAAAAGTTCCATTAATGAATTATATCGAATTTGATTATCATCAATAATCAGTACTCGTGTTTCAGAGAGTTTTAACTTTTTAGATAATAATAAATTTCTCACTTCAAACTGTCCCATAAGTCATGATGATTTGAATCATATAATTGTTGTTGGATATACTGGTCAATCAAGAGCTGCTCTTCATCATTGAGCAATTCAAAATCAAACTGCACAAAACTCTGTGAAATAAATAAGGACTTCAATAAATACACTTTAATTTCTTGATGATTAAAACGTAAGTGCAACGCTTGTTGTTCTTTAAAATTCGGTAAATTCGGTAAAATTAAAGATAATTTTGTCAGTTCATCTTGATCTGTTTGTACCAATAAACAAGGTTGATAAATATAACTATTAATCTCAGAAGGTACTTTAATAGCACAAGGATAGATATCCTGTGACAAAATTTCCACGCCGACCTCATAGCTTTTGTGCTCGGCTTGTTTAATCCAACGAATGACTGCACATTTCCATTTATTTTGTTGTGTTTCACTGACTAAAATCAGTTCACCTGTACGTAAATTTTTCGGTACTTCACCTGACCAAGCAATACGATAACCATTAATACTGATATCTAAGACTTCGGCTTGATAAATTTGTTTAACTTCACGGTCAAGCTGCTTAATTTTTTGCGTTTGCGAGGTATCATGCGCGTTATTTGAAATATTGCCTTGTAAATTGGTTTCGGATCTAAAACTGAAATTTTGTTTGAGTTGTAAGGTTTCATCAAAATTCTTAGCATGAGACAAATAAAAATGTGCAGTTTGTAAGGTAAAGCAAATTTCTAACTGTGCAGAATATTCATAACGTTCATGTTGACGTTCAGAGTGAGTCCCTAACACATTGAGAACATGAAACTTTAAAGCTGAGGATAAATGATCTTTTTCATTTGCAGACAAATATGCAGATTCATTTTGAATCGTGTCATTAATATGTTCAAGTAATTGTTGCGTTGAAATAAAAACATTGGGCTTAAAATCTTCATGATGCTTACGATTGTAAATCGGAGAGTGGTCTTTGCTCGTATCTACAATATAGCGAGAAAGTGAACTTTCACGGGGTAAAATTTGTGCTAATTTCGCCCAATCTAGACTGCATTCATAAAGTGCCTGAATCTCATTTGGACGAATCTGATGCGTATTAAATACATCTAATAACAAAACTTGCGCATAAGCTTGTTGGATGTTTTGCACAGAAAAATGTGTACCCTGTAAATGATTGACATTAATGAGCAGCTCATTATTTTTCAATGCCAATTCATATAGTTGATGAATGGTTTGCCACTGATGAGAAAGTGCAGGGCTATATAACATTTGCTGTTGGGTTAATAACAATCCTAGTTGTTGTAAAGCATAATAATTTGCTAAAATACGTGCCGTTTTAAAACTACGATTTTGAGCAAATTTCAAAATCGAATATTTTTGCTGTGTAAGTTGTTGTGAACTACGGTGTGCAATATTGACATAAATTTTCACAAAAAAAGCGCGCATCAAAGTGGTGAGCTCAATAATGTGCTCATTGCGATCAGAATGTGATAAGCCTTGATCTAGAAAGTATTTTTCTAAACCAATGAGCACATTTTCGATGCTCGGATGCAATACTTGCAATAAATCAAAACGTAAAGTTTCTGAGCAATTTAATTCTGCAATTTCATACATCGCATTTAACAAAGCTTCAGACGTATCTCCTAACTTCATGATGGATAAGCCTGACACCCATTGGTGCAGTGCTTCTACTGAAGCCGAGGAGAAGCTTAACTGTTCACGATTTAAAACCGTTGAAGAGTGGAAAATATTGGAAATTTCCTTATTTATCATATTTATATTAAACTCATTTAAAGAAATCTAAAAAGTTATAGCCCCAAACAGCGGTGTTTTATTTTTCTCTCCCGCAATCTCTCGAACCAACTTTGGAACTAAATATCCAGGGAGGTTGGCCAGAAGATCTGTATAAATCTGATCAATGGTATCTGCTTGTAGATCAAAGTGATGTGCACCTTTAACTTTGTCTAATACATGTAAATAATACGGTAATACACCTGCCTCAAACAAGCGTTGACTGAGTTCAACCAACACTTCTGTGGAATCATTCACACCTTTAAGCAACACAGATTGGTTTAAAACCAAAACTTGCTGTTGAACCAAACTTGAAAGTTTACTACAAGTCGTTGAATCAAGTTCCGCAGCATGATTAGCATGCACCACTAGGATGACACGTAGCCGACTGTTTTTCAATAAGTAAGTTAATTCCTCATCGATTCTTTCAGGAATAACAATCGGGACACGTGAGTGAATTCTTAAAATCTTAATTTGTTGCAAAGATTCAAGACGTTCTAACCATAGTGCTAATTTACGATTAGATAAAGTCAGCGGATCTCCACCACTTAAAATCACTTCATTAATGTCAGGATGATTGAGTAAGTAATTTTTGATATGCTGCCAATCCTCATTTTTAGGTAAATTCTCTTGATAGGGAAAATGACGGCGGAAGCAATAACGACAATGTATTGCACATGCGCCTGTCAGGGTCAATAAAAAACGAGATTTGTATTTATGTAATACCCCAGCTAATTGATTGGCAGCTTCTTCCCCCAAAGGATCTGTAACAAAGCCCGCATGTTCTTCAAGTTCTAAATGATGTGGCAAAACTTGCAATAGGAGTGGGTCGAATGGATTCGACTTTTGCATTTTTGCAACAAAAGCACGTGGCACACGTAATTTAAACTGTTCACTGGCTAAAATTGCGCCTGATAACAATTGTTCAGGTGAAAGTTGTAAAATATCGAGCAGCTCATGAGGATCAGTAATTAACTGATTCATTTGAGATTGCCAGTTTTGCTCTTGGTATAAATAGTTTATCATGCCACATACTAGTTGAAAAAGTTGAGGGTCAAACACGGTTTCACATCGTGATGCTGTATAAAACCTTGAAAATGGATATAAATGTGTAACGAATTAATGTATCGTTCCTAGTTTTACATCCCAGCAAGAGTTGATTTTAACGTGAACAAGATCAAGGATAAATAGTGTTTATTTGTGTCTGTATGCATGATGATCAGCCAGTTTTACAGTGTAACAGAAGAATTTAACATTGCTTCATGACTACTTGCTCATTTACAATATTCTAAAATGACAATTTTAGCTTTTGCTAAGCACTTTTTTTGTTGTTGTACGTTCTCTAACACGGTTTGGACTGTGTTAATAGATTAAGATTAAAGTTTGGAGTGAGCCTTTCATGGCCTATTATTCTACAAATGATTTCAAGTCAGGCCTTAAGGTCATGCTTGACGGTAACCCATGCGCAATCATGGAAAATGAATACGTTAAACCTGGTAAAGGTCAAGCGTTTAACCGTGTAAAATTACGTAACTTACGTTCTGGTAAAGTTTTAGAAAAAACTTTTAAATCAGGCGACTCATTAGAAGCTGCAGACATCGTAGAAGTTGAAATGGACTATCTATATAACGATGGTGAAATGTGGAACTTCATGGATCCTGTAACATTTGAACAGATCGCTGCAGATAAAACTGCAATGGGTGATGCTGCAAAATGGTTAAAAGATGATTCAAATGAAAAATGTACGATCATGTTGTTCAATGGCGTACCTTTAACAGTGAATGCACCAAACTTCGTGGTGTTAAAAATTGTTGAAACTGATCCAGGTGTTCGTGGTGATACATCTGGCGGTGGCGGTAAACCTGCGAAACTTGAAACAGGTGCTGTGGTACGTGTTCCATTATTCGTACAGCAAGAAGAAAGCGTTCGTGTAGATACCCGTACAGGTGATTATTTAGAACGTGCATAATCGTTGAAAAATAGATTATGATCGAAGGGATGATGAAAATCATCCCTTTTTTATTGGGATATTTTCAGAATGCAAATGATTTTGAATCAACTTGTGTATGGAAAGGTATAAGGATTTTACTAAAAGGCATAAATTGTTCGGTACACTCAAAGTCAACGTCATCATCTAGTCATGCTAAATGGGCATATTAGAGCCAATTTGTATGCCAAAGTCGTAGATGAAAATAAAAAATCAAGGAGTAAAGTCATCAGGGAAATGGATCACATAAACTGTATTACGTACATAAAAACAAAGGAATTGCTTTTGTAATCAAGATGTGAGGTATGAATGGAAAATATTCAAAAAAAATCAGGACCATTATCAAAACTGATATGGGTTATCGTTGCGATCGTAGGCGCAATCTCATTTGGAATTTTAGCTGTAAGTCGAGGTGAACATGTCAATGCTGTATGGTTAGTTTTAGCTGCCATTTGTGTGTATAGCATTGCTTATCGTTTTTATAGTTTATTTATTGCAAATAAAGTCTTTGAACTTAATCCCAGACGTCTCACACCTGCACACCGTTTGGCAGATGGCTTGGATTATGTTCCTACCAATAAATATGTGTTATTCGGACACCATTTTGCAGCGATTGCAGGTGCAGGACCTTTAGTCGGTCCGATTCTTGCTGCACAAATGGGTTATTTACCTGGCACAATCTGGCTTCTCGTCGGTGTTGTGCTTGCAGGGGCAGTACAAGATTTCTTGGTTTTGTTCATTTCGACACGCCGTGATGGTCGTTCACTCGGTGAAATGGCAAAACAGGAACTCGGTTCATTTGCTGGTGTCATCGTTATGCTTGGTGCTTTAGGGGTAATGATCATTATCCTTGCAGTCTTGGCATTGGTGGTCGTGAAGGCATTAACCAATAGTCCATGGGGTGTTTTCAGTATTGCTGCAACCATTCCTATTGCCATTTTTATGGGCATTTATATGCGTTATCTGCGTCCGGGAAAAATCGCAGAAGTGTCGATTATTGGTTTTGTGTTAATGATGGCAGCCATTATTTATGGTGGTGATGTCGCGGCACACCCATATTGGGGGCCATTGTTTACCTTGACTGGTACGCAGTTAACATGGGCATTGATCATTTATGGTTTTATTGCATCGGTTCTACCAGTTTGGTTGTTGTTAGCACCACGTGATTATTTATCCACCTTCTTAAAGATCGGTGTGATTGCAGGTTTAGCAATTGGTATCATGGTGGCGATGCCAATGTTAAAAATGCCATCAACAACGCATTTTGTTGATGGTACAGGTCCTGTCTTTGCAGGTTCAATGTTCCCATTCTTATTCATCACCATTGCCTGTGGTGCGATTTCAGGTTTCCATGCTCTAGTTTCTTCAGGTACAACCCCGAAATTGGTCGACAATGAAGTGAATATTCGTGTCATCGGTTATGGTGGTATGTTGATGGAATCATTTGTCGCAGTCATGGCGATGATCTGTGCAACGGTACTTGAGCCGGGTGTATATTTTGCAATTAATGCACCTGCTGCCGTACTGGGTACAACGGTTGAGTCTGCTGCGGAAGCTGTGCGTAACTTAGGTTTTGTGGTGACACCAGAAACTTTAACGCTTTTAGCTAAAGAGGTTGGTGAAACAACGATTCTTTCTCGTACAGGGGGGGCACCCACTTTTGCGATTGGGATGGCACACATCATTACGGAGATTTTTAATAACCGTTCAATGATGGCATTTTGGTATCACTTTGCAATTTTATTCGAAGCATTGTTTATTTTAACTGCTGTAGATGCTGGTACTCGAGCTTGTCGTTTTATGGTGCAAGATACAGTTGGTATCGTGGTTCCTGCACTTAAAAATTCACACAACTTTGTTGGGAATATGCTAGGAACTGCCGTTGCAGTAGCAGGTTGGGGGTTCTTCGTTTACCAAGGTGTGGTCGATCCACTCGGTGGTATTAACAGCTTATGGCCACTATTTGGTATTGGTAACCAAATGCTTGCGGCGATGGCATTGACTCTAGGTACGGTCATCTTGTTTAAAATGAAGAAAGAAAAATATGTGTGGGTGACGATTCTCCCAACTATTTTCTTAATCATTACTTGTATGACTGCAGGTTGGCAAAAAATCTTCCATGAAAATCCGAAAATCGGTTTCTTGGCACAAGCCAATAAATTCTCTGATGCAATTGCCAAAGGTGAGATTTTAAAACCTGCTAAAACACTGGAAGAAATGCAAACCATTGTATTTTCAAATCAAATTAATGCAGCTTTATGTGCATTCTTTATGATTGTGGCGATTATTATGATTTTTGCTGCGATTGGTGTGATTCGTCGTGCCTTAGCGAGTCCAACACCAACCGTAAATGAAGCGCCTGCGGTTTATGCAGACCCTGAAGATACGGTTGTAACTTCAGCGAAACATTAATGTTTGAGAGGTAAGTCAGATGAATCTTAAATTTGCCAAAAGTGGTAAAACGGTGATTTATAAAATCATCAAAATGACCATCATGTCGCAAAAAGACCTGATTTTTAATCCCAAAAACTGGTCGAGAATCGCAACTTTGTGGACACGTTTGCAGCAGAGTTTTCGGTTAATGGTGGGCGTGCCTGATTATCAAAATTATCTGGAGCATATGAAAAAGCACCATCCTGATATGGATGCGATGGATGAAAAAACCTTTCATCGTTATTGTGTCGATGCACGCTATCCATCGGCAAAAGGTGGTTTGAAGAAGTGTCCTTGTTAATCATTTATGATTAGTTCGCATGAAATGAATGGCATCGTAAGATGCCGTTTTAATTAGCGCTCTATACAAACACTATGTAAAGTTGAAGTCATTATTGTATTCGCTTTGAGTATTCCTTAAAACCGTGTATGTTAATCAAATTGCTTAAAATTTTTATTGGGGAATAAAAAGTGATTTGGGGAAAAACTACACCAAAAGTTATAGAACAAAATAAGACAAATGAACATTTAGATTTAGGTGCATACTACCCAAAAATTGATCAATTCTTAACAAAAATCAATCGTATTATTTTAGATAAGCCTCAACAAACAAAACTTGCTTTGTGCAGCCTACTCGCAGGTGGGCATTTATTATTTGAAGACTTGCCAGGGTTGGGGAAGACGACACTCGCGAGTAGTTTGTCACGCCTTGCTGGCTTAGATTTTCAACGCATTCAATTTACCAATGATATGCTGGCAAGTGATGTGATAGGGATTAATATGTTTAACCAAAAAGAACATCAATTTGAGTTTAAATATGGTCCTATTTTCACGCAAATATTATTAGCAGATGAAATTAACCGTTGTAGTCCTAAAACTCAAAGTGCACTGTTAGAGGCAATGGAGGAGGGTAATGTTACGGTCGATGGAACACGTTATGAATTACCCAAACCATTTTGGGTCATTGCCACACAAAACCCATTATTCCAGAGTGGAACCTACAGCCTACCTGAATCTCAACTCGATCGATTTCTCATGCGACTATCCTTGGGCTATCTATCACGTGCTGCGGAAAAGAGCTTATTACAGCAGGATTCACGACAGAATTTGATTAGCCAATTGCAATCTATTTTTGAACAGCAGGAAATTTTGCAATTACAAAGTCATGCCAATAAAATTACAATAAATGATTTGGTTTTTGATTATATACTTGATTTGGCGGAAGAAACTCGTAAAGGTCGTCATGGCTTATCTACACGTGGACTTTTGGCATTAAAGAAAGCAGCTCAAGCATATGCACTGATTGAAAAACGTCGGTTTGTCATTACGGATGATGTGCAAGCGGTATTTGTGGCTGTGGTTTCGCATCGAATTGGATTGGGTGACGCAGAAACACAGGCATTGATGCAAAAAGTTGCAGTAAAAGGTTGACAGGACTGACCATGTTAAAAGAAAGGTTTGTCCGCTGGCTACATTTGCGTTTTCGCTATACAGGCATCCGTACATTAAAACAAAATGAAGTCCTAGTTTTTATCTACCAACAAGGCTTTTTATATCTGGTCTTAATATTCATCACTTTTATAGCGGGAATCAACTATGCCAATAACCTGATTTTAGCTTTCTGTTTTTTAATCAGTGCGATTTTGTGTATCAGTTTTTATTTGAGTTTTAAGCAGTTGCATGGTGTTACTTTGCAAGTTGTGGTCGATGAAGTTGGCAAAGTTAATGAAGTTTTTAAGGTTAAAATTATTTTGCAACAAGCACAGGCAAGCACAAAGTATTTAAATTTTAAAATCAGTGATCCTGAGTACAAAGCATCAAATAAGGATGCTCAAATTCATAGTTTTTTATTTCAAGACAAACAACAAAGCTTTGAAATCCATTTGATCCCAGATCAGCGTGGTCAATTAAAAATCCCACCGATTCAAATTTATTCTACGTATCCGCTCGGTTTGGTGCGTGCGTGGACCTATATTTATTTAACTGAAAACTATTGGGTCGCACCTGAAGCTCAAGCTTTTTCACAGAATTTGCAGCACTTTTCACATACAGGTGACCCTGATTTAGATGAGTTTAAGGAACTGCGTAACTTTAAGTTGGGAGATTCTTTGCAAAGCGTTTCGTGGAAACAAGCAGCTCGTGGGCAGGGACTATTTGTTAAACAATTTGAAGATTTGGTGGATCAGTATGTGATGCAGATTGAATATCATCAAATGCCGAGTGCAGACCATGAAAAAAAACTGAGTTTTATGATGGAGTTGGTAGATCAATGTGAGCATTCTCAAACGCCGTATTGCGTGATTTTACCGCATGCACAGATTGAGCAAGGTGTTGGTGAGCGACATTATATTCAAGTCAAAACTTTGTTGGCACAGGCTTAGGGGTGTTGAACATGAATAAATCCATTCAAATTTCCATTCTGTGTGCATTGGGTTTAATTTGGTTAGCACAAGTGGCATTTATGCCGATCGCATTGTCGATTTTATTTTTGCTGAATATTATGGGTTTGGCAGCGTATTATCATAAAAAAAATCAGCATGAAATTTTTGATTTCCCCAAATATCCCAAAATTATTTTTGCTGTTTTAGCTTTAGTGATTATCTATTTAGATGCTGGAACATTTTTGGGTGTGGAGGCAGGCACTGCTGTTTTATCGACTTTTTTATTTGCTAAAGCTTTAGAAACGAAAAGTAAACGAGATTTTATTATTCTGTTTAATTTTGCATTATTTGTGAGTGCAAGTTTATTTTTACACAGTCAAGCCTTTTGGATGGCATTATTGGTTTTATGTTGTTTAATCAGTTGTTTGGTTGGGCTTTATCGAGTGCAAACGGTAAATTTTGAAACTTCACAGCCTGTATTAAAATCGCTTAAAACAGATGCTTTACATATTTTAAAATTTATTGGTTTGGCATTGCCATTTTTTATTTTACTGTTCCTGTTTTTCCCACGATTACCGCCACTTTGGCAGATTCCTATTCCACAAAATAAAGCAGTGACAGGACTTAGTGATAGCATGTCACCTGGTGATCTCGCGGAGTTATCGCAGTCAAGTGCTTTGGCTTTTCGTATTATTGGTAATATGCAAGCATTACCAGCACGCTCTGAACTGTATTGGCGGGCAATGGTGTTAGATCATTATGATGGTACACGTTGGACCAGTAGTTTTGTGAATCAACAAGTAAAATCGACGCCATCTCTTGTGGCAAATATAGGATTTGATTATCAATATTTGCCCAGTGATCCAAGTCAAACGTGGATTACTGCTTTAGAAAAATCAGTGCCAACGGGAAATAAATATATTTTGCGTGAAGATTGGTCAATTATTCCACGGCGTATGGTGCAGCGAACGCAACCCATTCAGTTGCAATGGATTGGGAGTGATGGGTTTGATGTAGAAAATGGCGTAATAAGCCAACATATGCTAAAGAATAGTTTGAATTATCCTTTAGATCGTGATGTACAAGCGCAGAAGCTAGCACAAAAATTATATCAACAAAGCCAACACAACCCTGAACGATATATTCATAATGTATTGAATTGGTATAAAAAAGAAAAATTTGTTTATACCCTTGCACCAGGAAAGTTAGCGAATAATCGTATGGATGAGTTTTTATTTCAATCCAAACAAGGTTTTTGTGAACATTATGCTGCAAGCTTTACATTGCTGATGCGTTATGTTGGCATTCCTGCCCGTGTGGTGACAGGTTATCAAGGTGGAGAACTTGCCCCCGATGGGCAAAGTTGGGAGGTCCGTCAACTCGATGCACATGCGTGGACGGAAGTTTATGTACAAGGGAAGTGGCACCGTATTGACCCTACAGCAATCATTGCACCAATGCGGGTGGATAATGGCATGCAAAATATGATGAAGGATGATCAGGTGATTTTTGGGGATACGCATTATTCGAGTTTAAAATTACAACATTCTTCGATTTTGCGTAGTTTCAGAGTGTGGAGTGATTACGCAAGCTTTCAGTGGCAAAGTAAAGTCGTGGGTTATGATGCCGAGAAGCAAAATAGTTGGATGAAAAAACTAGGTTTAACATCAAGCTACAGTTTTGGCTTGGTTTTAATTTTGGGAATGATGGGACTGTTGTTGCTCTATTGGGGAGTGAACAAAGTTTTAAATATTCAAAAAATGTCGACTGTGGAAAGACTCATTTTGAACTTTAACCGCCAATTAGATGTGCACCATCAAAAAGCGATCTCTGAAACTTTTCAACAGTGGATGAGTCGTTTGTCTCAGCAGTCACAGCGAGCAGAACTGTTTATGCAGACCAATGAGATGTTTCAAAAAATTGTGTATTTAGCTGATAAAAATCAAAATGATATTCAGAAATTTAAATTTTTGCTTAAAGAGTGTGCGAATGATTTAAAGAGATGAAATTAATACTTGTCAGATGATAGAAAAATGAATAGTATTCTCAGCACCTCAGGTTTATAGCTCAGTTGGTTAGAGCGCTACGTTGACATCGTAGAGGTCACCAGTTCGAATCTGGTTAAACCTACCAAATTCCTAAAATCGTATAAACTTATATAGTCTTATATGTATATTAAAGCCTTGAATTATAACGATTCAAGGCTTTTTTATGTCCTCTTATAACCTATCTTAAACTCATATAGCAATAGAATCCGTGTACACAGTGGTGTACACTGAAAGACTACCTTAACTCAGTGTACAGGGTTGTGAGTGTGAAAAGACAAGATATTAAGAAAAGACCTTTATCCGATACAGTTCTAGATAGTTTAGAACCCGAAGACAAAGAATATCGGGAGCTTGACGGCAATGGCTTATATTTTCGTGTACAACCCAATGGCAAAAAGGCTTGGCTATTTCGCTATAAAAAAGACAACGGTAAATGGTCATGGCTTGGGCTTGGTACTTATCCAACTATAAAAGGAGCTTTAGCGAGAAAGAAAGCTGCTGAGTTCTCCGAAAAGATTTCTAACGGCGAATCATTAACGACCAAAAATATGGTTAAACAACAAAATATAGAAAATGAAAATCTACGTTTCAAAGTTTTAATGTTTGACTGGTTAGATACTAAAAAATCCAATTGGGGGACTGACACTTATGATAAGGCAGTGAAGTCGATCAAACGTCATATCATACCTGAGTTTGGGGAAAGGGATTTTACAGCCATATCACCAAAAGAATGGTTTGATTTTTTTCAGGGTTTGCAACGTGATTTAGAATATATACCCAAGTTGAGAAATTAACCTCGTATGTCCGTAATGCTTATGATTGGGCTAAGTTCCAAGAGAAAATTGTATTTAATCCACTGGAGGGCATCACTAGGCATTTAGACAAGAATAACGGCGGTAATATGAAATTTGTTGAAATGAACGAATTTCCATCTTTGATCCATGCGATTAGAAGATACCCTAAAAGAGATATGGCAATCGGTTTGGAACTATTTGCCTTGTTATTCCCTCGTCCTGTAGAGCTAAGGTATGCCACTTGGGAACAATTTGATTTTGATCAAGCTGTATGGATTAAGCCAGCCGAAATTATGAAAAAGGATATTGCTCATGCAGTACCTTTACCTAAACAAGCAATTAAGCTGTTAAAAGAATTAGAAACGTATCGGACTGAATCAAATCTATTGTTTGCAGGGAGGGGTAGTCTAACCGAGCCAGTGTCAGACAATACATTCAATCAGGCTTTAAACCGTTTAGGTTATCAAGGGCGACAAAACCCACATGGCTTTAGACATATCGCCAGTACACAGTTAAATAATAAATTCAGTGATAAAGAGCAGGTTGTAGAAGCGTGTTTGGCACACCTGAAAAAAGGCGTGAAAGGGGTATATGACAAAGGCGCACATTTTGAGGAGCGTATAGGAATGATGCAGTGGTGGGCAGATGAAATAGATCGTATGACGAATACGCCGTAATATGTCGCAGTAAATAGCCTTATATATTCTTATTTAACCTTTTATCGTTTATATTCATATTGCTAAGTCTAGGTTGATCCCCGAAAGTCAGATACCCAATCTGATTGGCTTAGCCTTGTCTATTTTTTGGGATGCTGTGGGAGGCAAAACTTGAGAACTATAATTAGATCAAGCGATTTATTACCGCCATTATTTAGTATTGATAGATATACAGATATGGACAGGCTTTCTGCAAATACATGGTTTCATTTATTAGAAGCTCGTTTTTTAATTCATCATGAAATACTTGAGGGTAGAGGCTTAGAGTTTTGGCTTGGAAAAGATGAATTAAATACTGATGAAGAACAAGAAGCTACCACACTACTGCTTGAGTATTTTTTTAAAAATCCTCTAAATCCAAACTTATCAATAAATTATAAAAAGCAAAATGGTGAAACTATTTGTATTCAAATAAGTGACCCTGAAAGCAACGGTTTTAAGAAAAATCATTTGCCAGTATCTGAATTTTATGCAAAAGACTTTGATTTGATACATTCAATGGTAAATAGTTTTGGTGGAAAATTTACTGATGATGATAAATCTATTTTAGAGGTGGTTGAGCCTTTATTTTCAGAAGAATATATCTTTGTTAACTACCCTATCACAATAAACCCTTACTATCCTGACCATGTACTTATTGATGAATTCAAAAAAATGCTGACCAAAATTAGAAGTAAGAGGTCTAAAAATAATTCAAAATATAAGTCAATTTCGTATAAAGATTTAATCAATTGGGCATCTTACAGATTACTTCCTTACTTAGATTTAAAGTTGCTAGAAATTTATGAGGGTATAAAAATAACCAATCCAGTAATTTGTTCTGTCCTTTATCCAAGGGGTGAGTACGGCGAAGATAATTTGCGTAAAAGTGTAGAACCATTGAGGCAAAAGTTATTAACTCAGATAGGTTTTGATAGTGCTGATGGAGTAAACGAAGTCAGTATCTTTGATTCCTTATGCTATTTAGCGTTTCATGAAAAAGCTCAAACGGAAAAATAAAACCTTTAAAATTTCCGTAAAAAAATAATATTAATAAATTGCGGATTATTATTTCTAAATCTCATTCCTTTAAAGCTATATAAGACATAAACATACTAGCTCCACGTTATACAACTATGTGGAGCTAAACACATGCAACCCATCCGAGTTACATTCAATCAAACATGCGAGTTATTAAGTATTAAGCGCAATGCTTTACGTGAACTCACATTGAATGACCCTACATTCCCGAAACCATACAAGGCAGGTACAACACGCCAAGCACCTGTCTATTTTGACTATGCCCAATTGATCGAATGGCATAACAATCAAATGAAAAGCCTTGCTGTAATGGAGGCTTAATCCATGACTAAAAATCAAATCAAAGCCATTGGTTTAACTGCCAGTCGTCAATTAAATGTCATCCAAAAGGACGTTTATAACCGTGATTTAGTCACAGCAATTAATCATGAACAGTTAAAAGAAGTATCTGCATCACTGGACGATCTATACAGCGTACTCGATACGTTCTATGAGCGTAACCTCAAATCATGCTTTACAGAGGCAATGGAATACACCGAGCTTATTAAAAAACATATTGATGCCTTAGCTGAATACATCCGACCAACTCGACTTAAGACCGTTCATATATCACCTAAGCAAATCGTTCAAATGCTTGATACAGAGCAACAAGCAATGCACCACCTTTCTACGTTACTGGACCAAATCAAAGTGGGAGAAAAAGCATGAATCAACTTGTGAATTTACCTACTGTGACAATGAACGGTATCCAAATTGCTGACTTAGTTGAATCTGAACCTCGTGCAGTAAATCTGTCAATTGAGCGTTTAGCTAAAAAAGGAGTTATTCAACTTCCTCCAATGGTGAAAGTTGAGAATAAACAATCAACTAGCCCAAATAGATTTGCAAATGTCTATGAGTTTTCAGGTGAACAAGGTAAACGTGATTCAATTATTGTGGTTGCTCAATTATGCCCAGAGTTCACAGCTCGTTTAGTCGATCGTTGGCAAGAACTAGAGAACCAACCTAAATCATATAATGTCGATTTGAATAACCCTCATGCACTGCGTAAGGCATTGCTTGAATATACAGAACAGGTCATCGAGCTTGAGCATAAAAATTTAGGCTTAGAACAATCTATTCAAACCATCACCCAAACACCTGCAGGTGTGAAGTTCCAACAGGCTTGTAAGATTCTCAATATCAAACGTCATGTATTGGCTGAATGGCTTTCTAAGCATGGTTGGGATAGACGATTGAATAATGCACGTGCATCGACCTACTACAGCCAAGAACGTGGCTATTGTGAAACTAAATACGAGGAAGTGGTAAAGGTTAAAACCAATGGTGAGCTTGGCAGCTATACCCGGATCGAATTTTTTATTCTGCCGAAAGGAATGCAGATCCTCGTTAAACATTTTGGGAGTACTGCAGCATGAGTACAAACCATCAAACCCAAGTTTTAGCCCACCTCAAACAAGGTAAAACCTTGAGCCAAGCCGAAGCAATCTATCATTTTGATTGCTATCGCCTGAGTGCGGTAATTAAACGCCTACGCAATTCAGGTCATGACATTGTGACCCACCAAGAGCCGAACTTAAACAACAAAGGCACACATGCTCGATATGAATTAAATGAGGTGCAAATATGAACCCATCTATTTTTAATTTTAATGAACACGGCGTTCGAGTTGTTTATGGTGCAAATGGTGAACCTTTGTTTTGTTTACCTGATGTTTGTAAGGTGATGAATATTTCTCGCTCATCTGACTTGGTACAAGTATCAAAGGGGTATGTTAAAAACGAAACCCCTAAGCGACAAGGAGCATTAAACCCTACTGGAGTGCATAAAATTCGCATTTCAACTAATGGCGGTATGCAAGAACTCGCTTTTATTAATGAAGAAAACTTATATCGAGTTATCTTTCGATCCAACAAGCCCCAAGCATTGAACTTCCAAAATTGGGTATTTGCAGAGGTATTACCGACAATTCGTAAGACTGGCAGTTATTCAGCACGACAAACTGCTTATGAGGAATTAAACCGCCTTTGTATGCAAGAAAAGGTATCAAAGGATAAAGGTACTTTTCACAGTCACGGTATGCACCGCCGTAAACACGAAAAATACTTAAATGCCAAACGTATCGAAACATGTAAGGCAAATATTCAACTTGGTTTTGAGGGGGGTTACACAATGAAAAATCATACACCCCCTAAAATTCAGGCAATAGATACGCTCAAATCTAAGTACATCTATTTAGATATGAGCAAATTTGCTCACATTTATTCTGACTGTATTTTAAATCCTATGGGGGTATATCCAAAATTGGATGCACCACTAAAATACTTTATTGCTGTTTTTTTTGTTGCACTACGAAACTTTCGTAGTTATAGTTCCCTTGCTTTGAGCAAAATCTCAAAGTTAGCTTTGGTCGGCTATTATCAATTAGCGCATACAGTCCGCTTAATGGGCTTTTTTTGTATGTGTAATATCTCTATGCGTTCGCATTTTATGGTGAAGTTGGAGGGGGACACTTTCGAGTGTGCCAGTTTACTAATTGACTGGTCGACCAACCCCTTTCAGCTTTGCCACCCTCATTTGGTCGTGAATGGCAAGGCTTCTAAAACTCAATTAGGAGCGCATTAATCATGCCTAAAAATACAAACACGCCTAAAATTTATAATGATGCAGATTTAGCCAGTATGTACGGTGAATCATGCGAGTTCACAGAATGGCTATCCACTTTAATTGCTCAAGTTAAAAAAGAAAAAGATCAAATCAAAGAAAAATTATCTACGCATTACAATGTAGATGACGGTCATTTTTATACCCTAGACAAACTTTTAGACCTATCCGAATTTATGGCTGACGATCGTGTGGCAACTTTGGAACGCTTACACCAAGAACACGCTCAAGAATGGGCAGCACATAAGGAGGGAGTTTAATCATGACTAAACGTAATGAATTAAATAACCTTTCACAGACTTATAGTGCAGGTGACATGGTTGACGCTCATACCTTGGCAAAATCACACCTATCATGGGTTAATGCACTGGTATCGACAGTCATTCAAAATAATAAGATGGGTAAAACTTACCATAACCAAGAATTATTGGATGTAGCTCAATATCTATCTGATACTTTTGCCGATGAACACGATTTACAACGTGAAGCCTATCAAAAGGAATTAAACACAAATAAAAAGGCGGTGACACTATGAATATCACCACCTCCATCAAACCCGAATCCATCTTAGCAAATTGTACGGTACTTAATCCACTCGATGACGCTTATATCAATCATCCGATTATTCAGCGTTTTGGCAGTCCATCACAGCCGATCTATGTGGACCAATGCAATGTAGAGATTAACGGCGTGAGCTATAAACAGCCTTTGATTCTGCCTATCGTCAATGGTGAATTAAAACTGATTCAATGTGCTGTAGTACAAGATCGACAACTCATTCAAGTCATCCCTGATGGCTTAGCAAAAGGCTTTGCCTACTATGGTGATTTGCACCAGGATAAACCTGTCATCGTTACACATAGTTTGGAAGCTTTCTTTAAAATTGCTTCAAGTATTGCGATTGGTTTTGAACCACCATTACAGCCATTTTCCGTTGTATTGGTGATATTGCCTCATCTATATCATGCCAATAAAACAACACTTAAAGCATTTGATTTTGAGCAAATACAGTTTGTGATTAATCAACTCTCACAAGCAAGCTATACACAGATCTATATGCCAATACGAGCAGAGCATATAAAACTTAAATCCTATCGAAACCTCGAGCAAAATACGGCGGTACGCTTATTAAATCAAACCATGCAGTATGGCGATAAAGCATTTCATATTGATTTAAATCGTGATGAGGACGATGCAGAAGTACAGGCATTTATTCATGAAGCAATCAGTCGCCTACCTAAACAGGATAACCAATGGGGAGAACTGCTACCGCTTACACAAGCAGAATCTGCAATAAATACACCTTATCCTATTCATGCCTTACCACCATTGGCGAAAGAAGCTGTATTGGCCATTGCTGAGTATGTGCAAGCTCCTATTGCAATGGCTGCCCAATGCGTCATAGGTGCCATGTCCCATATTGCCCAAGCTCATGTTAATGCACCACATCCATTTAATCCTCAAGGTGAGCCATGTAGTTTGTATTTACTCACTGAGGGGCAAAGCGGAAGCCGTAAAAGTACCAGTCGAAACATGGCCGACAAAGCCATTATTCAGCATGAACGTAAACAATACGAACAATACCGCCGTGACCTTGAACAATGGAAAAGTGGCCAAGCTTCATTAAATAAAAAGGATCGTGAAGCCTATTGTGCTGAGAATCCCCCACCACATGACCCGAGTACGCTTTACAGTGACATTACCCTTGAATCTATTGCAGGGCTTTACGTGGATGGTGTACTCAATAATGCCTCTATTGCCAGTGATGAAGCAGGTCAATTTTTTAGTGGCTATACCATGAAAGGCGACACACGTACTCAAGCCATTGGAGGTTATGCTAAGTTATTTGATGATGGTTTTGTAGAGAGAACGCGTTCCAAATCCAATTTAAACGGTAGTGGTCGTGCTTATGACGTTCGCTTGACGTTCAACCTGCAGGGACAACATGAAGTATTAGCCGATGCACTCAAGGACCCGGTACTACGTGGACAAGGATTTTTACCTAGATTCATTTTAACTATTCCTGAGAACTTAGCAGGTACACGGCTACAAGATGCAATCTATCAAAATAAGAATGCCAACACGGACCATCGCTTAATTGCTTACTGGACACGTTGCGAATACTTACTTGATGACTGCCCTCGCCCTCATGCAGATCAAGAGCTGTATAACGGTAGATACGTCATTCCAATGAATGAACAGGCAAGAGAAATTGACCTTGCCTTTTATAATATGTTTGAGGAATTACAGGGCAAAGGTAAACGCTATGAATACCTACAGGCGTTTGCCAGTCGTGCAAGCCAATTAGCACGACGTTTGGCTACCGTGTTCGCTTATTTTCAGGGTTTACAGTGGATTGATGCCAGTACCCTAAAGGGAGCGTGTGAAGTCGTTAAGCACTCGCTGAATGAATGGGCGATGTATGCAGATATTGAGGTTAAAACCGAAAGTGATGCAGAGAAGTTGGTTAAGTGGTTCGTTAAATATTGCTCTAACAAAAATATAGAAAGAATGACTTATTCGAGTTTTATGAATAGTTGTCCTCGTCCAATGAGAGGTAGTAAGCAAAAACTAGAGCCTGTATTAGATGAACTTATTGATAGCCATTACCTAAAAGTAGAGGAAATATCCAAGATTCGTTATATTTCAATTAACCCTATTTTGCTAGGAAGTGTGGCTTAATGGCTTAATAGCAATGAAAGGCTTGCTATCAAAGGCTTTCCATTAAGCATGATAGTGTTTTGTATAGTGGCATAATGGCTTAATGAGTGAATAAATCATCATGATTAAGCCATTATGCCACTTGCTTTTTAGGATGTTGGCTAAGTGAAAAACATTACCACATAAGGGTTACAGCTCAATTAAGCCATTAAGCCAAGATTTCTAAGAAAATATATAAAAATGAAAAAATCAAACGGACGTTGGGCAGTCGTTTAATAGATATCACTTAAAAGATACTCACCAATTTTTTATTTTGGTTTAAAACTTATTTTTATTGGATCATTGGGACCTCCTAGTGTGGCTGCATAAGGACCAAATTTAGGATTAAAACTTGGATGCCAAGCACGTATTTCAGTATCTGAAATCCACTCTAGTTGCAAATCGCTTAATGGCATTCCACTAGAAAAAACAATATAAGTATCTACTGCTGATTGGCATTTTGAGGTGCCTTTCGATGGTACAGCAATTTGTAATTTCTCAGTTCCCCAGAATGAGCCATTTTCTTGGCATTGTAATACCTCAATACGATAAGTTTTATTTGGTGAGGGTAATTCAAGTAATAACTTATTGTGTGTACAAGCTGTCATTAAAATTGCAGATAAAACTATAACTACTTTCTTCATAACCATTCTTTATTTATGTTCACTATCCTTATCACTATGATAGTCAATTAAGTTTTTATATCAAAGCGGTGCAGATCGGGAGATAGTCGAAGTTCGGGCAGATGTATTGCAGTTGCTTTGATCTTTATTGAGCCTCTTAATTGAGGCTTTTTTATTAAACTACTATGTTTTATGACGTAACAGTGATTAATTTCCATTCACCTTATGATGTAACAAAGGCTAAATTATAATCGGTATATGACGTAACAATGATTACATATTGAACTCATTATGATGTAACAAAAATAAGACTGGGTAAAACTCAAGGTGAGTAACAGTAGTCTTGATTGTGAAATAATCAATTCATATTTGCCATATCGACATATAAGACACCTCATGTCGATTTTTTAGCTTTCTATCGACATACACAAGAAGCTCTTAAATATCTGCATGGTCATTTTAACCATTCAGGTTTTAACTTGCTGCGATTCTAAATGTAACCAAGTGGATCTATCACTAAAATCATGATGATTGAAAGCTCGTCTTTTTTGACGACCTTAATAAATTGCAAAACGCAATTTTGCGCTTTGCTTTGAAAACAATAATTTGATTCTTAATTTAGGTTGACAACATACGGCGTAAATAAGGCATAAATCACGCTAAAAGCTATATATCTAAAGGCTTTTACCCATTTTGCTAAAATGTCATTCCGTCAACGTACGTCAACCTAAATCAGTCAAATTTAGTGATACAGCACCTTTGAAATTCACCTTGACAGCAACTCGCCAAAAGCACTATAAAACCCCACCAAACCCTTACTAGAAAAGCATTACAGCTATTTTATTAAAACTGCATTCCATCAAGGTACATCAAGGTAAATAGATTAATTTCGTATCACTACGTATCACAAAATCTTGCATGACAGACCTAATTATATTTCCTTGACAAAGTACTCATAAAAACGACCATAAAAACACGCTCAAAGCCAAGCTATATAAGGCTTACATCATTTTTCATAAATATTCGTTTTGTCGTGCTACGTCTAACAATAAAAGTGGTTTTGTCATGCTACGTCATGCAAGATTTACCAGTAATCAATAAAACAGCACAGCATAAAACATGAATAATTTTCTGTTTCATCCAAGTACATCCAGGTAATTTTTTGTTTTACGAGAAAACTCTATAAATATGGCTCAAGCCTATATACAGCAATGCTTACAGTGGATTTTTAAATATGCCATCCGTAAAACTACGTAAAACAAGATTGATTTAACGACTGGGTGGATCTGTGCGACTAGATCGGCTGTCTTGTGCATGCCATGAGCGTATTTTATTTTGCTTTACAGCCTCTATTAATAATTCTTATCAAACTACCCTCTAAGCTATATATTCCAATGCTTTCATGCAGTTTGATAAATTTGCATTTCGTATAGCTACGTAAAGCAAAGATAGTAAGAACATGCCCTATTAGATTTGAAATCTCAAAGGGTCACATTTCAAATGGCATCCTATATTTAGTCTTACAGCTCAATGCTAAAAATCATCTTAAATTAGGCTCAAAGCTATATGGTGTAGGCTTTACGTCATCTTTGACGAATATTCATTTTGTAAGACTACGTAAGACTAAATATAGGTACATCCCATAAGAATGAAAAAGCACTGCCGATAAATGGCACAGCTATTACATCATCCTCCATTTAAGGGAGCAGCTTGGATATACCTGTCCGTCTTTTTTGACGACAAGTTCTTAGGCAGTTGTTTATGGTTGTCATTGCCTACAGATCAAGGCAGTTGAACTCGCCATTTGAAATGTGAAAAACATAATGAACCCGAACAAGTCACCAGTAGAATAAAACGCACTGGAGCGCATGAGGCAGAGCAGCTGAACCATTCACCTATCATTCATCAAGTCAAGACCCTCAATTTTTAATTTTGGACGTATAAAAATATGTTTATAGGTGCGGTCATTAATTTTAAGGCATGGTTATTGTGACAATCCCCCCTATCTATTTTCAAATCTTAAAATTTATGGGACATTGATTCATCTCCGATGGCGACCACCAAACTAGCTTCCATTCATTCAGTTGTACTCCTATTTTATCCACCAAACTGAGCTAAAAAATGCCTAGCAACAGATAATTTGTACACTGTGGTGTACATTAGAATTTAACTTAAAAATAATTAAATATAAAACAATTATTTATATTAAAGTTCGGTAGAGGTTAAACCTACCAAGATTTTTATTGATATTTGATCAATATTAAAAAAGGGAAAATCATCAAGATTTTCCCTTTTTTATTGTTTAACTTTAAAATAATTTTTCAATCTTTACATGGGAAAGTCATTCAAAGATTCAGCGATATTCAGTTTTTTCAGAGAATTGGTTTCTAATGCTAAACATAATGCGACAATCTTTGCAGCGTCGGCTAAATGTTCTTTTTGCAATGCAAGACCATTTTGAATTGCATTTAAATTTTCTTTTTGAATATCTAAAGCACGTGCGAAATCATGACTTTCTTGGCTTGCAATAAACTGCACAATCGCTTGATTTAAATCATGTTGTGGTGCATTTAACATGGCATCAATAATTTCATCGAGTTGTTCAGTTTGAGCAGATAAAGAAACAACAAAATTTTGCACAAGTGATTGTTCAAGCACGTCAGAAATTTTATTCATGGAAGAACCTGTAAAAACAGTAAGACTAAAGAGGGAGAGATAACTAGCCATAAAGAAGCTAGAAATTGAATGAAAAATAACCTATTTTAATGGTTGAATCAACTTGATTCGGACGAATGAACAGTCTCTTTAAAATATTTCAAAATACCAGGGATGAGTCTCGATAAGAGCCTGGATTTACACCAGTCCATTTTTTAAATGCACGATGAAATGCACTCGGGTCTTGGAAATATAATTCATTACTGATTTCTTGTAATGTTTTTTGTGTGGTTGTTAAAAGTTCAATCGCAGTATCACGGCGTATTTCATTTTTGAGTTGCTGATAACTTGTGCCTTCGTTTTTTAAGCGGCGTTGTATCGTCGCTTCCGACATATTGAGTTGTTTTGCCAAAACATTCAGCTCAAGCCACTGCTCAGGTGACTGTTGCATGAGGGATTTACGGATGATTGAGCTCAGAGCATGTGGATTTTTAAAACGAACCAATAAGTTTTCAGGGGTATTTTTTATAAATTCATACCAAGACTTTTGGTCTTGTTTGATGGCGATTTTTAAATAATTAGCATCAAATTGGATGTAATTTTCATCTGAATGATAATGAATGTTTTCACAAAACCGTACTTTATAATCATGATCATCTTGTGGAGCGGCACATCGCAGTTGAATTTTGTTAATGATTAAACGTTGTCCACTGAGCCAACAAATTAAACCATGAATTAGCATGAGATAGGTGGCATATGCAAACATATTTTTAGGTGCTTGCCGATCATAAATGACAATATAAGCATAATTTTCTTCAACAAATAGCGTGCTCGAAAAGTCATCTAAAATTGCATTTAAAAACTGTAAAATTTGTGTCAGTGCAATTTTGACATTTTCAGCTTGCATCAGCATTTTTGACAAGAGTTGAAAACTGCCTCTACGCATCGCATGGCTGTCCATACCAAAAAACTCATCATTCATTTGATTTGCGATTTCTGTCCAAAGTAGGGCAAATGTATGAACGGAAACTCTACTTTTATCTGATTGCATTAATTCTGGAGAAATGCCCATTTTTTGGATTAATTGTGCTAAGTCTAAATTTTTATTTTGTGCAGTGGCTAGGGCTTCTTGTACCAATGTAATAGAAATCGTTCCCTTACTGTACTTGGGTAGTTGATTATCCATAGGTTATTCCATTATTTTGTAGCACGACGTCATTGTCCAAATGCATCATTTAAAATGCAACTTTTGGGAATTGTACTGAAGTATTTCTATGTTTACTCTGCTGCTTAAGTCGAGTGCTCATTCAAAAAATGAATAGGAAAATAATATGAAAATTGCAGGAAAAGTTTTTGTTGTCACAGGTGGTGCATCGGGTTTGGGTGCAGCGACCGCAGCTTTTTTAGTTGAGCGTGATGCTAAAGTTATCATTGTCGATATGAATAATGAATTGGGGCAGCAAACACAGCAACAACTGGGTGAAAAGGCCAAGTTTGTGCAACTTGATGTGACAGATGAGACTACCGTTGAACAATTTTTTAATGATGTAGAACAAGAATATGGACAGTTGAATGGTCTCGTGAACTGTGCTGGTATTGGTCCATCTGCCAAAGTTCTGGGTAAAAAAGGCATTCATGCATTAACAGATTTTCAGCGCGTATTAAATATCAATGTGTCAGGCACATTTAATATGCTACGTTTTGCTGCCAATTTGATTGCAAAATATGAGTTACAAGCAGGTGAGGAAGACCGTGGTGTAATTATCAATACGGCTTCAGTTGCGGCATTTGATGGACAAATTGGACAAACTGCTTATTCAGCATCAAAAGGTGCAGTTGTGGCAATGACTTTACCTTTGGCACGTGAGCTTGCACAACATGCTATTCGAGTGATGACCATTGCACCAGGAATCATGGAAACACCTATGCTTAAAGCATTGCCACAAAATGTCCAAGATGCATTGGGGCAAATGGTGCCATTCCCACCACGTTTGGCAAAACCTGAAGAATTTGCATCATTGGTTGGGCAAATTTGTGAGAATAGTTACTTGAATGGTGAAACGATTCGTCTCGATGGTGCAATTCGTATGCAACCTAAATAATGCATTAAAATAAGATTTTTCTCAATTTAATTATCTATTTTTATTTATATACTTCTTTGTATTCAATGAAGAAGTATATGAATTTCTCATCAAAATTTTAATTTATCTTTGATTCTCTTGGTTATTTTATGAACCAAGTTAGTCAGTTTTTTGCCTAAAAAAGTATATAGACAGGATGCTGCCATGATTTTAAATGAAGAACAGAAAATGATTCAGGAGATGATGCGTGATTATTCACAAAATAAGCTTAAACCGAGCGCATCAGAACGTGATCAAACATCGCATTTCCCTGCACAAGAGCTCAAAGAACTAGGTGAATTGGGGGCGTTGGGGATGACGGTGTCGGAACAATATGGCGGTGCAGGTTTAGATTATATTTCTTTGGTACTGGCTTTGGAGGAAATTGCCGCAGGGGATGGTGCAATTTCTACCATTGTGAGTGTGCAAAACTCTTTACCCTGTGGTATTACTCAGCGTTATGGTACAGAACAACAAAAGCAAAAGTATTTAACAAAATTGGCAACAGGGGAATGGCTGGGTTGTTTTTGTTTGACCGAGCCACAAGCAGGTTCTGATGCAGGTGCATTGCAATGTAAAGCAGTGCGTGAGGGAGATGAATGGGTACTCAATGGTACAAAACAGTTCATTACAACAGGAAAAAATGCGCAGATTGCTATTGTTTTTGCGGTAACTGATCAAGCCGCAGGTAAGCGAGGGATTTCTTGCTTTTTGGTTCCTACGGATACTCAAGGTTATATTGTTTCACGTATTGAAGATAAAATGGGGCAGCATTGTTCCGATACCGCGACCATTATTTTTGAAAACTGTCGAATTCCTGCTGAAAATTTATTGGGGCAGGCAGGGGAAGGTTATAAAATTGCCTTGTCAAATCTAGAATCAGGTCGCATTGGGATTGCATCACAATGTGTGGGTATGGCGCGTGCAGCATTAGATGCAGCGGTAGAATATGCCAATCAGCGTAAAACCTTTGGTGTCGAGTTGGTGCAGCACCAAGCTGTCGCTTTTCGTTTAGCCGATATGGCAACGCAAATTGAAGCAGCTAGACAGTTGGTTTTACATGCGGCAAGTTTAAAAGATGCAGGATTACCTTGTTTAAAAGAAGCATCTATGGCAAAACTTTTTGCTTCAGAAATTGCTGAAAAAGTGTGTTCAGATGCGATTCAAATCCATGGCGGCTATGGTTATGTTTCTGATTTCCCTGTAGAACGAATTTATCGAGATGTACGTGTGAGCCAAATTTATGAAGGGGCTTCTGATATTCAACGTCTTGTGATTGCTCGTGAAGTCATTCAAGCATAAAAATAATATGCTGTAGGTTGAGGTGACATGTGGGTCATGTTGCCTCAAGGAATAGCTG
The DNA here is from genome assembly GCF_030329305.1 of Acinetobacter sp. 251-1. Classification (NCBI taxonomy): domain Bacteria; kingdom Pseudomonadati; phylum Pseudomonadota; class Gammaproteobacteria; order Moraxellales; family Moraxellaceae; genus Acinetobacter; species Acinetobacter sp. 251-1. Next base: position 86,780 of record NZ_JACANS010000010.1, on the reverse strand, counting down.
ATGATTTTGCTTGATTTTAACAATGTGTAAAATGCACTTCATTTAAATAAAGTCATTTAGGATTGAACATACAGCAAAATAATCAAACACTTAAAACATTGAGACATTCACGAATAAATCTAGGTAATTCTTGGGTGGAGCGAGAAGAAATATATAAATTATTGTCATTCACTACGTCATCATCAAAAACTACAGCACCTGCATTTTTTAAGTCATGAATGATAGTTTGGATAGACGTTAGCCTGCGTCCAATTGCAATTTGTGCATCAATAAGTAAATGTGGACTATAACAAGATAAAAAAATGGGTTTTTGTGCGTTGGCAAAATTACGTAGATATTCAATAAAACGCATATCTTGTTTGAGTAAGTAAGTTGAATTTCCGCCCGGAATCATTAAAGCATCGAAGTCCTGAACTGAAATTTCATCAATTCCATAATCAATGCTGACGGCAGATTTGCGTTGTTGACTATAGACGATATTTCCTGCTGTTTTTTCGATATTGCGTACCGAATGGCTTGCCGCTCTAAATGCTTCAACAGGATCGTGATATTCCACATCTTCAAAATCATGGGTGATCAAAACAGCGATTCTCTTATTCATCTTTTAGTGCTCGAGTTGCGCTTAACTTATTTATCATAAATGCTGTGGCTTAAACTTCTATAGAGGCTTTGTAAAGTTGAAGGTCTTTGTTGCTTCACCTTGTAGGAAGGAATGAATGTCAGGAAAGGGATTTAAAACGTACATAAAAGCAGTATTGTGCAACAAATTCGCATGAACTATTGTTATACTGTGAGTGGTTTAAAATTTAAACCATCTGTAATTCTAGATTTTTAAAAGGGCGATATAACAATGATCAACGATGATCAAAACACGACTTCTCTCGATCTTGCTCAAATCCGTGATGATATTGATTCAGTAGATCAACAAATCCAGCAACTGATTAATCGCCGTGCAAAGTTGGCAGAAGCAGTGGCTAAAGCAAAATTTGCTGCAGAAGAGAATCCGTTGTTTTATCGTCCTGAACGTGAAGCACAGGTGTTGCGTAATGTGATGGAGCGTAATGAAGGTCCATTGTCAGATACAACGATGGCTCGTTTGTTCCGTGAAATTATGTCCGCTTGTTTAGCACTAGAAGCACCACAAAGTATTGCATTCTTAGGACCTGTCGGTACTTATACGCATTCCGCAGTGTTGAAGCATTTTGGTCAAGATGCAGTGGTTCGCCCCCTTCCAACCATTGACGAAGTGTTCCGTGAAGTTGAGGCGGGTAGTGCTCACTATGGCTTAGTGCCTGTAGAGAACTCATCTGAAGGTGTGGTTAACCATACTCTAGACTGTTTTAAAGCATCGCATTTAAATGTGATTGGTGAAGTTGAATTGCGTATTCATCACCAGTTCTTGATTTCTGCAAATACCCGCAAAGACAGCATTAAACAAATTTATGCACACCAACAAACACTTGCACAATGTCGTAGTTGGTTAGATGCACATTATCCAGGTGTAGAACGCGTTGCGTTAAGTTCAAACGCTGAAGCGGCACGCCGTATTCGTAATGAATGGCACTCTGCTGCAATTGCATCGGACGTTGCTGCAAGCATTTATGATTTAGAAATTTTACATAGTAATATTGAAGATAATCCTGAAAATACAACACGTTTCCTTGTTATTGGTCGTGAAAAAGTGCCGCAATCAGGTAATGACAAAACTTCATTATTGGTTTCAGCACATGACCGTGCAGGGGCGTTATTGGAAATTCTTGCACCATTTGCGAAACATAATATTAGCTTAACCAGTATTGAAACGCGTCCTGCATTGCCTGAGAAATGGGCGTATGTGTTCTTCATTGACTTAGAAGGTCATGTTGAGCAAGACAATGTTAAAGCGGCGATTGAAGAAATTCGTCCATTGGTGAAAGAAGTGCGTGTATTGGGTTCATACCCGATTGCAGTACTTTAAAACTGAAGGTCTGAAAACAAAGTCATGACACAAGCTTTATTTAAAAAAGTTGCTTTTATCGGACTTGGGCTGATTGGTTCAAGTTTGGCTCGCGTGATTATTGCAGAGCAACTTGCAGAAAAAATTGTCGCGTCAACACGATCTAAACGAACTTTGGACGATGCAAAAGCACTTGGCATTATTTCAGAAGGGTTTAGTGATCCTGTTGAAGCGGTAAAGGATGCAGATCTAATTGTATTGGCTTTACCTGTACGTGCAACACAAAAAATTCTTGAAACCATTAAACCTTATGTTTTGGAAAATGCCATCATCACTGATGTTGGCAGTACCAAAGGCAATGTGGTTGCTGCTGCCAAAGCGGTTTATGGTGAAAATTTACCAGTGGGTTTTGTTCCAGGGCATCCGATTGCAGGTGCAGAACATACAGGTGTGCATGCAGGCAAAGTAGATCTTTTTGCCAACCACAAAGTGATTTTGACGCCATTACCAAGCAGTGCGGATTGGGCGGTGGAAAAACTGATCACACTTTGGCAGGCAGCCAAAGCTGAAGTCATTTGTATGGATGTCGATAAGCACGATGAAGTGCTTGCACATACCAGTCATTTACCACATTTAATGGCATTTAACTTGGTTGAGCAACTGGCAAATCGTGAAGATAATCTCGATATTTTCCGGTATGCCGCAGGTGGATTTCGTGACTTTTCACGGATTGCGGCAAGCGATCCGCAAATGTGGCACGATATCTTTTTTGCCAATAAAACTGCCATACTCAAAGCAGTTGATGGTTTTGAAACACAACTCAGAACTTTACGTCAATTGATTGAAAATGAAGATTCACAAGCATTGATGGGTTTGCTCGGTCATGCACAAGCAGCACGACAGCATTTTAATCATATGCTCGCTAAAAAACCTTTGATGGAGAAAAATAAGGTGACACAACAATTTACCATTTTGCCAGGTGAGAAGACATTTAAGGGTAAATTTACCGTGCCGGGTGACAAATCAGTGTCACATCGCTCTATCATGTTTGGTGCGATTGCCGAAGGAACAACACATGTGACAGGTTTCCTTGAAGGTGAAGATGCTTTGGCAACACTTCAAGCTTTCCGTGATATGGGGGTGAGCATTGAAGGTCCTAAGAATGGTGAAGTAACCATTCACGGTGTTGGTATGAATGGTCTAAAAGCACCAAAAACTGCGCTGTATATGGGTAACTCAGGGACATCGATGCGTTTGCTTTCAGGTATTTTATCTGCGCAGGCTTTTGATTCTGTGATGACAGGTGATGCGTCATTGTCAAAACGTCCAATGGAACGTATTGCAAAACCTTTACGTGAAATGGGTGCGCACATTCAGTCTACAGGTGAACGTGGTACGCCACCGATTTCGATTACGGGTGGACAAAAACTTAAAGGTATTCACTACGATTTGCCAATGGCATCTGCACAAGTAAAATCAGGGATTTTATTGGCAGGTTTATGGGCAGAGGGTGAAACGTCTGTCACTGAACCTGAACCGACGCGTGATCATTCTGAGCGTATGCTCCGTGCTTTTGGTTATGACGTGAAAACGGAAGGCAATCGCATTTCACTACAAGGTGGTGGAAAACTCGTAGGTACTGAAATACAAGTGCCTTCAGATATTTCTTCTGCTGCGTTCTTTATGGTGGGTGCTGCGATTACTGAAGGTTCAGATGTTACTCTTGAAGCGGTAGGGATTAACCCAACTCGTACAGGTGTGATTGAAATTTTAAAACAAATGGGTGCTGACCTAACCGTTGAAAATGAACGTATTGCAGGTGGTGAACCAATTGCAGACATTCGTATTCGTGGTACACGTACGCTTAAAGGTATTCACATGCCTGAAGATCAAGTGCCATTGGCGATTGATGAATTCCCATCTTTATTTATTGCAGCAGCCTGTGCTGAAGGGCAAACGATTTTGACGGGCGCGGCTGAGTTACGTGTGAAAGAATCTGACCGTATTCAAGTCATGGCGGATGGTTTAAAAACCATGGGGATTGACTGTACACCGACTGATGATGGCATCATCATTGAAGGTAAAGGCAAATCTGGCGAATGGGGTGCAATTTTCACAGGTGGTGAAATTGAATCACATCATGACCATCGTATTGCCATGAGTTTCTCGATGGCAGGTTTGCGTACTTCAGGTGAAATTAAGATCATGGGTACTGAAACAGTCGCAACAAGTTTCCCGACATTTACTCAATTGACAAATCAAGCAGGTTTGCACATTCAAGTCGATGAGTAATCTATGACCAAATACGGATGACTGAGTAATTGGTCTAATATTTGTATATTTCTTCAACAATAGCCAAGCAAATGCTTGGCTGTTTTGTTTATATTGCTTATTCTAAACCCATACAACTATAAAGCCTTTGGATGAAGCAATGAGAACATTACAATTTACAGCAAACTGTGAGAAGCATAGCCCAACGAATGCAAAGGGTGAAAATGCCTGTCTTGTCACTCAAGCCTATGTGACGGATTTATTATCTAAACAGCTTACAGAATATGGTTTTAAAGCTGAGTTGACCCATTCAGAAGAACGTTTAGCGGTCAGTGTGGGAAATCATCCAATTGGTTTGGGCGTGCATTGTCATTTAAATGATGACGGTTTACTGACGTGTCAGATTTCAGCCCATGCCAATGAACAACAAGCATGGTTTAAAAAAATAGAAACGCAAAGCATGGTTAAACAACTTGCAAATGCCGTAGAAAATACCTTGAAAAAAGATGCTTTATTTAGCGAATTTCAATGGAAAGCATAAATATAGAATAGGATTTTAAAACATGCTGCTTTAAAAAAATGTTTTGAAGTGGCTGAGGACTTTTGAGGTCGAACAAAAAACTTTTTTCTCGGTGTATGGGTTAAGCCAAAATAAATACTGCTTTGCGCCGTAGGTAGGATAGCTGCGAGACAAATTTATTTAAATTTCTGAAAAGAGAAGTCTATTTATTAAAGACTGGGTTGGATTGTTTTAAAGAGAATAGGATAAATATATTTTTAGGCATAAAAAAAGCCCCAAGGGGCTCTTTTCATGCAACAAATTAGTTAGCTAAAGCTTTAACTTGTGCATTTAAACGGCTCTTATGACGAGCAGCTTTGTTTTTATGGATGATGCCTTTATCAGCCATACGGTCGATTACTGGTACAGCTGTTTTATAAGCTTCAGTAGCTGCAGCATAATCACCAGCAGCGATAGCCGCTACTGTACGTTTAAGATAAGTACGAACCATAGAACGTAAGCTTGCGTTGTGTTTACGTGCTTTAACGTTTTGTTTAGCACGTTTTTTAGCTTGAGCAGAGTTTGCCACTCGTGCACTCCTTGAAATAGATTGGTCTGGGCGGGCTGAAATTACATCTGAAAACCCACATCAGAGAATTTTCACCAGCCCGTAAACAAGTGCCATATTTTGATTAAAGCGCTTAGTAAAGTCAAGTCTTGACATGCTTTGACACCAAATAGATGCAGAAAAAAAGAAAAGAAAGCGGTAGATTATTTCTAAAAGTAGGAGATTGTTTAAAAATGACACAAACGATTAAAAATGCGATCGTTATTGGGGCAACAGGTTTGGTCGGTAAAATATTGGTCAAAAAGCTGAGCCAGTTAGCGCAATGTGAAAAAATTACCGCGATTGTGCGACAAGAAGATATGGAACTTAAACAATTGCCAAAAGTTGAACAATTGGTCTTAGATGATTTTTTATTATTAAATGATCAAGATGTAAATGGTTTTAGTCATGCATTTAGTTGTTTGGGGTCTACTCAGAAAAAAGCAGGTTCTAAAGAAAAATTTTATGCCATTGATTATGAAATTAATGCACATTTTGCAGATCTTTTTGAAAATACCGATACACAATTGATTTTGGTCAGTGCGATGGGGGCAAACGCTAGCTCTAAAATATTTTATAACCGTGTCAAAGGCGAACTAGAAAATTATTTACAAAGTTTAGATTTATTACGTATTTCAATCATTCGCCCCTCTTTACTGATCGGTGAGCGGGACGAGCAACGTGTTTTGGAAGATGTAGGACAAAAAATCTTTCAGAAATTCTCGCATTTCATTCCAAATACATTTAAATATAAGCCAGTGACAGCTGAACAAGTGGCTCATACTATGGTCGAGGTTGCACAAACTCAAACCGATAAATTTGAAATTTATGATAATTTATACATACAAAATGCTAAATAATGGAGAATTAAATTGAGTTCACCCGCTTTTGTAACTTGTGATTTATTGGATTATCATCCTGATAAAGAGATTCAAACTTTAATTCCATCTTTGGATGGTCGCTTCTTTCAAAGTTATGGCGCACGTAAAAGTTTTGGTGGTCAAATCGTCACAGTGAAATGTTTTGAAGACAATTCACGTGTCAAAGAATTGTTAGCAACAGATGGTACAGGGAAAGTCCTTGTTGTAGATGGTGGGGCATCAATGCGCTGTGCCTTGATGGGGGATATGATTGCTGAATCGGCAGTTAAAAATCATTGGAATGGTGTGGTGATTTACGGTTGTGTGCGTGATGTAGATGCTCTCGCTGAGCTTGATTTAGGTATACATGCATTGGCTGCAATTCCACAAAAAAGTAACCGTAAGGGCATAGGCGAAGTGGATCTACCCTTGTATTTTGGTAGCGTAACTTTCAATGCTGGTGATTTTATCTATGCGGACAATAACGGCATTGTAGTTGCAAAAGAAAAATTAGTAGATCTTTAAAATTTAGGGTTAGTCAAACCCCAAGGATAACAAAATGGTGCATCATCAGATTAAAGTTGCTCAAGCATTGGTTTCAGCAATTACCGAGGGTGGACGTGGCGCAAATGGTACGCCATTTCCCAATCAGCCTGAAAAAGCGTTAAAGCTGTACGAGTTTGAAGGTTCACCATTTTGTCGCCGTGTTCGTGAGGTGATGACTTTATTGAACTTGGATTATGAGGTATATCCTTGTCCAAAAGGGGGAACTAAATACCGTAAAATTGTCAAAGAACAAGGTGGAAAAGCACAATTTCCATTTTTAGTCGATGAAAATACAGGCGAAAAGTTGTATGAATCGCAAGATATTGTGCATTATCTTTTTAAAAATTATGGCAAAAATGGTCAAATACCCAAGAAATATGCACATTATCCAAAATTACCGCTTGTAGCATTTGCGGGTACATTGATTAATGGTGCACGAGGTGTCTGGATCAATAAAAAAATTATTCATCGTGCAGCACCTGAGCAACTTTTAGAGTTGTGGGGCTTTGAGGCAAGTCCATATACCCGTGTGGTACGTGGGGTGTTAACTGAACTAGAAATTCCTTTTATTTTTCATAATGTGGCAAAAGAGCGTTGGCAAGATCAAGGGCCATCAGTATTGCGTTTAAAGCCTGGTAAATATGTGCCTTTGGCGGGCGGTAAGCGTGAAAAAGTTGTTCCTGTGATGGGGCGGGTCAAAAAGGATATTCAAGTCCCTTATTTAGTTGATCCAAATACAGGTGCTCAACTATTTGAATCTGAATCAATCGTAAATTATCTACAAAAGCAATATGGTTGAAATAGTACAAAATGAAGCATCCGAAAGGATGCTTTTTTATTATAGAATTTAAAATAGCCTAAGATCTTTGATACTTTAATCTTGGTCTAAATCTGACTAAACTACATGGATTGTTAAAACGTTGGAATACATTATGTTTGCCAAAATTGCTGATTTATTTAAAGGTAAAGAGGCGAAAGCTGAAGTTGAATTTTTAGAAAAACATAATATTCAAATTGATCCTGAGCAGGGTTTTATTGTTGATGGCATCGTTTTAAATACTGAATTGAAAGAACGCCTTGAGTATTTTTCTAATCGTAAGCTTAAAAATTTTGATGATTTAAAAGAGTTGTTTTATAAAGCTATTTTGATTAATGAAAAAATTGATTTGGAAATTGCATCGGGTCGCTATGTCGCGAGATTGGGGAATACTGAAGAAAATTTGAAACAGTTTAAGCACATTATTCAGAAGTTGAGTGATTACTATAAAAATTTTCAACGGGATAAGTAAAAAATATCTGATTGATGAGGTCAGGAATGCTTTATTCATATGTGAAGGTGTCGAATATAGCATTCCCTTAATGAAACTGATTTTTAAATCAGTTTAATGCGTTTGAAATTTAGCTTTAAAGTCAGCCCATTTCTGTTGACGTTTGGCTTTATTTTCAGCTTTTTTCTGTTCATGAAGTGTATGGTTAGCAATACGTTGTGCTTCCTCCCATGCAGCTACAGAGGCTTCGACTTCGCTGACGACAACATCATAATCCCAACGTAAAAGCGACGCATCTGATGGGAATAGAGCATCTATGAGGCTTTCATCTTGTTCTTCAAGGTCAATAAATAAACCTGTGGAGCCAACAGGTAAGGATTGACTAATTTTACTTAATACAGCTTGATTTGCGTCAATATTATCAGCATCCAACAAAGAGCCGATTAAAGCACCCGTGCTGAAGCCCAATAAAACACCGAGAGGACCACCTAAAATACCAAGCAATGAACCAAAAAAACCACCACCTAAGGTGTTGGTATTATCTTGATTATTGAGTTGATCTTGAATTTTAAAGCGACCATCTTCTTGACGTTCAATAATAATTGCACTGTTAATGTCATGGGAAAAAGTGGTGTTTTTTAATTTTGTGAAACTTTCAAAGGCTTTTGCTGAATCAGCCCATGTTGCGAGTAATAGATGATGAGACATTCTTTATTGTTCCTTTTCTGTTTTAAATATAATCTAGAGTGAATATTCATAACATAATCTTTATTTTATTATGGTGATGTACTTCAATAAATTTGTATCATTATGTGATGATTGTTTGGATAGTGGTGTGCACGATACTGTATGAGCAGTCGTGTGAAATCAAATAACAAGATGTCCATCTACAAAATCCTCATGTTAAACTATCGTCCATGTCTTTTTGACCTGATGCGATTATGTTTAAACAAGAAATCTCAGACCTTAATTTAAAACAACTGAAAGCGGGTGAAAAACGTTGGATTGGTTCAATGTTGGGTTCATCAGCAGCACTATTATTCAAAGAGATTTCAGAGCAATCTGAGCAATTGTATGTTTTAGTTGCTCGAAACAATCAGCATTTAAACCAACTTGAAAGCGAATTAGAGTTTTATGGCATAAAACCAACCGTATTTCCAGACTGGGAAATTTTGCCATACGATCGATTATCACCACATCAAGATATTGTATCTGAACGACTTTCAATTTTATCTAATATGCCAAGCAAAGGTATTTTACTTGTTTCCGCAACGACTTTGGCACAACGGGTCGCACCAACGTCATGGGTGCTTGGTGAACACTTTGATATCAAAGTCGGGCAGAAATTTGACTTAGAACAACAAAAAATGCGTTTGATTCAAGCGGGTTATCATTTGGTTGATACCGTTTATGATCATGGCGAGTTTGCGGTACGAGGCAGCATCATGGATATTTATGCCTCAGGGCAAAATGCGCCGATTCGTATCGATCTATTTGATGATGAAATTGACAGCTTAAAATTTTTCGATCCTGAAACACAAAGAACAACAACAAAGTTGGATCATTTTACGGTTTTGCCTGCTAAAGAGTTTCCACTTAAAGAAGCACGCTCTACATTTCGTGACCGTTATGCTGAAAGTTTTCCCACAGCAAATCCAAAGAAAAATCCAATTTATACCGATGTTTTAGATGGTATTGCCTCAGCAGGTTTGGATTTCTATTTTCCATTATTTTTTAGTAAAGAGGCGATGCAGTCGCAAAGTAGCCTTACAGCGTACTTACCAAAGCATTGCATTGTCATTACAGATGAGCATCTCGATGATGGATTAACCCAATTTTGGAAAGATGTGACGCGTCGTTATGAAGACCGTCGTCACAATGTTGATCAGCCTTTATTAGCACCTGAAGAATTGTTTATTCAACCGAATCAGGTTTTTGAATATCTCAATAAATTTCCGAGAATTATTGCTTCTGTTGCATCTGTAGATGCTTTGAAGTCAGGTGCAATCAATTTAGCGGCAGAACAACCTGCTCAACTTCCTGTTGATCCTAAACAGGAACAACCCTTTAAAGCTGTTAAACAGTATATTGATCATGCGAATCATCCTGTGTTGTTGGTTGCAGAAAGTGCAGGTCGTCGTGAAACCTTAAAAGATGCGTTACGTCCGAGTTTGGGCGAAATTCCTGTGGTTGAAAGCTTTTCAGCATTTCAACGATCTCATTTTTCAGTTGCAATTACCCATGCACCTTTGGATCGTGGTTTGCTGATCACTGATCATTTGTCAGTCATTTCAGAAAATCAGTTGTATGAGCATCGTGTTGTACAGCGTCGTAAAAAACGTCAACAGGAAGTTTCAGAAGAATTTTTAATTAAAAGTCTTACTGAATTAAATATCGGTGCACCTGTGGTACATATTGATCATGGTGTGGGGCGCTATGCAGGTTTGGTGACGCTGAATATCGATGAGCAAGACTATGAATTTTTACAGCTCAATTATGCCGATGAAGCTAAAGTTTATGTGCCTGTGACACATTTACACCTGATTAGCCGTTTTAGTGGTGGTGATCCTGATCTGGCACCTCTGCATAAATTGGGGACAGATGCATGGAGTAAAGCCAAACGTAAAGCACTTGAGCAAATTCACGATGTTGCAGCAGAATTACTGCATATTCAGGCACGCCGTCAGTCTAAGCCTGGCATCAGTTTTGAGCTTGAGCAAAGCAGTTATATGCAATTTTCAAGTGGTTTTGCTTATGAAGAAACGCTTGATCAAGCCAATGCCATTGAGGCGACTTTACATGATATGCAACAAGCCAAACCGATGGATCGCTTGGTCTGTGGTGATGTGGGCTTTGGTAAAACAGAGGTGGCGATGCGTGCTGCTTTTGTTGCAGTGCAAAATAATAAGCAGGTCGCGGTTTTAGTGCCAACGACTTTGCTCGCACAGCAACATTATGAATCGTTCAAAGACCGTTTTGCAGATTGGCCAATTCGAATTGAAGTGTTATCCCGTTTTGGTACAAGTAAAACCCATACTAAAACTATTGAAGATTTAGCTGACGGTAAAGTTGATATTGTCATTGGTACACATAAAATTCTTCAACAAAATGTCCAGTTTAAAAATTTGGGTTTAATGATTGTCGATGAAGAACATCGTTTTGGTGTGCGTGACAAAGAGCGTATTAAAGCAATGCGAGCTGATGTCGATATGTTAACACTGACCGCAACGCCGATTCCACGCACTTTGAATATGGCATTTTCTGGAATGCGTGATCTTTCGATTATTGCGACACCCCCTGCACGCCGTTTGGCAGTCAAAACATTTGTCAATGAACAGACTGATGAAACGATGAAAGAGGCGATTCTACGTGAATTGCTGCGTGGTGGTCAGGTCTATATTTTACATAATGAAGTCGATAGCATTGAGCGTGCTGCTGAAAATATTCGTCATTTAGTTCCTGAAGCACGTGTGGCAGTTGCGCATGGGCAAATGCGTGAACGTGAACTTGAGCAAGTCATGCAACAGTTTTATCACAAAGAATATAACGTCTTGGTGTGTTCAACGATTATTGAAACAGGTATTGACGTACCAAATGCCAATACGATTATCATCGAACGTGCGGATAAGCTTGGTTTGGCACAGTTACATCAATTACGTGGTCGCGTTGGGCGTTCACATCACCAAGCATATGCTTACCTCATGGTGCCTTCAATCAAGGGCTTAAAAGGTGATGCTGAAAAACGTCTGGATGCGATTTCACGTGCCTCAACTTTGGGTGCAGGCTTTATGTTAGCAACCGAAGATTTGGAAATTCGTGGTGCAGGTGAGCTACTTGGCGAACAGCAAAGTGGTTCAATGAATGCAATAGGTTATAGCCTATATATGGAAATGCTGGAAAAAGCGACCAAAGCTATTCAACAAGGTAAAACGCCAAATTTTGATGCACCATTGTCGCTAACCTCTGAAATTAGCTTACATATGCCTGCATTAATTCCTGATGAATATTTAGGTGATGTGCATCAACGTTTGATGTTCTATAAACGCATTAGTAATACGGATACCCAAGATAAACTTGATAATATTCGTATGGAGTTGATAGACCGTTTTGGCGTGCCACCACTTGCCGTCAAACAATTGTTCAGTGTGCATCAAATTCGCATTCAAGCTGAACAGTTGGGTATTACTAAAATTGATATTGGGGCGAATGGTGGTGCGATTGAATTTTCACCTGACACACCTGTACAAGCCATTACCATGATTCAATTGATGCAGAAACATCCGACTTGGTTCCGTATGGAAGGTGGACAACGTCTTAAAGTTATGGTGATGTTAGAAGAAAATCAAAAAAGGATTCAGTTTATTTTAGACCTACTTAGTACGCTTTTAGGTGATTTAAAATAAGCTTAGATTTCTCGTTGTTACATTTTTGAAAAGTGTAATAACGAGAAGGTGAAATACGCAAAATGGATCAAGAAAATTTTTTATAACTTTTCCTGTCATAAATTTGTGATTGTGTTCAAAACAAACTGTATTTATTTGTACCAAAACACAAGTCTAACAATATTCACGTTAAAACTGATGTGTTAGTATTAGGCATCCTTTTTAATTTTATGTCATTTATAAAGATATGTTTAGTCTGCATCCTCAACTTGCTCAAGATACTTTTTTTGTCGGCGATTTTCCGCTGTCTACATGTCGTTTAATGAATGATATGCAATTTCCTTGGTTAATCCTGATTCCACGTGTACCGGGCATTACAGAGCTATATGAGCTGAGTCAAGCTGACCAAGAGCAATTTTTACGTGAATCAAGCTGGTTGTCGAGCCAACTTTCTCGTGTATTCCGTGCAGATAAAATGAATGTCGCGGCGCTTGGCAATATGGTTCCACAATTGCATTTTCATCATGTTGTACGTTATCAAAATGATGTGGCATGGCCAAAACCAGTCTTTGGTTTACCTGCGGTGCCATATTCAAACGAAGTTTTAGCACACATGCGCCAAACCTTGATGTTGGCATTGCGTGGTCAAGGAGATATGCCTTTTGATTGGCGTATGGACTAAACGCTATTGCATATGAATATAAATAATCAATAACGTTCGAGGTTCTCTTTTGCCATTAGATCGTATGTTGGATAAACAACCCAAGCAATTTGAAATATTCCAACGGCTGATGGGATATAGCATACTTGCAATGTTGTTGGTTATTTATAGCTTTACTACACCGAATGCATATAATCAGCTTTATGTGCCGATTTTTATTTTCTTTATTTTATTGATTAGTCCAAGGTTATCGCGTTGGTTGGAATATCAATATGGTGCATTAGTACGCCGTAATGTTTATTTTTTAATTGATATTATTGTGATTTCAACAGTTTTGGCAGCTGTATATTTAAGTTTAGTGATTACCTTTATCTTGTTGTTTGTCATTATTTATATTGCTGTTAATTATAAAATTTCAATGATGATTAGTTCATTGGCGATTCTAATTAGTATTATTCTTTTCTATTTAAATATTATTTTTGTTTTTGGTTTTGATGATTATTTTCAACAGACTTCAATTGAATTAACAATTTTTAGTTTTATTGGGCTGATTATTTTTATCAATATTGCTAATTATTATCAAAATAGAAGAATAAAGCGTATAAATACACAGCGCCAAAATTATTTTAATGAAATGAATCGTTATATTCAGTTATCTAATCAGTTGAGTCGTTATGCACCTCTGCAACTTTGGCAGTCCATCATGCGAGGTGAAACTGAGGCGAAGCTTGAGTATAAACGTAAAAAAATTACAGTTTTTTTCTCTGATATTCAAGGATTTACTGAATTATCTGAAACATTAATTCCTGATGATCTCGCCTTCGTATTGAATGATTATTTAAGCCACATGACAGAAATCGCTAAGCAATATGGTGCAACGATTGATAAGTTCATGGGTGATGCAATTTTAATTTTCTTTGGTGATCCTGATTCGCAAGGTGTGGAGCAGGATGCGAAAAATTGTCTAGATATGGCACTTGCTATGCGTCAACAGATGAAGTTTTTGCGTGCACGTTGGGAAAAAATGGGGTATGCACCATTACATATTCGTATGGGAATCAGTACAGGATATTGTCACGTTGGGAATTATGGGGCAATGCATCGCATGGCATATACTATTGTTGGGCGTGATGCAAATTTAGCTGCGCGTTTACAGAGTGCTGCAGAAATAGATGAAATTTTAATTTCAGATGAAACTTATAAGTTGGTCAAAAGTAGTTATTTATGTGCACCTAAAGAGCCAATGGAACTGAAAGGCATTCAAGATGCTGTTAAAACTTGGCAAGTGATGGAAAAATATAGCAATATTCATAATGAAAATGAACAATGGTTTGATTATGAATATAAAGGTTTTCATTTGGTTTTAAATATGCAGGAAGTGCAGAATTTTGAATATACAGAATTGGTCAGTGTTTTAGAAAAAATGATCGAACGTATTCAGTTACAACAACAATTAACGAATTCTATGGGTGTTGCACAATTAAATAGTGAAGATGAAATTATTATTCCACCTCATTAACTTATTTGCTGTTTGTATTATTTGATTGATTTAGTGCTAAGTTAATTACAAACTCAGAATTAAGTGGAATAAAAAATAAGCTACTTTAAAGGGTAGCTTATTTTTTTATCTTGGAAAATCAGTGATTTTCAGAAGCATGGTTGAGTGTATATTTTGGAATTTCGATTTCCATATCTTCATCAGTAATTTTTACTTGGCATGACAGACGTGAGTCGGGTTCTAAGCCCCAAGCACGGTCAAGTAAATCAGCTTCAATATCATCCATTTCTTCAAGATTGTCAAAGCCTTGACGTACCACAACATGACAGGTGGTACACGCTTTTGACATATCGCAAGCATGTTCAATTTTGATTCCATTGTCCAATAAACTTTGACAAAGATTGCTATTTGCTTCAGCTTCAAACTCAGCACCATTTGGGCAAATTGTTGCATGAGGTAGTACTTTAATACGTGGCATAGTCTTTACCTATAAATTAGTTTGAGTTTGACCAGTCATCAAGTTTTGTGCCTTTGAGTGCATGATCAATATGTTGATTCATACGTTCAGCAGCAAAAGCATCACTATGAATTTTGAGTTTTTCCACAGCATCTTCGATGGCTTGAATATCATCTGTTGCAAGTTGAACAATTAAATGAGCTTGAGCTTGTGTGAGCGCATTTAATTGTTCCTTACTCAACAATTGTGCATCCGCTTTTAGTGCTTGTGTTAATGCTTCGACTTCACGTTGTGCTTCTACTTTGGTTTCATGTAAGTGACGTAAATGTTTGTCTTCTTCGGCAAACTTATAGCCATCTAACAATAAACGCTCAGTATCTGTCTCTGACAAACCATAAGATGGTTTGATGTCAATTTCAGCATGTACACCTGACGTTGTTTCTTTGGCAGACACAGTGAGTAGACCATCTGCATCGACTTGGAAAGTGACTTCAATACGCGCTTGACCCGCAGTCATTGGTGGAATGCCACGTAGTACAAAACGTCCTAGGCTACGACAATGTTCCACCAAATCACGTTCACCTTGTACAATATGGATGAGCATTGCTGTTTGACCATCTTGATATGTGGTGAATTCTTGACGGCGTGCAACAGGGATTGCAGTATTACGTGAAATTAAACGCTCTACCAGGCCGCCCATGGTCTCTAAACCAAGAGAAAGAGGTGTGACATCTAACAGTAATGATCCATCTTGACTATTGCCAATCAATTGATTTGCTGTAATTGCTGCACCAATGGCAACTACTTCATCAGGATTAATCGTACACAATGGTTCTTGGTTAAATACTTCTGCAACAGCTTTTTGTACTGCGTATGAACGGGTAGAGCCACCCACTAAAACGACATTTTGAATATCATCAAGTTCAAGTTTGGCATCACGCAATACACGCTTGCATACGCTAATCGTCTTATCTAAAGCAACTTTAATGATCTGTTCAAAATTTTCACGGTCAAGTGTGAGAACTTGATCTAAAAGTTTAAGTTCAACAGTGGTATTGTCAGACAGTGCTTCTTTGGCTTTACGTGCGGCAACAACAAAATGTGCATATTCTGTATCATCAAGTTTTTCAATGTTGAGTTGTTTTTTTGCCCACTTGACAATTAAGCGGTCTAAATCATCACCACCCAATGCTGTATGACCACCTGTAGCTAAAACTTCAAACACACCTTGTGCAAAACGTAAAATGGAAACGTCAAAAGTACCACCGCCTAAGTCATAAATGACATAATTACGATTGGTTGCAAGGTTAGTCTCTTGATCTAAGCCATAAGCAACCGCAGCAGCAGTAGGTTCATTCAATAAACGTAAAACATTTAAACCTGCAAGCTGTGCTGCATCACGTGTTGCTTGGCGCTGGGCTTCATCGAAATATGCAGGAACTGTAATGACGGCACCATTTACAGGATTTTTTAAACTAGATTCAGCACGCTCTTTAAGTTGTTGTAAAATTTCAGCAGAAATTTCGACAGGTGTTTTACGACCTTGTGCTGTTTCAAATGCAGGCATTTGATTGTCTTCACCAACAAGGGTGTACGGGTGCTGAAACTTAATATCTGCTTTTGAGCGACCCATAAAACGTTTCACTGAAACAATGGTGTTTTTTGGGTCGGTGGTGATGGATGGTTTGGCTGCATCACCATATTCTGTTGAATTTTTTGAATAATGAACGATAGAAGGAAGTAACACGCGACCCTGTTCATCATTGAGAACTTTAGCTTTGCCTGAAAGCACCGTTGCAACTAAAGAATGTGTGGTTCCTAAGTCGATGCCAATGGCAATACGGTGTTCATGTGGCGCACTTGATTGTCCCGGTTCTGCAATTTGCAAGAGTGCCATTGTGTTACATCCTTAATAAAAAAATAAATAAATTAAAAATCATCATCTAAGTCAAAATCTTCATCATCTAAAAGCCGATCCTCAGCTTTATCAATGTCATTCATGACTTTTTGGAAAAAGCGCAATTTGCGTACAGTGTCACGAGCATCTGCCCAGTCTTCATCGGCATAATCAATTTTGAACTCACGTACTAAACCATCAATCCATTGCTGAACTTCATTTTTGAGTGAATGTAATTGTTCAATATCGTGAGACTCATCCAATTGTTCACGAATTTCTAAAGCTGATTGTAGAAATTCAAAATCATTAATGGATTGGTCTAAATGGTGATCTTGCTTTTTCAAAGAGAGGAGATAAGCAGCACGACTGTCAACATTAGATAAGACTTTATAAGCTTGGTTAATCTCACTCGATTTAATCAAGGCTTGGTCTTTGTCTTCGGCTTTATCAGGATGATATTGTTGCTGCAATTTTAAAAAATTTGATTTTAATGTTGCTAAATCAATATCGAGTGCTTCTGGGAGATCGAACAGCTCAAAATGACTCATGGGAAATATTCATCCACGATTGGGTTTGCATAAAATAGCAGAATTAAATGTGATTAAAACAGTGTAGGACACTGTTTTAATGCGAAACAAAGCTGAAAATGCTTTTAAACGGTAAAAGATTCACCGCAACCACATTCACCTTTTTTGTTTGGATTGTTAAATTCGAAGCCTTCATTGAGACCATTTTTTACATAGTCCATTTCCATGCCATCCAAATACACCAAACTTTTCGGGTCTACAAAAACTTTTACACCAAACTGCTCGAACATTTGATCATGTGTGTCTGCATCATCTACAAACTCAAGTACATAAGCCAAACCAGAACAGCCTGAAGTCTTCACGCCCAGACGAATACCTTCACCCTTACCGCGATTTTTTAAATAATTGCTGATATGAGTTGCAGCATTTTCAGTTAAATGGATCATGAAAACTCCGTTAATTCATTTTCTGTAAATGGTCAAAAGCAAAGTTAAGCTTTAGATTTTTTGCTGCGATAGTCTTCAACAGCGGCTTTAATTGCATCTTCTGCAAGTACAGAGCAGTGGACTTTTACTGGTGGTAATGCAAGTTCAGTTGCGATGTCAATATTTTTGATCGCTTGTGCTTCGTCTAAAGTTTTACCTTTAAGCCATTCAGTCACTAAAGAACTAGATGCAATTGCAGAGCCGCAACCATAGGTTTTAAAACGTGCTTCTTCAATAACACCATTGTCATCTACTTGAATTTGTAGACGCATAACGTCACCACAAGCTGGTGCACCGACCATACCTGTACCTACGTTTTCAGCATTTTTATCTAATACACCAACATTACGAGGGTTTTCGTAATGATCAATTACTTTTTCACTATAAGCCATGATGCTTCTCCAAACCTCGGGGTCAGCGTTGATAATAAATAATATTGGGGCATCTTTTTGATTTTCAATCAGAACAGCTCAAAAAGATGCGATCAATAATATCTGGAATTAATGTTCAGCCCATTCAACTGAATTTAGGTCAATACCTTCTTTATACATGTCCCAAAGTGGTGAAAGAGCACGTAATTTTTCAACTGCAGCTTTGGTAATTTCAATGACATGGTCAATATCTTCTTCAGTGGTATAGTGACCGAAACTGAAACGAATTGAGCTATGTGCAAGTTCGTCTGAAAGACCTAAAGCACGAAGAACATAAGAAGGTTCTAAAGTTGCAGATGTACATGCTGAACCACTTGACACAGCAACATCTTTTAGTGCCATCATTAATGATTCACCTTCAACAAAGTTGAAGCTTACATTTAAATAGTTAGCAACATTAAATTCTGGGTGACCATTTAAGAATACTTGCTCTAAGTCTTGTAAACCATTCCAAAGTTTGTCACGCAGTACACGTAAACGTGCTTGTTCAGCGTGTAATGATTTACCTGCAAGTTCAAAAGCTTCGCCCATTCCCACGATTTGGTGAGTAGCTAATGTGCCTGAACGCATGCCACGTTCATGACCACCACCATGCATTTGTGCTTTGATACGAACACGTGGTTGGCGACGAACATAAAGTGCACCGATGCCTTTAGGGCCATATACTTTATGACCAGAGAAACTCATCAAATCAACTTTCATGGTTGAAAGGTCGATTTCAACTTTACCCGCAGCTTGTGCAGCATCGACGTGGAAATATGTTTTATTTGCACGGGTCAATTCGCCGATTGCAGCAACGTCAGTAACAGTACCAATTTCGTTGTTGACCATCATCAGTGAAACAAGAATCGTGTCAGGACGTAAAGCGGCTTGTACCATTTCAGGTGTGATTAAACCTGTACGTTCTTCAGGCTCTAGATAAGTAATCTCAAAGCCTTCTTCTTCAAGCTCACGACAAGTATCTAAAATCGCTTTATGCTCAATTTTAGAAGTAATGATGTGTTTGCCTTTCGATGCATAGAACTGCGCAATACCTTTAAGTGCAAGGTTGTCTGACTCAGTTGCACCTGATGTCCACACGATTTCACGTGGGTCAGCTTTGATCAAGTTTGCGACTTGTTCACGTGCATATTCAACTTTTTCTTCTGCTTGCCATCCATAAGCATGTGAACGAGATGCTGCATTACCAAAGATACCATCAAAGGTTAAGCATTCCATCATACGCTCAGCAACTTGAGGGTCGACAGGAGTAGTTGCTGCATAGTCAAGATAAATAGGACGTTTCATGTCAAATACCTGTAGCCGATAAAAGGGCTGAATCTAAACTTGGAGTGTTTTGGCGTAGAGCAACAGTTTGTACGTTGTCTCGTGAAACGAGATCGGCAAGTGTAATATTCGCTAAATAATCGGCGATATGATGGGAGAGTTCTTGCCATAAATCGTGTGTTAAACACATTGCACCATTTTGGCAGTTGCCTTTGTGGTCACAACGCGTCGCGTCAACGGTTTCATTTACGGCTTCAATGATTTCTAATACTGTAATTTCTTCAGCATTGCGCGCAAGAAGATAACCACCGTTGGCACCACGAACACTAGAAACTAAACCATGGCGTTTTAGTTTGGCAAATAATTGCTCAAGATAAGCGACAGAGATAGTTTGGCGAGCTGCAATTTCAGCAAGCGTGATCGTTTTTTCAGTTGGCTGCAAAGCTAGATCAAGTAGAGCAGTCACTGCGTAGCGACCGCGAGTAGTAAGGCGCATGATTCGATACACATGTTATTAGACTAGATATACCGATTTTATGAATCCTGACTAAAATAGTCAAGTATTTTTAAGTTTAATTCAGACTAATTTGGTAAGGTATTTTTACACGAACTTATAATTTATTGTTTCAATAGACTTATTAGGAAAATATCTGCCATAAATTATACACAATTAACGTAATAAAAAGAACCGAAATTACAGATAACAATATATTTACTGTTTTTTGTTTTTGTTCCATGCGGCGAATACGATTTTGATACTGCTTAACTTCAACTTGTAGTGTATTGATTTTAGAGCGTTGTTGATCAATTTTTTCTAAAAGTGGGGCAATACGTTTTCTAGAACCAACACCTGTTTCGTCATGCTTTGGATTTGTAAGCCATTGTTTCCAGTCAGCCAATAATTTAGGAATTGTAAAAGGCAGAATTAAATCACGAAATTGGTCTTTGAGTAGCTCATTGCCTTCAATGCGTAATTTTTTCATACTGCGGCGGTTGGCAAATACAAAAATTTGAATGAGGTCTAAGACGGTACTGCTTACAGTTAAATCTACAGGTTTTTCAGGTTCTTTTAGGTCAAATAAAATACCTTTGTCGGTAAATTGAATATAAAAGTCTATGTATGGGATGTAGCTATTTATTTTAATGGTGATTTGTTGTGCTACAAAATGTTTAGCATGCAAGCGAACCACGCGGTCGTGTTTTAATACAAATGAATAGAATGTTTCTAAAATAATCATCAATGTATTAAGCAACAAACGACTTTGGCCTTGATTTTGTTGCGATTCGCTCATAAAGAAATCCTATAATTGATACAGACAATCCGATCTCGTGTTATATCTATGGAGAACTGGTTCACATTTAAATTAAATAAATTACTTTGCTTTGTAGAACAGTTTTGCAAAAGGTTCAAGTAATTTATTTGTTATTATAACGATATTTCACATTTTAATGATGATATTGTATATCAAAGTATACAGGAGAAAAATAGAATGGATTTGGAGCAGCAGAGATCGAAAGGCGATCTAAATACATTGGTTGCAAAAGAAAAAATGTCGATAAAAGAAAAATCTTTACGTAAATCTCCACTTGATTTTAGAAAATATACTAAACAAATTTGGCTTGCAGGTTTAGGCGCTTTTTCACGTGCTGAAGAAGAAGGAAATAAACTCTTTGACTCCCTCGTCAAGGTGGGTGAGGAGTTAGAATCAAAAAGTGTTGAAGATCAAGATTCTGATCAATCTAGCAAAAATGTGGTTGAAAAAACCAAAGAAACAGTGACTGAAACCAAAGAAAAAGTTGAAAAAACTTTAGATCAGCACTTAAATCATTCATTAAATCGTATTGGTCTAGTGACTGTTAAAGATATGCAGCATTTAGAGACTTTGATCTTACAATTGCATAAGAAGGTCGATAGTTTGGTGGAAGAAAACCAAAAATTGTCAGATCAGATACAAAAAATGGTCAGTCAGAGAGTTGAATAAATTAATTTTGCATTTTTTGCAGATTATTTTGATGAAAAGCGTTGTTGTAGTCTTGCGTTTTCCCCCAAAGCATTGCTATAAAGTCTGCATGGCCTTTGAAACCACAACCTTAGATCTTAAACGAACGATATAAGAGGACTTAATCTTCATGAATAAATCAGAATTAATTGACGCGATTGCAGAAAAAGGGGGATTGTCTAAGACTGATGCTGGTAAAGCATTGGATGCGACTATTGCTTCAATTGGTGAAGCGTTAAAAGGCGGTGATACTGTAACTCTAGTTGGCTTTGGAACGTTTAGTGTAAAAGAGCGCGCAGCGCGTACTGGTCGTAACCCGAAAACTGGTGAAGAGCTTCAAATTAAAGCAAGTAAAGTACCAAGCTTCAAAGCTGGTAAAGGGCTTAAAGATTCAGTTGCTTAATCTTTGATGCTCCAAAACGCGCCGTAGGGCGCGTTTTTTTATGGAATAAACCAATTAATTGGGCTGAGCACATTCATTCAGATCTGAATATCAGTTAAACTCCCTAGCAAATAAAATATTGGAAGATTTATGGAATCGTTTCGTAAAGTCATAAGAGGTTGGCTCGGAAAAGTCCTACTCGTTTTATTTTTAACTCCATTAGCATTAGTTGGTATCGAAGGTTATTTTAGTGGGGGAAATAAAGCAGATGTGGCGAAGACTGTAAATGGTCAAGAAATATCTAAAAAAGATTTAGAAGCACAGACCAAAGGTTTAAAAGACCAATATTTGACAATGGTCAATGGGGATGAGTCTTTATTAAATAATTCTTTCATTCAAAATACAGCTTTAGATAGTTTAATTGCACGTACTTTGTTGGTTCAGCAAGCTGAAAAATTGGGCATCTCGTTAAGTGATGCGCAAATTGAACAGATGTTGGCACAACAACCGAGTTTTCAAGAAAATGGTCAATTTTCTAAAGCTTTGTATGAAAACTATCTACGTTCTGTAGGCACAACAAGTGCAGGCTTGATTGCAAATCTTCGTCAAGATCATGCATTAAGAATGTTGATGAGTACATTTACAGACAATGCCTTAGTCAGTAAATTAGACTTAGCACAAATTGCCAATTTACAGACTGAGCAACGCAACCTTTATTTGGCAAGCGTAAATCTTGATGAATATAAGCAAAATGTAAAAGTCTCAAATCAAGAAATTGCAGATTACTACAATAAACATCAAAATAAATTTAAACAGGTGGCATCTGTTGATGTGGATTATGTACTTTTAACGCCTGCAATGTTGCCACAAGCGAGCACAGAGGTTTCTGCAGTTGAGTTAGATAAAGCATATGCAGCATTTGTCGAGCAGCAAAAGAAAAATGCAAAACGTGATGTGAAGCATATTTTAATTACCACAGATAATCGTGATGCACAGCAAGCTGAAAAATTAGCCAATGATGTGTATGCAAAAATTAAAGGTGGAATGACATTTGCGCAAGCTGCTGCACAATATTCTGAAGATCCTTCATCTAAAACCAATGGTGGTACATTAGATTATATCGAAGGTGCTTTTGGCAGTAGCTTTGATAATGCGGTGAAATCTGCAAAAAATGCTGAAATTACGCGTCCTGTAAAAACGCAATATGGTTATCATCTGATTGAAGTACACTCTACTGTAGGTCAAATTCCATCATTTGAAGCGAAAAAAGCGGACTTAACAGCAGAAGTATTAAAGTCTAAATCTGCGAATTTATTTGCAGATACAGTGAATAGCCTAAATGAGCAAGTGGTGAGTAATGATGCTTTAGACATTATTCCAAGCGAAGTGAAAGCGGCAAAAATAGAATCTGCAAAAGCAGTGACGATTGCAACCACCAATGCGGTATTGGCCGATCCAAGTGTCAAAGCAAAAATATTTAGCGATGATGTGAAAAATGGTGATAAAAACGTATCAAGCAGTATTCAATTGAAAGATGGTAATACGGTTTGGGTGAAAGTACGTGAGTATCATGCAGCAGGTGTACAGCCTTTAGCACAAGCAACAGCACGTGTAAAAGCGAAATTGATCCAAGAGAAAGCAGCACAAGCTGCAAAAGCGAAAATTGCAGCAATGCTTGAGGATTTCAAAAAATTACCTGCACAGCAAGTTTTAGCAAAATATCCATTTCATTTTGAATCTGCGGGAACATTTACTCGTTCTCAGGGTTTAAAACGTGAAATTGAGCGTGCTGCCTTTAGTGTACCTGCACCGAAAGCAGGTATGTGGTCTGTAACGACGACATCATTGTCTAATGAAATGGTGGTGGTTGCAGTGGCTGAAGTGAAAAAAGCATCTATAGATAGTTTAGATCCTACAGAAGCGAAAGAGTTAACACAGCTTTATCAAAGAATGCGTGGTCAGCAATTATTGGATGACTATACGCAATATTTAAAATCGAAAGCAAAAATTAAGTAATTTTATACTTTAATTTAAACAAAAAAACCTCAGTTTCAACTGGGGTTTTTTATTTGATTTATGATAATAAGTCATGCTTTTCAGCAATGAAACATAGCTTAGGTATTAAGTTGGTGTATGTGTATTTTTTGTTTGCGGATGTAGCGTATTTTCATACTTTATGAACAGGCGGTTGTGCTGTTGTTTTATGAGTGATTTGTTGTTTGGTTGAATGCTGATTATTTTGAATGAGAACGCATTTTCCTCCTTTATGTTTAGGTCCTGTGCCACCTGAGAGTGTTGTTCCTTTGGGGCAGGCAAATGCGGTAGCACTTAATAAAGTAGCAAGAATGCCGACTGAACAAAGTTGTGTGAGTTTTTTCATTATTAGACCTGCATGAAATAAGGTGAAAGTACCTTAAAGCAAATATAAGATAAATGAATGTAGGGTGTTAGCTATATATTGTTGTTTAATTATATTGAAAATTTTATATATTACAGTTGCTTAAGTTTGTTTTAAGGATTTAAAAATTAAAGCATCCATGAAGGATGCTTTAAAGACAAAATGAGTGCTTGGGAAATTAAACGTTGAAGCGGAAGTGTAATACATCACCGTCTTGAACGATATATGTTTTACCTTCTAAACGCCATTTACCTGCTTCTTTCGCGCCGTTTTCGCCATTGAATTGAACGAAGTCATCATAAGCGACACATTCAGCACGGATGAAGCCTTTTTCAAAGTCAGTGTGAATTACACCAGCAGCTTGAGGGGCAGTTGCACCAATTTTCACTGTCCAAGCACGGACTTCTTGTACACCTGCTGTGAAGTAGGTTTGTAAGCCAAGAAGACCATAACCTGCACGAATCACGACATTTAATCCAGGCTCTTCCATACCTAAAGCTTCAAGGAACTCAGCACGATCTTCATCTTCAAGAAGTGAAATTTCAGCTTCGATTTGGTTACAAAGTGGAACCACAATTGCATTTTCTTCAGCTGCTAATTTTTTAACAGCGTCTAAATGTGGATTATTTTCAAAACCATCTTCTGCAACGTTAGCGATGTACATGGTCGGTTTTAAAGTCATTAAACCAAAACCACGCACAAGTTTACGCTCATCGTCATCTAAGTCAGCTGCACGCGCAGGTTTACCTTCTTCTAGTAAAGGCAGGATTTTGTCTAAAACAGCTTTAGTCGCGATTGCTTCTTTATCGCCACCTTTTGCAGATTTTGCTAAACGTGTGATTGCTTTGGTAATTGTGTCTAAGTCAGCAAGTGCAAGCTCTGTGTTAATGGTTGCAATATCATCCAAAGGATCAATTTTACCATTCACATGAATCACATTTTCATCTTCAAAACAACGAACGACGTGTGCAATAGCATCTGTTTCACGGATGTTGGCAAGGAATTGGTTACCTAAGCCTTCACCTTTAGATGCGCCTGCAACTAAACCTGCAATATCAACGAATTCCATTGTTGTAGGAATGACACGTTGTGGTTTTACAATCGCTGTTAATTTGTCTAAACGTGGATCTGGTACAGGTACGATGCCTGTGTTCGGTTCAATGGTACAGAATGGGAAGTTTTCCGCAGCAATAGCAGCTTTAGTCAATGCATTGAAAAGTGTAGATTTACCAACGTTCGGCAAGCCGACAATACCGCAATTAAAACCCATGAAATGACTCACAAAGTGTTATCTAAAAATTGTGGATGATTTTACATGAAAGCCATGACAAAGTCAGGTCTAAGACTTAAGATTTAAAGCATTCAAAAAATGACACAGGGCTGCGTATATAAAAATGGCGACTTTCAATTTGCAGGAATACATCGAACAAATAAAATTGGAGTTTCGCAAAGTAGAGCGTTCTTCACGTTTGCAGTGGCTTTTTGAGCATTACCCAATCAGTGCCAAAGATTATTATATTGCCTATTTTTTAATTGCTAGTGATACATGGAAGAAATTCGAACGTAAGGCGATTTTGGAATATTATTTACAAACACTTCCGCATGCATCTGATCAATATTATTTGAAGCTTTTAAAAGTGATTCCGTTGGCTGAATTTATTGAGGTTGTTGATCAAATCAAAACACATTTAGATGATTCGAAATTGGATTTGCTGAACTATTATTTAGAGCCGATCATCAAAAACTCAACGGGAAATATTGATGAATGATCACGTTTATCTTTTATGTTAACTGACAAACTCGATCTAATAAATCCGTTGCATATAAATCATTTTCTGTATAAGGAGGAGAAACCTATTTGAATAGGGTAATCGTCATTTATATTCAAAGATTGCGTTATTTTTTAATCAAAATAGTTGCTCATCTAATGTATCTTTAAACAAATAGATGAGCAATCTAAAATCAAACCTTCCTTTTATCCAACTGACCCGCCAAATGATCTCCAAACGCTTGAACCAACATGACCAACGCCACTAATACGACAATCACTGCAACCATGATTTGTATGTCAAAACGTTGGTAGCCATAACGATAGGCAATATCACCCAAACCACCTGCACCAATTGCACCTGCAATCGCTGAGGAGTTAATCATGGTGACGATGGTTACGGTAAAACCTGCCACAATGCCAGGTAAGGCTTCAGGAAGTAATACATGCCAAATGATTTGTTTGCGGTTACATCCCATTGCTTGTGCTGCTTCAATTAAGCCGTGGTCAACTTCACGCAAACTCACTTCTGCAATACGTGCAAAGAAAGGTGTTGCTGCTAAAGTCAGTGGAACAACCGCCGCCCAAACCCCATAACTTGTACCGACAATCCAACGGGTCAAAGGGATTAAAGCCACCATTAAGATTAAGAATGGCACTGAACGAGTAATATTAATCACAGTTCCTAAAGCATGATTAATTTTTTTTGATGGATAAATGCCTTGTTCAGAGGTATTGACCAAAATCACAGCTAAAGGCAAGCCGATTAAAAAGGCAACCAATGCAGAAACACCGACCATAATTAAGGTATCAATCGTACCTGTGAGTAATAAATCAATGAGCTGGTCGTGCATAGCCTAGTTCCTCTATTTGTGCGATGTCATGTTTTAATTTTTCTTGTAAAAATTCAAGATCGAGATCGGTTTGAGCAATACCTACGATGAGCGTGCCAATCAAATGTCCTTGTATGCTGTCAATATGGCTTTGATACAAATGTACTGAACTTTCAAAAACTTGAAACAATTTGGTTAAATCGGGTGAATGCTTTGGATCGGTTTCATAACGTAGTTTTAAAATGCGATGTGTTGAATCTTCTTGTAAGTCACGACTCACTTGGAAGGGTAAATCCAATTGTTCAAGATTGAGCAGTTCTTGTGTGATTTTTTGCTGTGGTTTTGAAAATACTGACCAGACCTGACCTGATTCCACAATTTCACCATGTTCAATCACCACAACTTGGTCACAGATTTCACGAATCACCTGCATTTCATGGGTAATTAAAACGATGGTAATACCGAGTTCACGATTGATTTTTTTCAATAAAGCTAAAACCACCGAAGTACTTTCAGGATCAAGTGCGGAGGTGGCTTCATCACAAAGTAAAATTTCAGGGTGATGTACCAGTGCCCGTGCAATACCAACACGTTGCTTTTGACCACCAGATAATTGAGCAGGGTAGTTATGTGCCTTATTTTCTAAGCCAACCAATTTTAAAACTTCATTGACACGTGTTTCTATTTCAACTTTATTTACACCCGAAATTTTCAAAGGCAGTGCAACATTTTCCCACACTGTTTTAGCTGACATTAGATTGAAATGCTGGAAAATCATGCCAATTTTTTGTCGCGTTTGAATGAGTTCAGCATGATTCAGTTCAGATAAATTCTGTTGGTGAATATGAATACTGCCTTCAGAAATACGTTCTAAACCATTTAATGTGCGAATGAGTGAGGATTTTCCTGCACCACTTTTACCGATAATGCCGAAAATTTTTCCTTGGGGAATATCGAGATTAATATTTTTTAGCGCATGGATCTGTTGATCTTGTCCGTCATAAAATTTATTTAAATCACGGATTTTGATATGTGGAACTGAAAAATCCACCTTTGAACCGAAACTCACCATTTTAATTCTCCTTATTTCCAGCCTGCAAACCACATATCTTTTCCGAAATCTTTATCTAAGATTTCACGGACTTTTTGTGAGTTTTGGAAAGCATGAATAAATTTTTCTAACTTTTGATTTTGGTCTTGATAATCGGTACGCGTTACAAAAAGAATGGCGTATTTTTTATCAATAGGGTCTAAAAATAATGCGCTATGTGGATCAGCTTTTTTTGCCATATTTAAATAGTGAGGAAAGCCGAAAATTAAATCTGCATCGTCATAAGCCAAAGCGGTTTGAGGACCTTCAACTTCTAAAAATTTCAATTGTTTAGGATTGGATACAATATCTTGTAGGGTTGAAAGTTCGTTATTTACATCTTTGATTTTTATAAGTCCAGCTCGATCTAGCAAAATCAGTGCTCGTGCAGAATTTACAGGGTCACTTGGAATCACCACACGTGCATTTTGTGGCAATGCATCTAAAGATTTATATTGTTTTGAATATAAACCGACATGACTACCACTTCCGACCCCAAAAGCATGTAAGTCATAATTGGTTTGTTTAATGGCATTTTTTAAAAATACACTTTGTTGGAAAAAATTAGCGTCAATATCTCGGTTTTGAACCGCGATATTGGGCGCTTGCCAATCTGAAAACTCTACCAATTTGACATGAATACCATCTTTTTCAACTTCATTAGCAACGGTTTGTAAAAGCTCTGCATAAGGCGGGCTAATACCAATGGTAAGTACGTTATCTTGCTGCGTCTTTTGGGTATAGCGATAGGCAGCTAAACCCAATATAACAACTATGACAGCAACGCCAATCAGGATTTTCTTTAAATTTGCTTTAGATGTTTGCGACATGATCTTATTTCCAACCTGCAAACCAAAGTTTTTCACCAACATCATCATTCAAAGCTTGTTTAACTTTGTCTGAAGTTTGGTAAATCTTGATAAATTCTTTGAGCTGTTCAGCTTTTTCAGGATGGGTTTGTTCATAATCATCTTTTACGACAAACAAGATGGCATAACGGGTATTGGTATTGTCATCTAAAAGGAGAGCTTTATTTGGATCAATGGTTTTAGCAAGACGTAAATAAAGTGGATAACTAAATACTAGGTCTGCATCATCTACGGCACGGGCAGTTTGTGGACCTTCAACTTCGATAAAATTGAAATGTTTAGGGTTCGCTGTAATGTCTTGTAAGTTCGACAAATGATTTTCAGGATCTTTGAGTGTAATCAGCTTTGCTTGTTGTAAAAGTAACAATGCTCGACCTTGGTTCACTGGGTCATTTGGAATAACCACACGTGCATTCTCAGGTACAGCGTCTAAAGAATTGTACTTTTTAGAATATAAACCGACATGGGTTGCAACACCTGTTGCAATCGGTTTGAGTTTAAAACCTGTTTCTTTCAGCGCATTGCTTAAAAAGGGTTGGTGTTGGAAATAATTGGCATCAATATCGCCATGATTCAGCGTAATATTGGGTGTATTCCAATCTGAAAATTCAACCAGTTTGACATTAATCCCTTTTTGTTTTGCTTCATCTACAGCAACTTGTAAAGGC
Source organism: Acinetobacter sp. 251-1 (assembly GCF_030329305.1). NCBI lineage: Bacteria > Pseudomonadati > Pseudomonadota > Gammaproteobacteria > Moraxellales > Moraxellaceae > Acinetobacter > Acinetobacter sp. 251-1. The sequence continues at coordinate 57,181 of NZ_JACANS010000010.1, read as the reverse complement.
ACAGCAAAAGGCGGGCTAATACCAATAGTGATTTCTTCTGAGCCTGCTTTTTTATGATGCTTCCAATAGAAAAGCCCTGCAATCACTGCGATGATGATAATGCCGAGAATAATAAATTTATTCTTGGATGCATTATTGTGTATAGAAGAATTTGTTTGAGTCATAAAGTTCCCCGAAATGTGTTAAATCTATAAATTAAAAATCGAATGAAAAAAATAAATTAAGCACTTTGCTTATGTACATTTACCGAATTTGGCTCGGTGTTTTGTTTATCGGTTGAGCTTTGACATCGAAAGTGTGAGGCAGGGTGTTGTGCTGTTAAATGATCGCCGTGATTGAAAATTTTGCTTCTTAATGTTCCGCTGGCGTATTCAGTTTTGAATCTGCCACGCTGTTGAAGTTCAGGAATCACCAATCGAATAAAATCATGGTGAGATTCAGGTGCGACAGTTCGTGTTAGGTTAAAGCCATCAATCCCAGTTTCATCAATCAGTTGGATTAGGCGTTTTGCTACAGTTTCACCACTGCCAACGATCAAAGGATAACGACCACCAAGTTTATGCTGTGCTTTTAGATCATTGGGCGTGATCTTATTTTCCTTAAACTTGTTATTTACTGACGCAATGCTATTGGTTTGTTGATAGGGAATGGCTTCATCATCTGCATATTTGGAAAGATCAATACCCACAGAACTTGAAAAATGAGCCAAACCTGCTTCAGGACTTGCATAGCTTGCATATTCTGCTAATTTTTCTTGCGCCAATTGATCAGTTTCTGCCGTAACCACGGTGATACCAACAAAGATTTTAATATCTTCAGGATTTCGCCCTTGTTGTACTGCCAATTCACGGATTTTATCGACTTGTTGTTTAATCTTTTCAGGCTGATCACCGCCAATAAATACACATTCCGCATGACGGGTTGAAAATGCCAAGCCACGTGGTGAAGCACCTGCTTGGAATAAAACAGGCGTGCGTTGTGGAGATGGTGAAACTTGGAATACGCCTTCACTTTGGTAAAACTTACCATAATGTTGAATTTGATGAACTTTACTAGGGTCAGTGAAAATACGATTGGTTTTATCCTTTAAGACAGCATCATTTTCCCAAGAACCTTCCCAAAACTTATAGCAAAGCTCTAAAAATTCCTCAGCCTGTTCATAACGTAGATCATGGTCTTTTAAACCTTTTTGACCAATTAATCGTTCGGCGCTGTCTAAATAACCTGTGACAATGTTCCAACCAATACGACCTTGTGTAAGATGATCTAAGCTCGCAAAGCGCCGTGCAAATTGATAAGGCGATTCATAACTTAAATTCACCGTAACACCAAAACCAAGATTTTGAGTGATGCTTGCCATTGCCGAAATCAGGGTGGAAGGATCATGACTTGGTAATTGAATCGATTCTTTTAAAGTTAAATCAATGCCATGCTGATAGACATCATAAACTCCTGTAATATCGGCAATAAACAAGCCATCAAATAAACCATCTTCTAAAGTTTTAGCAAGATCAGTCCAATAATTCAGTTCATTAAAACGATGTGATTCATCTCGTGGATGTGTCCATAGTCCATGATTGATATGACCTACACAGTTCATATCAAATGCATTGAGTAGGATCTGTTTTTTCGAGTTATGATTTTCGGGAGTCTGATTTAATTGCGTCATTACAATGTCCCTCTACGTGGTGGAAGGATATTGTTCAAAATATAGTTACCAATAAAATAATATTTCCAACGTGATGCATCATGTAGGGTATGCACACGGGCATTACGCCAATGACGATCTAAACCATCGGTACGTTGGCTACCGCGGCTACCTGCAAGTTCAATCAATTTTGACGATGCTTTGAGCGCTGTTTCAGTGCTGTGCGCACGTACTTTTGCAACATCAATGGATGCTTTAGCTATATTTTCTTCAGTAGGGTTTGGTTTCGCCACATCTATTGATTGTGCCGCTTGTTTTAATAGAACTTCACTGGCACGTACATCCGCAGCAATGCGACCAATTTCATAAATGGTCAGTGGGTCTTGGTCAGCACGTTCAACATTGGAATCGATCCAAGCGCGCGCTTTTTTGACGCGTTCGATGGTTTCTTCAAATGCAGCTCGGGCAATGCCTGTTTCAATGGCTGCATGCATGATTTGCGCAAATGGACCGACTAGGGTTGGAGTCGTAAAGGCAGTATCAAAACGAACCACATCTTCGGCTTCGACAAAGACTTGGTTGAATTTAACCGTGCCACTACCTGTAGTTTTTTGCCCGAAACCCGTCCAATCATTGATGCGTTGTACGCCTTGAGCATCCGATGAAATAAAGGCTAAAAACTCACGCTCTTGATCATCACGCACCAATGTCGGGATACGATGGGCAAATAAGCTCCCTGTGCAATAAAATTTTTCACCATTTATAAGGTATCCATGCTGATTTTTACTTTGAGTTTGCGTGATTTGGGTATGCTTTTGGGCTGCCGTTTTTGTTTTAAATTCTGCTAAAGCATTACCATAACGTGCACCTGCAAGAACTTCTGTATAAAATTTCTGCTTTTGTTGTTCTGTACCATTATTGCGCAATACTTCTAAAGCATAAAAATGGTTTTGCGGAATTTGCCCGATAGAACCATCAACACCGCTGAACAATGCAATGATTTTTGCAACCGTAAGACTTGAGACCTCAGCACCGCCATATTGTTTTGGCACAGTAATCGCCCATAAACCAGACTGGCTAAAGGCTTCAATTTCATCAAAAGGTAAAATACGATTAGCATCACGGAGTACCGCATTTTGTTTAAATTGTTGGCTGAGTTGTTGCGCAATTTCCAACGCTTCTGCATCCGTTTTGATGATGTGTGCTTTGCCAAAAGGTCGATTTTGAGCTTCTAAAGTTTTGTTAATATTTTGAAATGTGGTCATTTGATTCTCCCTGATTCTTTAACCGTTAAATCCATGCATGACGTTGGTTTTGGATGCCATTTAAGTAGTAGTTACCAATGGCATAAAATTTCCAACGCACAGGGTCATGTAAGGTATGAACACGGGCATTACGCCAATGTTGATCGAGATTATGTGTTTCTAAACTTGAGCGACTGCCACCGAGTTCGATCAATTTTTCTGAAATGATCAGTGCCGCATCATTGGCATAGACTTTAGCTTCTGCCACGATGATTGAGGCTTTACTGGCTTGTTCTACACTAATACCTGTTTCAGTACTTTGTGACAGGAAATCCAGTTCATCAAGATAGTCAGCGGCTTCATCGAGTAGTAAAATGGCAGCATCCAATAACACATTTAACTTGCCAACTTCTTGTAAGGTATAGGCTTCAAAACTGGCTTTTTCGACATTAGCATCAACAATTGGGCGTGCTTTATGAATGGTAGAAATAGTTTCAGCAAATGCGGCTTCTGCGATCCCGACATCAATTGCGACTTGGATGAGCTGTGAATAGGCCCCACGGTATTTTGTTGCATCTGCTAATACGTGTTCATTCATGATCAGTTCAGGATTGACCACGACATTTTTAAGGCGAACTGTGCCACTCGCTGTAGTACGCTGACCAAAACCATCCCAGTCATCGACAACTTCAACTCCTTGAGATTTGGCATCAATAATAATTAATACAATATGCCCTTCAGGATGGAGGGCGCGAATGGCTAAATAATCAGCAAAATATGAACCCGTGGAATAGAACTTTTCACCATTTAAAAGGTACTGACCATTTTCAAAACTTAAACGCGTTTCGATGGTTTTTGTGTCTTTGCTATAACGTTCAGGCCCACCGTTAGCAATGCGTTTACCTTTTAAAATTTCGCTGTATATAAACTGTTTTTGCGTTTCACTTGCAATACTTTCAATGGCATTGAGTAAACCAAATTGATTCTGAGGAATCTGTCCAACATTTGCATCAGCTTTGCTTAAAATACGAAAAACATGCGCCAAAGTTTTATTAGAAACTTCAGCACCGCCATATTTTTTTGCAATGCGAATTCCACCTAGCCCTTTTTGACTAAATTGCTCAATAACATCAACGGGCAAAATACGTTGTTGATCACGAATATTTCTTTCAACCAATGCAAAATCAGCCACTTGAAAAGCAGAGTTAATCGCTTGTTGATCATTTTCAATGTGATGTGCGAGTTGTGCTGAATTAATATGAGTCATATCGATACCTTTCAATAGATATCAAAACGCTAAGCACAAAAGCATGAAAAATTAAACGAACTATTATGCTATTCTTATATGAATAAAGTTTTAAAATTAAAATTGCATAAAAAATATTTTTTAATTATAAGTTAAGTATTTGTTTAGTATGATGAAAATTAATTTCAAGCGATTAAAGTGGGTCGCGTTGAGAAACTCATATTCAATTTAAGAATAAAGATTGATTAAACTCATATAAATTGATGATGACAATTTGAATAATTGCCCATTTTTTTGAACAAAAAGTACATTGTAATTTTTTAAGTGAAAAGTTAAAGTAGATGTAATCGCTTGGTATTATTCTAAAGCTTTGATTAAAAAAATAATTTGGAGATTATATGCGCACCCTTTACCAATTTCCTTTGTCGCATTACTGTGAAAAAGCACGTTGGTTACTTGATCATAAAGAAATCGATTTTGTAGCACAAAATATGATGCCTGGGGTGCATCGAGCATTTGCTCAATTGAAAACAGGGCAAAATAAACTACCGATTTTAAAAGATGGTGAGCGCTGGATTGCCGACTCTACCCAAATTGCATTGTATTTAGATGATCAGTATCCAGAACATACTTTGCTTCGTTTAGATACGCAACTTCGTCAACACGCATTAGAAATCAATGCGATTGCCAATGAATTGGGATTACATGTACGCCGTTGGGGTTTAGCACAGGCTTTATCGACCAGTGATGAACCTTTAGAGATTATGTTGGGTGAAAAAGGTTATTTACGCCAATTCGAAAAATTTTCCAAACCTATTTTAAAAACGTTGGTTTCAAAAAGCTATCAATTGGATGTGGAAAAAGTTGCTGAATCTAAACGTAAAATCGATGAAATTACGCAACAACTTAATAGTAAACTTGTTGAAAATCAATGTCGCTATTTGGTGGGCGACCGCTTAGGTTTGGCAGACATTGCCGTCTGTTCTATGCTTGCACCCTTGTTATTTTTAAATGGAACACCGTGGGAAGTTGAGTCTGAGCAAAGTGTATCGGAAGAGGTTAAAAATTATAAAAATGAGTTGCTGAATTTACCAATAGGGCAATATGTACAGCGTATTTATATGACTGAGCGGAACGCACGAGTCGATTGGCGCGGGATCTAATCGTTACATCATGTCAGTCAGTGAACAATATGAGGGTGAATTGCGTAGAATCGAGTTATGCGTTTTTGCTTACAGGACTAGATTATTTGAAAAATGATCATTTTATTTTGAGTATGATGTGATTGAATTAAGATGATTTTGATCTACCACAAATATTCATGATTGATTTTTTCATATACATATTGTGTTCTATAACGATGGTATTTGAGATATAAATATTAAAATTTGGAAAAAATTATCTTAAAAAGAACATAATAAGAAAAAAATTCTCAGAAACATTGCGATATACTGAAGATCAGAATGAATTTTAAATCAATCCAAAAAGACGATTAGATTCAAAAATACAGATGATTAAATACGGGCTAAGCTGGAGTCAATAATGGAACTAGATCGTTACGATAAGCAAATTTTAGAAATTTTGACGCATGAAGATATTAATCTAAATGAGCTATCTGAGCGGATCAATTTATCGGTCAGTTCTGTACATCGTCGTATTAAGCATTTAATCGAAACAGATATTATGACCAATTTAAAACGTGATATTAATTACGAGAAATTAGGTTTTAAATTACATGTGATTTTACAAGTTTCACTCAGTAAACATGACACCGATACTTTTGCAAAATTTTTAGAAGAATTAGAAAATATTCCCGAAGTCATTAATGCATTTTTAGTAACAGGTCAGTCGGCGGACTTTTTAGTCGAAGTCGTTGCAAAAGATATGGAAAACTATAGTGAAATTTTACTGAAAAGGATTGGTAAAATTGAGTTTGTCGTGGCACTGCACTCGAGTTTTGTGATTAAAGAATATAATGTTTTTAACTGTAGCGGCTTATTAAGTCGTGTTTAACACCTTAACATGATAAGAAAAATAAGATGAAAATGACGTTGAGATTTTTTGGGGTTGCAAGCCTGATTTTGCTGATTTGGTTTGCGGTTGATTTTATGACTGTATATGAAATCATTCCTCATTTTTCAGGTATTTTTAATCTCATTTTTAACGTCATTTTCTTTGTGGTGATGTATTTAATATGGCTATGTGCGACATTAGACTTGTTTCAAAAATACGATAAAATTGAGCGTATTTTTTATAGAATATTACTCGCATTATGTTTATGGATTTGCTCAACTGTTGTGGGCGGTATTTTAGTTGTATGGTTGCATGTAAAAATGGGATGGCAACTATAATGAAGCAGAACATGCGCTTGAATTTTGCGTGATTAGCCAATGTTGTAGCGATTGAATATGCTCATTTTTTATTGATTTTTTTAGGTAGCATAAAGAAAATAATAAACCACATTCGACAAAGCCAAATGGAGCAATCAACCGTCCGCTTAAAAGTTCTTTTTCCACTAAACTCTGCGGTGCGATGGCAATGCCAAGATCGGATGCCGCCGCTTCAATCATCAAATTGAGATGTTCAAAATAGCGTTGTTGTTTGGCTTGCGAAATATCGAGTTTATGTTGTGTCGCCCACAGTTGCCAAGCCTGTTGGTTGGATTGGGTGTGTAATAGCGTATGCTGAAAAATATCGGAAATGTGATGTAATTTTCGTGCACGTTGTGGTGTACACACAGGTCCGATCTGGTCTTGAAATAAAGTAATATTTTGAATATGTTCTGGGAGTTTATCCAGTTGGCTATGGCTAAGAATTAACGCATCAATTTGATTTTTTTCGAATAATTTTAGATCATTACTACTCATCAGTTTGATGCAAATTTCAGGATATTGCGCTTCAAAATTTTCTAATTTAGGAATTAGCCAATGTGCCATAAAGCTTGTGGGCGTAGCTAAAACTAACTCATGTTGTGTGGGTTGTTGACGGATTTGTTCAAGGCACTGATCTAATCCGCTAAAAAGTTGTACACAGCTACTAAATAATGCCTGCCCATCTACAGTTAAGGTTGCACCATGTGCATGACGAATCAGTAATTTTTTTCCAACCCAAGCCTCAAGTTGTTTGATTTGATGACTCACTGCGCTATGTGTGACACATAATTCATCTGCTGCCATGCTAAAACTACTATGACGTGCTACAGCTTCAAACATGCGTAGTGCGTTGAGTGGTGGAAGTTGATATTTAGGCATGATGTTAGTTTTTTTCACATAATGATCTGAGTTTATATCAATTTTAATATTCTACAAAATCCATAAAATAACCATCATAAAGTAATAGGATCGTGGTAATGACAGATTTATATACAGGCGATGGACCAGATGAACTTGGGCGTTTTGGGCAGTTTGGTGGTAAATATATGCCTGAAAGCTTGATGTTAGCAATTAATCAACTTGAAACTGCATTTAATGAAATCAAACATGAGCCTCAATTTTGGGCTGAATATCAGCAATTATTAAATGATTTTGTCGGGCGTCCAAGTCCATTATTTTATGCAAAAAATCTAACAGCTTTGTGTGGTGGTGCAAAAATTTATTTAAAGCGTGAAGATTTAAATCATACAGGTGCACATAAAATCAATAATTGTATTGGACAGATTTTATTGGCACGCAAAATGGGGAAAAGCCGCATCATTGCTGAAACAGGTGCAGGGCAGCATGGCGTAGCAACGGCGACAGTATGTGCCTTATTTAACATGAAATGTGTCATTTTTATGGGGGAGACAGATGTACAGCGTCAACAGATGAATGTTGAGCGGATGAAATTGTTAGGTGCAGAAGTCCACAGTGTGAAAAAAGGCAATGCAACCTTAAAAGATGCCATGAATGAAGCCTTACAGGATTGGATTCGTCATGTAGACAGTACGTATTATCTGCTCGGGACAGGCGCGGGGCCACATCCCTATCCGATGATGGTACGTGAATTTCAAAAAATTATTGGAAAAGAAGCCCGTGAGCAAATTTTACTAAAAGAACAAAAACTTCCGGATGCTTTAGTGGCATGTATTGGTGGGGGTTCAAATGCAATTGGTTTAATGCATGCCTTTTTAAAAGATAAACAGGTGCAATGTTTTGGTGTTGAAGCTGGCGGTAAAGGTTTAGATACTGCTTATCATGCAGCTTCATTGTCAGGGGGCAAACCCGGTGTTTTACATGGAAATTTGACCTATTTATTACAAGATGAGGATGGTCAAATTATTGAGGCACACTCTATTTCAGCTGGTTTAGATTATCCAGGTGTAGGTCCTGAACATGCTTTATTAAAGGAAACAGGACGAGTTAATTATGTTAGTGCAACCGATGACGAAGCCATTGCTGCCTTTAAATTACTCACGCAAAAAGAAGGTATTATTCCTGCATTAGAAAGTTCACATGCCATTGCTTTTGCATGTAAATTGGCGAAAAGCATGCATTCCGAACAGGTCATTATTGTCAATTTGAGTGGTCGTGGTGATAAAGACATGCATAGCGTGAAAAATTACGACAATAACAATAAGGAAGTATAAGATGAATCGTTTAGATGTTCGTTTAGCGCAATTAAAGCAGCAACAACGTAGTGGTTTGGTGTGTTATTTCACGGCAGGGGCGCCTGACTATTCAAGTGATGTCGCATTACTAACCCAAATTGGGCAAGTAGGCGCAGATATTATTGAATTAGGTATGCCATTTTCAGATCCTGTTGCTGATGGTGAAGTGATTGAAGCGGCACATCATCAGGCGATTGCACAAGGACATACATTGGCAAAAACCTTACAATTGGTCAAAGAAATTCGTCTGAAAGATGAGCAAACACCGATTGTGCTCATGGGCTATGTCAACCCAATTTTGCAATATGGCTTTCAACAATTTTTACAAGATGCCAAAGGCTTGATTGATGGGCTGTTGATTGTAGATTTACCTTATGAATATCAAAGTGAATATTTACATGATGTACAACAGAATCAAATCCACTTTATTTGTTTAACTGCACCCTCAACCCCCAAAGAACGTTTGGCACTGATTGCTCAAAATGCGCAAGGATTTTTGTATCACGTGGCAGAAAATGGGGTCACAGGTATGCAGCGGCAGCAGCAAAACTTGGATGAAAAAATTGCTCAGTTAAAGCAATATTTTACGATTCCAATTGGTATTGGTTTTGGTATTAAAACCGAACAGGATATTGCAGCATTAAAAAATAAGGCAGATTTGGTGATTGTAGGAACAACGCTTGTAGAGTGTTTGGCACAATCAGGTGTAGCTGCAACTTTGCAAAAAGTCCAGAATTTTGCAAAAGTTTTAAGGGATTAGACCGAGCCCCCTACCATTGCCAAAAGATCTAAAGCATATAAACAATAAACGCCTTCTTAAAAAATGAAGAAGGCGTTTATACGATATAGATCAAAAATGACCTGTCTCAGGCTTTGGACTTTTTAAAGCCTTTGATGATGCGGTAAAGATCATCAATAAAGGTATAAATCACAGGGATGACCAAGAGAGACAAGAATGTACTAGTAATGAGTCCACCAATGACAGAAATTGCCATGGGTGCACGAAAACTTGGATCTGTGCCGATACCAAGCGCAATCGGTAACATACCTGCACCCATTGCCAAGGTTGTCATGATGATAGGACGGGCACGTTTATGACACGCATCCAATAAGGCATTAAAACGAGAGTAATTTTTTTCACTTCTCGCAATAATGGCATAATCGACCAATAAAATTGAGTTTTTACTGGCAATGCCCATCAGCATAATCAGACCAATAAGACTCGGCATGGATAAACTACTTTTAGTTAAAATCAACAACACAAATGCACCACCTAAAGAGAGTGGTAATGCCACCAAAATGGTGATGGGCTGTAAAAAGTCTTTAAATAAAAGAACCAAGACAACATAGATACATAAAATACCTGTGAGCATGGCTAAGCCAAAACTAGAGAATAACTCCTGCATGACTTCAGCATCACCAATGTCTGTACGTTTCACTGTCGGTGGTAAATTTTGCATGGTCGGGAGTTGATCAACTTTAGTCGTGATGTCGCCCAAAGGTTGATTATTCAATTCAATATTAAAATTAATATTGCGCATACGGTTAAATCGATCAATTTGTGATGGACCACTTTCAATATTAATGTCAGCAATCGTGCCGAGCATGACAGGGCCATGACTGCCTTTAACCATAAGCCGTTTAATCAGGTCTTGGTCTTGGCGTGCTTCGAGGCTGAGTTTGATGACCACAGGAATTTGTCGTTGTGATAAATTCATTTTGGCAAGGTTTTGATCAAAATCTCCTGCTGTTGCAATACGCAAAGTTTCTGCAATATCTTGTGTGGTTACACCTAAATCTGCTGCTTTGGCAAAATCAGGACGAATCACCAGTTCGGGGCGCACTAAGGCTGCACTCGAAGTAATACTGCCGATATTGGGAATAGTGCGTAATTCACGTTCTAGTTTTAATGCCGTTGCCATGAGGCTTTCTGAATCATCACCTGAAAGCGCCAACTGATATTGACTATTATTTCCTGCTAAGCCGACTTGAATACGTGCACCGGGAATGGGTGCAAGACGTTGCCGAATTTGATCTTCAATGCTTTGTAAACTTGTAGAACGATCACTACGTGGTGTGATTTGAATCGTTAAGGTTGCTTTGCGTGGCTCAGAGGATGCACCACCTGAAAAGGGATCTGTACCCGCAGCACCGCCACCAATAGTGGTATAAATACTTTTGATTTCGGGATGATCCTGAATTAACTGTCGTGCATATTCTGCTGTTTTTAAAGTTTCATCAAACTGAGAACCCGGTGTTAACTCCAAACGGACTTGGGTTTGTCCTGTATCTGGCGGTGGCATAAAACCCGTCGGTAATAGACCAATTAAGGAAAGAGAACCAATAAAAAATAAAATAGCAGCCGATAACGTTAACCACCGATGATGTAGACACCATGTCACCATCTGCATATAGCCTTGCATGACACGACCATCTTTTTTTCGGTCTTTTGCAAGCGCAGCTTGACCTTGATCGATTGAAGAATCTTCAGTGGCTATTTGTGCATCTTCGACTTTATGTACCCACGGTTTTAAAATATAAGCTGACATCATGGGGGTGAGTAAACGGGCAACCAATAATGAGGCAAAGATGGCTAGAGCGGCTGTCCAACCAAACTGAACAAAGAAACGACCTGCGATTCCACTCATAAAGGCTGTTGGTAAAAAGACAGCAATCAGGGTAAATGTTGTCGCAATCACAGCTAAGCCAATTTCATCCGCCGCTTCCATGGCTGCTTCATAGGGCGTTTTGCCCATTCGTAGATGCCGTATGATATTTTCAATTTCAACAATCGCATCGTCGACCAAGATTCCGACGACCAAAGACATTGCCAATAATGTGACGACATTTAAAGTAAACCCCAAATAATACATGCCAATCAAAGCAGGTAAAATCGACAAGGGGAGTGCAGTTGCGGCAATAATGGTTGCTCGCCAATCGCGTAAAAATAACCACACCACTAAAATCGCTAAAATTGCACCTTCATACAGTAAGGACATTGAGCCTTTATAATTGTCAGCAACAGGTGTGACAAAGTTAAATGCTTCAGTGATTTTAATGTCCGGATGCGCAGCTTTTAACTTGTCTAAGGCTACTATAACGCCTTTTTCAACATCAACTTCACTTGCGCCTTTGCTTCGGGTAATTTCAAAACCAATCACAGGTTGACCATTGAGCAAAGCGGCTGAACGCCGTTCGGCAAAGCTGTCTTTTACTGTGGCAACTTGGTCTAAACGAATATGTCGTCCATCATTGAGTGCAATGTCCATCGCTGCAATTTCATCTGCAGTCTTGACGGTGGCAATGGTACGAATTGATTGTTCACTACCGCCAATTTTCGTTTGACCACCAGAGGCATCCTGTTGGGTTAGGCGTAGCTGTCGAGTAATTTCGGTGGCTGTAGCATTCAGTGCCAATAATTTTTCAGGTTGAATTTCGACGTCAACTTGACGTGTTACACCACCGACACGTGCCACAGCACCGACACCTTTGACTTGCAGCATGGCGCGTGTAACGTCGTAATCGACAAACCATGACAGTGCCTCTTCATCCATACGGGGTGACTGAATGGTGTAGGTTAAGATTGGTGACCCTGATAGATTGATTTTACTGACAATCGGATCACGTACATCTGTCGGTAAGTCAGAACGTATTTGTGAAACGGCATTACGTACGTCATCGACAGCTTCTTGTAAGGGTTTTTCAAGCTGAAACTCTGCGGTGATGACCACGACACCATCTTGAATATTGGCATATTGGTTCTTTAAACCTTGAATGGTGGCAATCGAGTTTTCAATTTTACGCGCCACTTCTGTTTCAAGTTGTGGTGGAGCTGCACCTGGTAAACTCGCAGTCACTGTGACCATGGGGAGTTCAATGTCGGGGAATTGTTGTATTTTCATCCAATGAAAACACATCAATCCCGCTAGTCCCAACATGATAAACAGTAAAATCGCAGGAATTGGATTTCGGATTGACCATGCAGAAAAATTCATGTTAATTCTCCTGCTGAGTCATCAGTTGTTTGCTGAGAGGTGTTTCAGGAATATTGGCAGCCACTTTGACTAAGTCACCATCGCTAAGAAAGCCTGTACCTGAAGACACCAATTTGACATTTTCAGGCAAATCTAGAATTTCAACCAAATCATTTTGACGACGTCCAACGGTCACTTTTTGCTGTTTCACACGGTTGTTTTGCTGCACGACAAATACATAAGAAAAACCATCACGCAGTAACAAAGCCGACTGTGGAATGGTCAGTGCAGATTGTTCACCGAGTTCAAATTCGCCTTTAACAAACATACCCATACGTACCGCTTGCGTGATGGGTAAATCCACATAAACTAAACCATAACGTGTTTGTGGGTCGATCACAGGAGCGATCATTCGGACTGTTCCTGTAACCGCATTTTGGTTGGGATCAGGAGAAATGATTTTCGCCTTCATGCCTTGTTTAAGTTTATACAAATCTGTTGTGGTAATTTCTGCACGCCATTCAAGACGATGATCACGGATAAGACGAAAAAGTTCTTGTCCGGTTTGTGCCAATGAACCTACCGTTGCTGAGCGTGCTGAAATCACACCATTGTCAGGCGCGATGACACGAGTTTGAGCTAAGCGCAGTTCATTACTTTTAATTTGTGCATCTGAAGCTTCTAAGCGTGCTTGCGCGGTGGCTTGAGAAGTTTGGTATTGGGTTGACTCTTGGGCTGAAATCGCACCTGTATTGCGCAGTTGTTGAATACGTTTATTGTTAATCACTGCATCATTCAGTACAGCTTGTGCTTCTTTATAATTGGCTTTGGCTGTGGCTAATTCTGCACGAATCGTATCACTATTGATTTCAGCAAGCACTTGACCACGTTTTACTTGATCACCTACATTGACATACACTTTGGTAATACGTTGTCCAGACAGCTCACTGCCGATAACAACTTCTTGCCAAGCGGCAATATTGCCATTGGCTGTGAGTGTTTGTTGCCAATTTTGACGTTCAGGTTGAATGACGGTAACGGTTAAAGCTGCTTTAGGTTGACTTTTTTCAGCAGGTTGCGTGACAAGCGTTTGTTCTGATTTTTTAGCTTGAGATTGCCACCACCAAATTGTCACTAAAATGACAAGAATAAGAACAGCTAAAATAAGCCAATGTTTACGACTAAAACCTTGATGAGAAGAAGGTTCTGAATGATTCATTGTGTTTTTTCAGAGTTATTTACATTTAAGCAGTATAGACAAATTTATGAAAAATGTTGATGTATCGTGTAATCGTTTTGGAAATAAAAAAATCCCCGACAGGTCGAAGATTTTTTAACGCTTGATCTACTGAAATTTAAAGATGTAAGGTGTTTCTAAAATGACACGCTTACAAAATGGCTTTTAAGCGCTGAATGACTTGTTCACACTGTGCAATGTCAGCAACTAATGCCATACGGACATGATTTTCACCTGGATTCCCCTGTGCTGTATCACGAGATAAATAACGTCCCGGCAGCACTTTGATATGCGCTTTTTCCATCAACATTTTGGCAAAATGTTCATCATTGTCGACTTTTAGCCAATAATAAAAGCCTGCATCAGGTTTTTGTAAAGGTAAAAGGTGACCTAATTCATTTTGAAATAATTCAAATTTGGCACGGTACAATTGACGGTTTTCTTCGACGTGTTGCTCGTCATCCCAAGCAGCGATGGATGCTAACTGATGTTGTACAGGCAATGCCGCACCGTGATAAGTACGGAATTTTAAATAAGGTTGCAGTAATGTGGCATCACCTGCCACAAAGCCTGAGCGCATCCCAGGTAAATTTGAGCGTTTAGACAAAGAGTGGAACACGATACAATTTTTGTAATTATCACGCCCTATTTCAGCACAGACTTCAAGTAACCCTACAGGAGCTTCATCGAACCATAATTCTGAATAACATTCATCCGATGCAATGACAAAATTATATTGATCAGACAATTCAATGAGTTTTTTAAATTGTTCTTTTGACAGTACTGCACCTGTTGGATTGCCCGGTGTACAGACAAATAAAAGTGCTGTTTTTTGCCATACTTCGGCAGGTACAGCATCAAAGTCACCTAAATAACCATTTTCTTCAGTACAATTAATGAAATAAGGAGTTGCACCTGCAAGTAGCGTTGCGCCTTCATAAATTTGATAAAACGGATTGGGCATCACCACATATGGGTTTTCATCTCGGTTAATTAATGCTTGTACAAAAGAGAAAATCCCTTCACGTGTGCCTGAAACAGGCAAAATTTGAGATTCAGCACTGATTGTATTGAGTTTAAAGCGGCGCGTTAACCAATGCGCAATGCTTTGGCGTAATTCAGGCAAACCTTTACTATTTGGATAAGTGGAAAGATGCTTAAAATTATCAATAATCGCTTGTTTCACAAACTCAGGTGCAGGATGCTTTGGTTCACCGATGGAAAGAGGAATCAAAGGCATTGCTGCGGGTTGTACATCCTGAAATAACTGATTAAGTTTTTCAAATGGATAAGGATGTAATAAAGACAAACTTGAGTTCATGAAACAATTACCATGATGTGAAAATAAAATTAAATGATCACACTAAACATTAGTGTGGGTGTGAAACTTGATGAGAAGCTTCATCTAAAGCTGCCTTTAACTGTGAGGCAAACAATTCAGCTTCCTCCTCATTTAAAGGTGAGCCATCTTTTTTGGTGACAAAGAAAATATCTTCTGCACGTTCACCTAAGGTTGCAATTCTAGCAGAGTGAATGTCCAAACCTTGCATCATAAATAGACCACCTACTTTGGCAAGTAAACCTGGGTGGTCTAAGGTTGCAATTTCAACCATATTTTGCTGTAAGGCTTCATTCAAGCTGACATCCACAGTATTTTCAATGTCAAAGTGACGCAGTTGGCGTGGAATACGGCGTTGCATTACCCCAGGATATTTATCTGACTGACTTAAGGCTTTCACCAGCGCTTCTTTGACTGTTTCTTCACGATCAGGATCTGTTAATAAAGTTCCGAAACGGTCTAGAACCACATAAGTATCTAAACTGAATGCTTTGGTCGCAGTGATAATCCGCGCATCTTGTACATCTAAATTCATACGATCAAGTACAGCCACTGTGGTTGCAAATAAATTTGGTTGATCACGTGTATAAATAAACAACTGCACAGCATCTTGTGCTGCTTTTCGGTGCGCACGTAAGAGCACTAATGGTGCAGGATTATCACCATGCTGCAAAATGGCGCGTGTGTGCCATGCAATTTCATCGGCTGATTCTTTAAGAAAATACTCATCGCCCAGTTCTTGCCATACTTTTTCAACTTCATCTAAGGCAAATTCATCGACTAAAATTTCACTGGCTGCGAATTTACTGTCTTCGATTAGCATTTGATAATCGACAGGACGCCCTAAACCGGAACGAATCACATCGCGCGCATGTGTGTAGAGTTGACGCATTAATGATGAACGCCAAGTATTCCAAAGCTTTGGATTGGTTGCGTTAATATCGGCAACAGTTAAGGTATATAAATAATCCAGATGTTCCATGTCGCCAATTTTTTCAGCGAATTCTTTTACCATATCAGGGTCTGAAATATCTTTTTTCTGTGCTGTGATGGACATCAATAAATGATTTTGAATGAGGTAAGCCACAAGGTTACATTCACGTTCAGTAAAACCATGTGCACGACAGAACTCAATCGCATCGACTGCACCCAATTCACTATGATCACCACCACGACCTTTGGCAATGTCATGGAATAAGGCTGCAAGGAATACAATATCTCGGCGGTTTAAACGTTGGAACACCGAGCTGACCACAGGATAATCTTTAGCGAATTCAGGTTCTTTAAAACGATTTAAATTACGGAGCAACAATAATGTATGTGCATCAACGGTATAAATATGGAATAAATCATATTGCATCAAGCCCATAATTTGTCCAAATGCTGGAATATAATTTCCTAAAACACCATAGCGTTTCATCGCGACCATCGTGTCATACAAACGATAAGGTGAACGAATAATTGCCATAAATAAGGCTTGATGAGTAGGATTACTACGATAATTTTGGTCGATACGTTTAGCTGCCAAAGTCAATAAACGTAAGGTTCTTGCACGAATCCCTTGAATCTCAGGGCGATTTGCCAACAGATAGAAAATTTCTAAGATGGCACTCGGATTTTCAGAAAATATCTTGTGATGTTGTACTGCAAGTTTGCCATCGACCAATTTAAAATGTTCATTGATGATTTCAATATTACGTTCATAATTGGGCAAACGTGGTGTAATGACTGACTCATTAAAATAGGCAAGTAGCATTTCATTTAAGGTAGATACTTGCTGCGCAGTCCGATAATAACGTTTCATAAACTGTTCAATTGGATAATTGATATGTTTACCTTCTTCTTTTTTATAGCCGAAAATACCTGCAATTTCACGTTGATAATCAAACAATAAACGATTTTCATCACGTTTGGTTAAACGATGTAAATGGTGGCGAATTTCCCAAAGGAAATTTTCAGATTCTTCTAAAACACCAAGTTCAAACTCTGAAATAAACCCTAAATGGACGAGGTCATAAATGCGATTGACACGGAAATGACGTTTTGCAATCCAACCAATTTGGTTGATGTCGCGAATGCCGCCTGGTGCATTTTTAATATCGGGTTCTAAATTACTTTCAGTATTATTATGTTGCGCATAACGGCGAGCTTGTTCATCCATCTTTGCATCAAAGAAGGTTTTATCTGTCCATGTTTGTGAAACCACACGGCGTGGCCATTTGATCAAGTGTTGATTGCCTGTAATCAAACGCGCTTCGATTAATGCCGTCGCGACTGTGAGATCATTGGCAGCTTGTTCAAAACAAGTTTGAATGCTACGAACGCTAACTCCTGGTTTAAAGTTACCAACGTCCCATAAAGAGGAAATAAAACTCGAAACAATGTGTTCTTGTTCAGCGGTTAAATCATTTTCTGACAAGATCATAATGTCTACGTCAGAGTAGGGTAACATCTCGCGGCGACCATAGCCACCGACCGCAAAAAGACTCAGATCTGTTTGATCGAGTCCTGCATGTTGCCATAAAAAAATCAGCGCTTCATCAATAAAATTAGAACGGGTATGGATCACCTCACGAATGGGCTGTCCTTGTTCAAACGCCTCCTGCAGTTGTTGTTCTACATCGGTACGCCATTGGTTAATGGCTTGAATATCATGATTACTACTGACGTAATTCAACAGAGGAGACGTGTTGATCATAAAATTATTGTCCGTAAATTTTTCTAAAACATTAGTTCTGTTGCACTGTGACTTTTGAAGCCGTTTCAAATGCTAACTCACGTGCTTGTTCTGTTGTTTCAGCACGTGCTGTTGTCACACCCATGCGGCGACGTTTAAAACCTTCAGGTTTACCAAACAGTCTTAAATCTGTATTTGGATTTTCTAAAGCAAGATTTAAGCCAGAAAATTCTAAATTTTTCGCATCGACACCTGCATAAATCACAGCACTTGCTGCAACGCTATGACGTGCTGTATTGACAGGTAAGCCCAAAATTGCGCGTGCATGAAGTTCAAACTCACTTTGGAATTGTGAAGCAAGCGTGACTAAACCAGTATCATGCGGGCGTGGTGATACTTCACTAAACCATACTTTGTCACCTTTGACAAATAGTTCTACCCCAAAAATACCACAACCACCGAGTGCAACAGTCACTTTATCGGCAATACGCTTGGCTTCAGTTAAGGCAGCATCCGTCATGGGTTGCGGTTGCCAACTTTCTACATAGTCACCTGCATCTTGGCGGTGTCCAATTGCATCGCAAAAATGGGTTTCAACTTCGCCTGTTTCTGGATTTTTAGCACGTACAGTCAGTAGGGTGATTTCAAAGTCAAAATCAATCTGTGATTCAACAATGACGGTACCTTGGTTAACACGACCACCAGTTTGTGCATATTCCCAAGCAGCATCAACTTCAGCAAATGCTTTAACGCGTGATTGACCTTTACCTGATGAAGACATGACAGGTTTAACGAAGTTTGGATAGCCAATATCATCACATGCTGCACGGAAGCTTTCTAAACTATTTGCAAAACGATAAGCAGACGTCGGTAAACCGAGTTCTTCAGCAGCCAAACGACGGATTCCTTCACGGTTCATGGTGAGATTGACCGCTTTGGCAGAAGGAATGACGGTTGCAATATTTTGTTCTTCGATTTCAATGAGGACTTGTGTCGCAATGGCTTCAATTTCTGGCACGATCAAGTTTGGTTTTACTTTTTCGATGAGTTTTTTTAATTGTTCAGGGTCTGCCATATTTAAGGCATAAGCAAAATGTGCAACTTGCATTGCGGGCGCATTTTCATAACGATCTGCTGCATGTACTTCGACACCTAGGCGTTGTAATGAAATCACGACTTCTTTGCCCAATTCTCCTGAACCCAAAAGGAGTACTTTAAAAGCAGAAGATTGGAGTGGAGTACCAATAGTTACGCTCATGCGATTCATCCATGCTTAAGAATAAGTTGTGTTTAGCATAGCAGAACTGAGCGCAGTGTTAAGACTTGATTATAAGAAATCGAGAAGATTGTTGGACAATGGTGTCAGAGTGCAACATGAAGGGGTGATTAGACAGGGACTATTTGTTAAAGCTGTTGTGTGAAGATCATAAAATTAGGCTATCATTTTTAGAAAATGAAAAGCTAACTTGAACAATGACAAAAATCCTTAATCGTGATGGGGGAAAGAATCTCATATGCTCAGCTTGAGCAGTTATTCAAAAATCATAATTTTCATTTGCTTGTTGCAGAACAAAACAATCAAGTTGTGGCGTGTATTGGTTTAACTTTTGAAGAGTTATCAGTGGAAATAGGCACTTTTGCCATTTCGCCTAATTGGCAAAATCAGGGGCTGGGAAAATTGGTTTTAGACAATGCTGAAAAATATGCTAAAGATATTCAGTTTGATTTAAAAACATATGTGATGTGGGTACTTAGTGTACGTACAGAATTAATCGAATTTTATGAAAGACGAGGGTATATACAAACGGGAGTCGTGGAGGATTACCCATTGGATGCGGATGTGGGAATTCCACAGGTTGATTTATGTTTGGTTGAGATGAGGAAGGTCATTTAGATTTCTAATGTTTTATCATTGAGAAAAATGAGAAGAAGGTAAAATGGGAACAGATATTCATGGTTTTTTTCAAAAATATGAAAATAATCAATGGGTCGATATCACTTCGCAATATGATGAAAGACGTGATTATTACCTATTTTCAGCACTTGCGAATCAACGAGAACACCAAAAGTTAGTCGCAAATTTTATTGCTGAACCTAGAGGTCTACCTGAAGGTATAATGTTAGATGAAGATTATTGTTACAAAACTGATTCTATGGCGTTATGGTTATCAAAAGTTGATCCTAAATTTGCAGAAACAGAAGAATTTTTAAAATTTTGGATGGGTGATCATTCCCGTTCATGGCTGAGTGATGATGAAATGCTTGAATGGTATTCATCACCACAATTGAATATTGTAGATGGCTTAATTACGACACAGGAATATCCAAGTTGGGACAGAACGTCTACTCCATTTTTTGATTATAAATTTTTTACTTCTGGTTCGACTATTTTGACTGAAGAAGAATTTCAGTTTGGTAAAAAAGGCGATTATATTCGAATTTATTGGCAACAGGACATTCGTGAATATCTAGCGTATTTTTTTGATGAAGTCATTCGATTAAAAAAATTGCATGGCAAAATACGTTTTATATTTGGATTTGATAACTAGATATAAAAAACCCTGAATAAATCAGGGTTTTCTTTTAAAGGATCAGGTCAAGAACCACGTGTAATAGCCCCAAAGCATGAGTGGCCATGCCACATAAGGGCTAAATAACCATTTCCATAACCAAAACCGTGGCAGAAATCCTACGCCATGAATAAATCCACCTGAGATCCCGATCATGACCAACATTAAAACCGTATGGTTATAGTGACCATTGGCATCGAGCATCATTGCAGGATGGAGTAATAAAACCGCAGCTAAAGGCAATGCCATTAAAAATGAAACTGCCATAGCAAATTTGTTAGGCTTACTTTCTTCTGTTGTCATTGCGATTTCTGTCATGTTGTTATTCCTCATCTAAATCTTGATGATGTTCAATGTAGAGCGCACTGAGCACACCTGCAAAACATGCCATCAAAATCCCAAGAATCCAAGCAAAATACCACATATTTGTTCTCCTTCGACTTTAACTTAGTAAAGACTGTGTGAATTTTCTTGTACATGTTTGTTGGTGATCACACCCCACATTTTGTAATAACACCAAGTGGTATAACACAAAATGATCGGTACAAAGATACATGCAGCAACAGTCATGACAGTTAAAGTATTTTTACTTGAAACAGCATCCCACATGGTCAAGCTTGCAACTGGGTTGATGCTTGATGGCATAAGGAATGGGAACAATGCAAAACCAGCAGTGAGGATTGCACCTATAATCATGAGTGAAGTACCTGTGAAACTCAAGCCTGCTTTGCCTTTAGCCGCTGAAGCAATCACGATTAAGCTACCCAAAATTGCCATAATCGGTGCAATCATGGTAATTGGATAAGTTGAATAGTTATTCATCCAACCGTGGTTGTTGTTGGTAATGACTTCTTTAGCCAAAGGATTAGCAACGCCATTGGTATCAAAAGGTTGAGCAAGTGTATAACCTTCGATATTACCAAAGTATAACCATGCCCCCGCACCTAAGAAACATACGAGGAATACGATACCCATTAATTGTGTTGCTTTCGCAGAACGTTGACGTAATGCACCATCTGTACGGAGCATGAGCCACGCACCGCCGTGGGCATTCAGCATAGAAAGGCTGACTAAACCACAAATTAATGCAAATGGGTTTAACAAGGCAAAGAAGCTGCCTGTATAAGTCGAACGTACAGTTTCATCTAGTGTGAAAGGTACGCCTAAGAACATATTACCAAATGCAACACCAAAGACCAGCGCAGGTACAGCACCACCGATGGCTAAGCCCCAGTCCCATGATGTACGCCATTGGGTATTTTCAAGTTTAGAACGATAGTCAAAGCCCACAGGTCGTAAGAATAGGGCAAAGAGAACCAGTAACAGCGCCCAATACATGCCTGAGAAGGCAGTGGCATAGACCATCGGCCATGCAGCGAATAAGGCACCACCTGCGGTAATGAACCAGACTTGGTTGCCGTCCCAGTGTGGGGCAATCGTATTGATTGCCGCACGACGTTCGTCATCTGTTTTGCCTACAAATGGCATGATGGCCATAGAACCCATGTCGAAGCCATCGGTGAGGGCAAAGCCAATCAGTAGAACACCAACAAGCACCCACCAAATGATTTTCAGTAATTCATATTCGATCATGATTGAGCCTCCCCAACAGCTTGGTTTTGAGCTTCTAATTTTTCAAAATGATATTTACCTGTATGCAAAGAACTTGGTCCTAAGCGCGCAAACTTAATCATTAAGTACATTTCGATGATGAGAAGTACGGTATAGAACGCTGCAAGTGCAATGATTGAACCCCACACATCACCTGTACTTAAGCTAGATGCTGACAAATGTGTTGGTAATACTTCACCAATGGTCCATGGTTGACGACCACCTTCAGCCACATACCAACCTGTTTGAGTTGCGATCCAGGGTAAAGGTAATGCATACAGTGCAAATTTAAGCAACCACGGTTTATTTTCTGCATTACGTTTTGCCACTGCATATGTTGCAAGAATGAACAGTAATAACATCAAGAAACCTGAAGCGACCATCGCACGGAATGAGAAGAACAAGGCAGTGACGTTTGGAATCGTATCTTTTGTTGCTGCTTTAATATGATCTTCAGACGCATCTACAACAGTGGGTGTGTATTTTTTAAGAAGTAAGCCGTAACCTAAGTCTTTTTGATTTTGTTCAAATGATGCCAACAACTCAGGAGAGCGATCACCCGCACGTAATTTTTCAAGTTCACTATATGCCACCATACCATTACGGATACGTGCTTCATGTTGAACCATCAAATCTTTAATACCAGTGACTTCTTTGTCTAAAGAGCGTGTCGCAATGATCCCCATCACGTATGGAATACGGACAGCATAGTCGGTACGTTGTTCTTCTTGGTTTGGAATACCAAACAAAGTAAATGGTGCAGGTGCAGGATGGGTATCCCATTCCGCTTCAATGGCTGCAAGTTTAGTTTTTTGAACATCACCCAACTCATAACCAGACTCGTCACCCAGTAAGATCACAGACAATGTCGATGCTAAACCGAAGATGGCAGCAATGGCAAAAGAACGGCGTGCAAAAGGCATGTCACGTTTTTTCAGCAAGTAAAAACTTGAAATAGCTAAAACGAAAATCGCACCAGTCACATAACCCGAAGAAACCGTGTGAACAAATTTGACTTGGGCAACAGGGTTGAAAATCAACGCACCGAAGTCCACAAGTTCCATACGCATAGTTTCATAGTTAAATGCAGCCCCGACAGGGTTTTGCATCCATCCATTAGCGACTAAAATCCACAATGCCGACATGTTGGAGCCTAGGGCGACGAGCCATGTTACGGCTAAATGTTGAACTTTAGAGAGGCGATCCCAGCCAAAAAAGAACAAACCAATAAAAGTTGATTCCAAAAAGAATGCCATTAATCCTTCAATAGCAAGCGGTGCACCGAAAATATCGCCCACATAATGTGAGTAATACGCCCAGTTGGTACCGAATTGAAACTCCATGGTTAAACCTGTAGTTACACCTAAGGCAAAGTTAATACCAAAGAGTTTTCCCCAGAATTTAGTCATGTCTTTATAAATTTCTTTACCAGAAATCACGTATGTGGTTTCCATAATGGCAAGAATAAAAGCTAAACCTAGAGTTAAAGGCACAAAAATAAAGTGATACAACGCGGTCATTGCAAATTGGAACCGCGAAAGATCGACCACGCTTTCAGAAATCATCAACGTGTCTCCTTAGTTTGGGAAGGACTGCCAGCAATACGCTCAGCAACTTGGTTATCAAAATCTTTAGGAATCGTCGGAGCATCAAACCAAATATGTTTGATGATAAGTAAAAGAATGACCTTAATTATTAAAATGATCGTAATTTCTCTGACTAGACGACGATTTATATCAGTGCGTTTAAAGCTCATAACAAAGCCTATTTTTAAACTCTGTTTATATTATTAAACAAAACACAACAGAAAATAAATAGATAAAATAATTAAAATAAAAATATATTATTATTTTCAATATAAACAATGGTTTGTATTTTAATTAATTAAAAAATAAACTAAAAAATAAAGTTGATTAAAATACTTGGAATTAAAAAATAAAGTAGACTAAAATAGTCTAAATTCATATTTTAAATCAAACTAAAATGGTATGGATTTAAATTTAAGTCGATTAATTTACACTGGGATAATTTGAAAATTAAGTGTAATTAAATAAATAATGATAATTGATCTTATAAAGATTGTTATATTAAATTCATTGATTGTTGGTTTCTAAAAAATTGAGTACAACATCACCAGGATTAAATCCTCGAACAGGTTTGCCAGAGACAGGATTTAAATTTTTTTGGGAAAATTAAAATTTAATTTAAGATTTTTTAGATAAATAGGCACTGATGTGCTGTGTTGATTGAAAATTATTCTAAGCTAAATAAATCATTAGAGACTGAGATTTTTTTGGCAATGTAATGTGATTTACGAAAACGGATCAAAATAATTTGCGACTGAAATTCTAATTCACCAAATTCAGGTTCAACTTGTACATAGTGCAGTTGACCAAATTCGTCACGGACACGCGCTTGTGCTGAAAAACCAGGGCGAGCATTGCCACTCGATACGGTTGCTAAACGACCTAACAAATTGACGGTTGTTGAACTGAACTTGGGCTTGATCACCTGATCTAAACAGTGAATCATAAATACCGTAAAGAAAATAGCGATGACTGAAGCGGGTAAAATGACATAGTACCAAGGGAAAAACTGTTGCTGACTGGCAAAAATACACAGTTGTAAAAAATAGCCTGCAAAGCTGAAATTAATCAATAAAAATACAAAAATTAGAACTTTAGCAAACTTTACCTGTAGTAGTGGGGCACGGGACAGCCAATGTGGCAAAATACGTTTCAGAAAAGTGCTGGGTCTTAAGCCCACATAATAACCAATCGTTTCCGCCATGCTTAGCAAAATTAAAGCGAGTACACTTAAATGAAAAGGCATTAAGTCATATTCTAAAAAAAATGCAAACATGGCGGTCCCTGCGAATCAATTATTCTTCTACGATGTAAATGCCACCGTCAGAATGTACTTTGATATTCACTTTTTCAAGCGTATCGCCCAAACAAGGGCCAGAAATACATTCGCCTGTTTCAACATTAAATAAAGCACCATGTGTTGAACATTCAATGTATTCACCATCACGATCTAAAAACTGATTTTCTAAAAACTCAAGCTCAGTTTGTAGGTGAGGGCAAACATTTTGATAGGCATAGAATGCACCATCACGCTGAGTAATGAAAATCGTATCACCTGTCATGGTGTCAAATGCACGTGCTTCACGTTCTGGAATTTCTTCCATCATGGCAATTTTTTCAGACATTTTATGCACATTCCTTTTTAAAGCTTGCAAGCAAGTTTGCATAATCTACAACTGCTAAACGAGGACCAAACTGAGAAACCACTTCACTTGAGATTAAAATTGCCAATTGTGCAGCTGTTTGTAAAGATTCACCCGCATTCAGTGCATATAAGAATGCACCTGCGAAAGCATCACCTGCACCGTTCGCATCTACTGCCACCACTTTACGTCCTTGAATATGGAAATGTTGTTCTTGATTAGCAACAAGCGCACCTTTTTCACTGAGTGTAATGACAACGTCATGGCTAAGTAATTTCAATTTTGCCAAGGCTGCTTCAACTGAATCAGTTTCGGTATACATCATGGCTTCTTGTTCATTACAGAAAATGAGGTCGACACCATCATCAATTAATTCGTCTAAGCCTGTACGTGCATATTGCACCATTGCAGGGTCAGATAATGTGAGTGCGATTTTAACACCATTTTCACGCGCAATTTGTCGAGCAATTTTGACTGCTGCACGTGCAGAGTCACTTGTTGATAAATAACCTTCAATATACAGCCATTTTGCTGTTTTTAAGGGTTCAAAATCCATTTGTACATCTGACAATTCAGCTGTAATACCCAAATACGTATGCATGGTGCGTTCAGAGTCTTCGCTCACTAAAACCATACAGGTTCCTGTTATGCCTTCGCTGATAGACTTTTCTGAGGTTTGAATACCTGCTTCATTTAAACCATTTAAATAAATTGCACCGAGTTCATCATTTCCAACACGGCATGCATAAAATGCAGAAGCACCTAAGGCACTAAATGCCACAGTCGTATTGGCAGCAGAACCACCTGAAGCTTGGCCTTTATAAACTTGACTGGCTTTTAAATTATTATAAAGTTGAGTTTGGGTTTCACCATCGGTGAGTTGCATGGTGCCTTTTTGCAAATTTTGTTCAGCTAAAAATGTATCAGATACTGTAAATTCTTGGTCAATGAGTGCATTACCAATTGCAAAAAGATCAACTGTAGCCATGTTATTCATCACATCTAGGGTTTTAAAAAGCTAAAGTTTACACGAATGCTCAGTTTTACCATAGTTTGTTGAAGAAAATTCAGCTCAATCAGCATTGTTCAGATGGTTTATTCATTTGTGAAGTAAGCAGTTAAATCTAAAAACTTAAATTTTACATTTAAACTACAACTCAAAAAATAAATCAAAGTTCACAATTAAAGCCAATGCGTATTTTACCAACACAATGGTTTGAGCATGAAATCATGCAATTAGATGTTGCGGTAAATCGTGATCAAGTGCAAATGATCGATATTTTATGTGTAGAAAATTGACAACAAGCATGATACGGCTCAGGGAGAGGGGTGGGATTGAGGGCGATTTTTAATGGATAAAGTCTTGATGAGTGTATTAGGTTAAAAATAAAAAAATATTTGTACTTTGAAAATCTTAAGCTCAGATTAAGTTGTTCAGCGAATGATGAGACTTTCTTCGATATTTAGCATACTGTCATGGAAAATCTCAAATCCGAACTTATTTCAAAAGTTCCTCAAGTTACTTTGCTGTTTTGGATCACTAAAATATTTGCCACAACATTTGGTGAAACAGCAGGTGATGCTGTGTCGATGTCCATGAATTTGGGCTACTTGGTCAGTACTTTTATTTTTGCATTTATTTTCATTGCTTTTGTATTTTTTCAAGTCAAGGCTAAAACTTATCAGCCATATTTGTATTGGTTTACCATTATTTCCAGTACGACAGTGGGGACGACTTTAGCGGACTTTGTTGACCGCTCATTGGGCATTGGTTATTTGGGAGGAAGTACATTATTACTAAGTTTGGTGCTAATTTCATTATATAGTTGGTACAAAGTTGAAGGGATAATTTCTCCGCATTCGATTGATCATCCTCGTACAGAATTGTTTTATTGGTTGACCATTACCTTTTCACAGACTTTAGGTACAGCCTTGGGTGATTGGTCATCAGATACAGCAGGATTAGGATATACAGGTGGTATTTTCTTATACGTGGCTTTATTGGCCGTGATCGTGGCTTTATATTTTTGCACCAAAGTCTCTCGAACTTTATTGTTTTGGGCAGCCTTTGTACTTACACGTCCTCTAGGTGCAGTTGTTGGCGATTTCTTAGATAAACCATTAGATCATGGTGGTTTGGATTTAAGTCGTTTCGCTGCATCTACGGTGCTGTTAATTGCGATTTTAGTCTGTATTTTTCTATCAAAAAAACTCAATCAGACTCAAATACAGCAATCCTAATCTGATTTTTAAAAGTACATAATAACGTTTATTTAGCCTAAGTAATTAGGCTTTACGTTTGTGGTTTAAAACATTTATATGAGGTATTTGTATATTCGGTTCAATTTAAAGCCATAAGACTTTGTAAATGTGCTGATCTGACCTGTTAGTTTGCTAAAAGCAGTCATTTTAAAAGTGTGATCAATAACCTGAAAAATAATTACATTTACAATTCCGAGCATAGAACTAGGGATTTTTGTAATGGCATCATCTTTAATAGATGAATTAGATTGAATTCTGAATGTATAATGCCATATTAGATGTAATATTTTTTTAAATTTTAGGAGATCACATGACTGTAGATGTCACTGAAACCTTAGCCCAAACTGTTCATCCTGCGTTTCAGTTGGTACGTCAACACCATGTTGAAGCTTTAGATATTTTAGTTTCAGAATATAAGCATAAAGTGACAGGTGCTGTACATTTTCATCTGGCAACTGAACATGATGAGAATGTATTCTTAGTTGCTTTCCGTACACAACCCATGGACTCTAAAGGCGAAGCGCATATTTTAGAGCATACTGCATTATGTGGGTCTGAAAAATTCCCTGTACGTGATCCATTTTTCTTGATGATTCGCCGTTCACTGAATACGTTCATGAATGCGTTTACCGCAGCAGATTGGACAGCTTATCCATTTGCAACACAAAATAAAAAGGACTTCCAAAACCTTTTAGAAGTGTATATGGATGCTGCATTTGCAGCGAATTTGAATCCCTTAGATTTCGCACAAGAAGGCATTCGCATTGAGCTGGAAAATGGCGAACCTGTGTATAAAGGCGTGGTTTTTAATGAAATGAAAGGGGCTATGAGTTCTCCTTCAGATCAGCTTTATCACCAATTGGCTCATCATTTATTTCCCAAAACGACTTATCACTACAACTCAGGCGGTGACCCAAAAGATATTCCTGACCTAACTTATGATGAATTGGTAAGTTTCTATAAATCTCACTATCATCCAAGTAATGCGGTCTTTATGACCTTTGGTAATCAAACTGCTTATGATTTACAAGCGCAATTTGAAACTTTAGCCTTATCAAAATTTGAAAAAGGTGAGACTTTATATTCAAAACCTGAACAACGTTTGACTGCACCGATTGCCGTACAAGAGACTTATGCACTTGATGGTGATGATTTAAAAGATAAAACCTATCATGTTTTGTCTTGGTTATTGCCTGAGGCAAGCAATATCAAAGTGCGTTTAGGTATGCGTTTAGTTGAAGGAATTTTGCTAGAAAATTCGGCTTCACCACTACGTCATTATTTAGAAACGTGTGGTTATGCACAGTCTACAGGTCCGTTTATGGGTGTGGATGATTCTAATTTTGAAATGACATTCTACTGTGCGGTACAAGGTTCAAACCCTGAACACGCGGAAGAATTTAAAAATGGTGTGTTGAATATTTTACAACAGGCTGCGTCTAAACCTGCCGATCCTGAGATTGTTGAAGCAATTTTACATCAAATCGAATTGCATCAACGTGAAATCAATGGCGATGGTACACCGTATGGTTTGTCTTTGATTTTAAATGGTTTAGGCAGTGCGATTCACCATAATGACCCCGTGCATGTTTGGGATGTCGATACCGCCATTGCTGAAGTAAAAGAAGAACTTAAAGACCCAATGTGGTTGTCAAACTTGATTCAAACTTATCTTTTGGACAACCCACATCGTGTACAACTGACTTTAGTGCCTGATGCACATAAATCAGCACAAGAAGCAGCAGATGAAAAGGCACGTTTAGCGAAAATCGGTGCAGCATTAACAGAAGCTGAAAAAGCAGAAATTATTGCACAAACTGAAGCGTTAAAAATCCGTCAAGAAACACCTGATGATTTAAATTTATTGCCAAAAGTCGGGTTAGAAGATATTCCTGCAGACTTGACCATCGTACAAGGTCAATTGCGTGAAATCATTTCAAATCAGGTGGATACACCTTTAAATCTGTACCATGCAGGAACTAATGGTATTTACTATCAACAAGTGTTGATTCAAATTCCTGATCAAATTGTGAAGTCACCATATTTTAATTTACTGTCGATTTTGATGGGTGAAGTGGGTGCAGGCCAATATGATTATCTTGAGTTACAACAACTGCAAACAGCAGTTAGTGGCGGCTTAGGTATGGGGGCATCTTTACGTTCAAAAACTGATGATAAAGGCAAAATTACGGCTTGGTTGACATTAACCACTAAGTCTTTATCCGACAAACTTGATGCAATTGGCTTATTAAAGTTGGCATTTGAGCAATTACGTTTCGATGAAAAAGACCGTATTTTAGAGCTATTGCAGCAACGTAAAACCCGTTGGGCATCTCGTTTGTCAGGTTCAGGTCATAGTTATGCGATGCAAATTGCCTCTCGTAACAGCAGTGCTTTGGCACAGCGTGATTACCAAAATACAGGTTTAGGGGCATTAAATTGGTTAGCTGAACTTGTGACTAAAATCGAAAATGATGCAGCTGAGTTTGATGCTTTAATTGATGAGTTAAAAGCAATTCATCGCGGTTTAATGTTGGCGCCAAAACAATTTTTGTTGGTGTGTGAAGAACATCATTCTGAACGTTTACTTGAAGAAATTCAAAATGTTTGGGATAAATTAGATGTAGATCAGACTCCTGTTTTATTGACAGAAGTTGAGCGTTCATCTAGTGATGCAGATGAAGCTTGGCTGATTCAAGCCAATGTACAATTCTGCGCCTCGGCTTATCAAGCAGTAGAAGTGTCACATCCTGATGCTGCGCCACTCATGATTTTGGCAGCATACTTACGCAATGGTTTCTTGCATAGTGCGATTCGTGAGAAAGGCGGTGCCTATGGTGGTGGAGCAAGCTATGATGGCAATGCCTGTGCATTCCGTTTCTATAGCTATCGTGACCCTCGCTTAGCAGAAACATTTGCCGACTTTGAAGCAAGTTTAAACTGGTTGATGAATGAAGAACAAAAACCACATCAGCTGGAAGAGGCCATTTTAGGTTTAGTTTCAAGTATGGATAAACCAGGTTCACCTGCGGGTGAAGCAATTACGGCTTGTTATGCGTTATTGCATGGACGTACACCTGCATTTAGACGTCAAATGCGTGAACGTTTACTGAAAGTGAGCTTGGAAGATTTAAAACGTGTTGCACAAACTTACTTAATCGGTCAAAAGCCAACAAAAGCAGTGGTTGCACCATTCGCCAAAAAAGAGGCTTTAGAACAATTAGGTTTTGAAATCAAAAAAGTCAATTAAAACCCTTTTTGGAGAAGACTATGTCGTTCAAAAATTTTGAACGCACACCATTGAATCTGAGCATCTTAATGATGCTCAGTTTTGGTTGGGTGACAGCGACACATGCTGAGGATACAGCATCTGTTAATCCTGCAAGCACACAAGCCTGTGTGGCTTTAGAATCAAATGCAGATCGTTTGGCATGTTATGATGCACTTTTTAAAGTGGGGACATCTGAGCCAGTTCCTGTCATTGTTTCGGAACAACGCGCTGCAAAAGAATTAGAAGCACCAAAAGCTGAGCCACAAGGCATCAAAGCTAAAATTGAAGATAAAGTAGAAAGTTTATTCTCAGTACATGGGGCAAAGATTGATCCGAATACCTCACTTTTAGATAAGCGTTGGGAACTTTCGCCAGACAGTAAACTCGGAACATGGAACATTCGTGCACACCAACCTGTGTATTTATTACCTGCTTATTGGACAAGTAATAAAAATGAATTTCCACACAGTCCAAATCCACAGAATACCGTGGAAGAAGCACAAGATTTAAAATCAACTGAAGCGAAATTCCAAATCTCGTTAAAAACCAAAGCGGTTGAAAATATAATCGGTGATAATGGTGATTTATGGGTAGGCTATACTCAGTCATCACGTTGGCAAGTTTATAATGAAGACGAGTCGCGTCCATTTCGTGAAACCAATTATGAGCCTGAAGCGAGCTTAATTTTTAGAACCAATTATGAAGTGTTGGGACTCAATGGACGTTTATTGGGACTGACATTAAATCACCAATCTAACGGGCGCTCAGATCCATTGTCGCGTAGTTGGAACCGAGTGATCATGAATCTTGGTTTTGAAAAAGATAACTTTGCTTTGATGATTCGTCCTTGGTATCGTTTAGATGAAGATGCCAAAGATGATAATAATGCTGATATTGAAGACTATGTTGGACGTGGTGATGTCACTGCATTTTATCGCTGGAAAGACAATGAGTTTTCTTTGATGTTGCGTCATTCGCTCAAAGGTGGTGACGATTCACATGGTGCAGCACAGTTTGATTGGGCATTTCCAATTAAAGGCAAATTACGTGGACATTTCCAACTGTTTGATGGTTATGGTGAAAGCTTGATTGATTATAATCATCGTGCAACTTATGTTGGTTTAGGTGTTTCATTGATGAATGCGTATTAAAAGATACAGCATAAAGAAAACCGCTCAATTTTGAGCGGTTTTTTATTGATTAAGAACAAAAGTTGATATTTTAACCCACCTGAATTTCAGCATTAGGATGGCTAACACGGCTTTTATTGGGTGTTGCAATTAAATATGCCAAGGTTAAAGGCCCTAATCGCCCTGCAAACATCAGTAGCATTAATGTAATTAAACTACCTGCATGTAAGTCTTCTGTGATACCACGAGATAAACCGACAGTACATGCCGCAGATACGGCTTCAAATAATAAATCTAAGAACTTTTTATTCGGTTCAAGCAGCAAAAGGGTAAAGAAACCGATCAGAATCAATAAGGAATTGATGGCAATTACGGCAAGTGCTTTAAATGTCGCTTGATGTGAAATGGAATGTCCAAACACCCTAATTTCATCTGAACGCTTTAAGAAAGTCACCACACTTAAAATCATAATAATAAATGTGCCCACCTTAATACCGCCTGCGGTACTTAAAGAGCCTCCACCAATAAACATGAGTACCATGGTCACTAAGGTGGATGCATTACTCATGTTGCCAACTTCGAGACTGTTAAAGCCTGAAGAACGAGGTACAGTTGCGTGGAACCATGCATTTAAGGCTTGATCTCCTATCGACATAGGTGCAAGCGTTAAAGGGTTGGATGCTTCAATTAACCAAATCGTTACAAAAGCAAATAAGTTTAATCCTGCAATGGTGGAGAGCACTAGCTTACTGTTGGCAGAGAGTTTTTTCCATTTTTGAGCACGTCGAATATCCATTAATACGACAAAACCAATCCCACCAATCATATACAACATACTAATGGTGAATGTGACCATATACTGATCAGAGAAACTCATTAAACTATTGGGAAATAAGGAAAATCCACCATTATTAAAGGCGGAAATACTATAAAACAGGGCGTAGAAAAAGGCATGTTCAATATCGTAGTGATTTGACCATGCAATGGTTAAAATAATCGTTCCAATGGCTTCAAAAAACAAAGAATAAATCAGTACGCCTTTGATGGTCGTTGTGGCTTTAGATAGGCTGGTTTGTCCAATGATTTCTTGTGCCATCACTTGTTGTTTAAGACCAACACGTGAGGACAAACTGAGTGCAGCCAAAATAGCAAAGGTCATAAAGCCTAAACCACCACATTGGATCAGCAACATAACCACCACTTTGCCAAAAGTCGTGAAGGACTCACCAATATTGACCACTGACAAACCTGTAATCGTGACGGCTGACGTTGCAGTAAATAAGGCATTAATCCAAGAAAGTTCCCCGTGATGCGCAAAAGGAAGCTTCAGCAACAAAGTACCAATGATAATGAAACTTAAAAAACCTAAGGCTAATAAACTCGGCGGACTGAGATTAATGCGATTATGCTTTTTATTGATCAATTCTTTTTTAGATAAACGCATAATTCATTCTATAAGAAGCGATTAGAAAGTTGTCGTAATTGTTCCACAGGACCTTCAACAATCAAAATATCTTTTTCTTGTAAAATGGTACCTGGTGCAATCTGATAGAGTACATGCGAGCCACGTTGCAATAACAAGGTATGAATTTCATTATTGCTATCATCCATTAATGTTTGAAATTGTGCACCTTGTAAATTGGATGCAATTTCAATTTTGACAATATAACGCTCATTATTGAGTGCCATATAACGGCGTACCATCGGATAACTTAACGACTGTGCAACACGGATTCCCATGTCTTCTTCAGGATGAATAATTTGATCTACACCCAAATGCGATAAAATCATGTGGTGTGCTTTGGATTTGGCTTTGACCAAGATTTGGTGAATGCCTAAATTTTTTAAATGAAGAACACATAAAATACTGGCTTCAATATCATCACCAATGGCAACGACAACAGCATCACAATTTTGAATATTGAGTTCTTCGAGGACATGTTCATCGGTCGCATCAGCAATCACGGCGTGACTGATTTGATCTGCGATATTTTCGACATTCTTTTTCAGGGTATCAATCCCAATCACATCGTGATTTAAGTGGGTCAATTCTAGCGCTACTGTGCCGCCAAAACTCCCTAAACCAATGACTGCAAATAGTGCCATAATGAATTTATCCTTACGCTTGTAGATCAATCAATTTGCATACTTAAAAGTGTTGATCTGGTATTTTCTCGGGCTATTTTATCGTTAAAGCGAGATTGAGCCAATGAACTCAGGATTTAAACTTTAAAAAACAGTAATTTAATTGTTTTTTAAATGAAAAAGATGATTAAATTCAATATTATATTTTTATTTGTATTTTTTAAATAGCATTCATGTGGCTACAGAAAAACAACGCTTTGCGGCTTAAAATCGACATCATGTCATCAGAGTTAAATGCATTTGTCATAAAATTCAAGCACGAAAAAGACTAGAGTTTTTGCCATGGATGATAAAAAAATTTATAAAATTCTGCAACATTGGTTTCCATTACTTAAAAATGCTGAGATTCCCAAGAAAAAATATCGGAAAAATTTTTCTGATTTTCTACAATGGATCAAAGAGGAAAATTTTGCCACGCTATTGTATATGATGAAAATGCAGCCTGATTGTTTGTTTGAAAATGAAATGGAACAATCTGCTGTTTTACAAGATTTTCAGATCGATTTAACTGTATTAAAAGACAACATTGCAGCCAAAGCAGATCCAATTTTAGCGTATTTTGAACAGCATAAAGCGGTGATTGGGCGCTATTATGATGTAAATGAACAAATTTTAGATATTCTGTTAGAGGAAGTTCTCACGGTCGCAGAACAGATTGATTACCAACTTTTATTGGTGTATGCCGAAGCTTATTATTGGTTATTGGTACCGAATGATGAAGCTAAAATAGAAAAATTTTGTAAGTCATTCAATCAGCAATTTAAAGATCACAATATTCTGATTGAACATTACGAGCGTTATGTCTGTAGCCGTTCAACCTAATATAAACTGTATTAAAATGAGTATTTTACAAAAAAGAATGGTATTTAAGAAATAATTTTGTTTAATTCATCTTTCATTTTTATAACAAACTGAAGCTTAAAAATATGACTCAAAATATTTATGAAATTTTTCAAGAGATTTTTCCTGAATTAAAACAGCAAGATTTACCCGATGATCTAACTGAATTTACTACGTTTAGAGATTGGCTCAATCAAGATCATTCGTTTATTCAATATGTTGAAATCAAAGAATATGAGGACAATGGTATTAATGAAAGTACTGTATTTCAACAAAAACAAGTGGATGCAGAAGCTTTAAATCAAGCGATTGAAAATGAGATTGATATCTTTTTTGAGTCATTTGAATATGAAGACGAAGATGATGATGCAGATGATATTGAAGTACAGCAACAAAAAGTCGAAGAAATCTTATTTGATCAAATCAAATTTTTTGCTGAGCAAAAACAATTGTCATTACTGGTTATTTTTCGAGAAAATCCGTATTGGTTGGTGGTGCCAACGCAAGATGAATTGCAACTACAACGGATTGTAGATGTATTTAATCAAAGTTTTAAACGTGATGATCTCACGATGGGGATGTATTAATTTTTGTATTCACTATAGTCTTAAAATCTAAAATAAATATTTTGAGAATTTCATCGCTTGGACATGATATTTGAGTATATTAGAAGAAATTTTCAAAAAATAAATGTTTATGTCTGTTCGTGAAAACACTGCTGCACGTATTCCTAAGTACATTGCCATTCGAGATGCGATTGCCCATGAAATTGAGTCTGGGCAATTAACTGCTAATACTAAACTCACTTCTGAACGTGTGCTTTCTGAACAGTTTGTAACGACACGTGTTGCAGTTCGGGAAGCACTGTTAGCCTTAGAAATGGATGGTTTAATCTATCGTTTAGACCGCCGTGGTTGGTTTGTACGTGCACCACGAATTATTTATCGTCCACAATCAACTAAAAGTTTTAACCAATATGTGACAGAGCAAGGCGGCATACCGAGCACTGAATTGATTTCAGCAGAGTTACTATCAGCAACACAGTGGGATGCAACTCATTTAAATATCGCAGTTGGTGATGAGATCTATTCCATTTGGCGTCGACGTAGTATTAATGGTCGTCCTGTTGTTGTTGAGCATTTGCGTATAAATGCGCGTTTATTTCCTGATTTTTTAACACAATCATTAGAAGATTCAATCACCATCTTGATGGCTGAGCATTATCAGCGTCAATTAACACGTGCACATATTAACCTATATCCAACCGCATTTTCAGAGCAGCAAGCAAAAGCTTTGCATGTCAATGTCGGCAGTATGGGCTTATATATTTGCCGTACCAATTGTGATCAAAATGGTGTAATTACGGATGTCGATCAAGAATATTGGTTACATGATGTGCTTGATTTGCATTTTGAAGCATCAGAATAATATATAAAATAATTAATCTGGTTTAAACCAGATTAATTAAAATGTCATAAACTTTTGTTGAAATACGTATTATCAAGAAGCAGCATTCGTTAGGAATGTCACATGATTCAGTATTTCAAACAGCATCAAAAAAAGTTTTTTAGCTTAACGATGAGTCTTACAGCAGCGTGTTTGTCGGTTGCTTGTACTACCTCATCAAGCTCAAATGAGGTTGAGCAAATTACCGTTTATACCGCAGTGGAAGCGGATCAGCTTAAGCGTTATCAATGGGAATTACGCAAGGCACATCCCGAATTAAAAGTAAAATGGGTGCGCGATTCTACAGGTGTTATTACGGCTAAATTATTAGCCGAGCAGAAAAATCCGCAAGCTGATGTGGTCATGGGTTTGGCATTGACCAGTTTGTTGGTTATGGAAAAAAATGACTTATTACAGCCTTATCGCCCTAAAAATGTCGAACA
Organism: Acinetobacter sp. 251-1; assembly: GCF_030329305.1. Lineage (NCBI taxonomy): Bacteria > Pseudomonadati > Pseudomonadota > Gammaproteobacteria > Moraxellales > Moraxellaceae > Acinetobacter > Acinetobacter sp. 251-1. Next base: position 20,284 of record NZ_JACANS010000010.1, on the reverse strand, counting down.
ATTAAAAACAGATTTTTATAGTCAAAAAGAGATTCCAACATGGACAGGAATGACCGCTTGGGAGTCGGCAGTATGTGTTAATACTGTTGAGCTTGCCAAGAAAAAATTACCAATTCCATATACATGGCAAGATTTAACCAAACCGATCTATAAAGGTTTAATCGTCATGCCAAATCCTGCATCAAGTGGGACAGGTTATTTAGATGTAACTGCATGGATGCAAATTTTCGGTGAAAAACAAGCGTGGCACTATATGCAAGCCCTCGATAAAAATATCTCTCAATATGTACATTCAGGCTCGAAGCCTTGCAAAATGGCTGCACAAGGTGAAACGGTCATCGGTATTTCGTTTGGCTATCCCGGTTTTAAACTCAAATCTCGTGGAGCACCCTTAGAAATTGTCTATCCAAAGGAGGGTTTAGGTTGGGAAATGGAAGCTTCAGCGATTGTGAAAGGGACGAAAAACCGTAGCAGTGCAGAAAAATTTATGGATTGGACAGTGAGCCAAGCAGCAAATGAAGCCTATGCACAAAATTTCTCCATGGTTGCACATCAAAATGTGCACAGTCAAAACCAAGATTTCCCTAAAAATCTTGCTCAGCAGTTGGTGAAAAATGATTTTTATTGGGCAGCTGAGCAACGTGAATCAATTCTAAAACAATGGTCAGCACAATTTGAAAAGTAATTGAACCATTGATACAAAATAAGGTCTTCAGTCTTAGGTGCAATATGCAAATCCCATCGCATTTACAAAAGAGTCAAACAGGGCATGTTATGCCAAACACAGCAGGACATCTGCTTGCAACGCTTAGAACATTTAAAATGACAGAATCAAAAACAGTGCTTGAAGCGGTTGATATTCAAAAATCTTTTGGGAAAACCAGAGTTTTAGAACATATTAATTTAGATTTAAAAGCAGGTGAATTTGTTAGTTTTTTAGGACCTTCGGGCTGTGGGAAAACCACATTATTACGCATTATTGCGGGGCTAGAACAGCCTGATTATGGAAAAGTCATTAAGCAAGAGATTGACATTACTCATTTTAATACTGCAAAACGTAAATGTGGCATTGTATTTCAAAATTATGCGTTATTTCCAAACTTAACAGTCGCGGAAAATATTGCATTTGGTTTGCATAAAAAACAATGGTCTAAACCGCAAATTCAGGCACGGATCACTGAACTGCTCGATTTGATTGAGTTGCCAAACATCGCTGAGAAGTATCCCAATCAATTGTCAGGTGGGCAGCAACAGCGTGTTGCTTTAGCACGCGCGATTGCACCAAAACCTGATTTGTTATTGTTGGATGAGCCTTTGTCTGCTTTGGATGCCTTGGTACGTTTAAACTTACGTCAAAAAATTCGAAATATTCAACGGCAGTTAAATTTGCCTGCCATTATGGTCACGCATGATCAAGAGGAAGCTTTGAGTATTTCTGACCGTGTCGCAGTGATGAATAAAGGTGTGATTGAACAACTGGATACACCACATAATATTTATTACAAACCACAAACGCGTTTCGTGGCGCAGTTTATTGGCAGTATGAATTTTATGCAGGCGGTAGCAGTAGATGCACATTGTTTAAAAATTGCAGCGCAAGATGTACTGGAGTTTCCACATTTAACATGTGTTCAAGGTGAACATTTTGAAATAGCATTTCGACCTGAAAATATAACGTTATTTACACAGCACGATCTTACTGATTTGCAGCAGCAAGCGACAGGTTTAAAATTGCCCATTCGTATATTAAATATGGAGTTTTTAGGGGCAAAGCGTCGTTTATTTTGTGAGTTAAAAAACCAAAATTTACAAGAAAAAGCGACTGTCATTCAGGTCGATATTGATCATCAGTACATGGCAGCGATCGCAGATGATATGTATTTATATGTGCCTATGCATGCTTTACATGTGTTTGATTCACGAGGGCATGCAAGATGTTAAATCAATCTGCGGCAGACGCTTTGTTAAAAAGTCAGACAGCACAGCGTTCTCGTTATTCCTTGCGTTCAAGTATGGTGCTTGCGGTTGCTGCTATTTTATTGACTTTAAGCTTAATTGCACCGTTATTCATGCTGATGCAAAGTGCATTTTTAAATGAACAACGACAATTTGTAGGCTTAGAAAATTTTATTCAATATTTTGCCAATCCTGCCTTAATGTCATCCATTTTTAATTCAATATGGGTGTCCTTGACGGCGATGTTGATCGCAGTCAGCTTGGCAAGTGTTTATGCTTTTGCACTGACCAATTGTAATATTCGCGGCAAAGCTTTTTTTAAAATCGTGGCATTTTTACCGATCCTTGCACCCTCTATTTTACCCTCTTTGGCATTGGTGTATTTATTTGGGCAACAAGGTGTTTTGAAAGGTATTTTAGGTGATGTCGAAATTTATGGTCCGCTTGGTATTTTAATCAGCTATTGCTTTTGGTTATTTCCAGCCATGGTCATGTTAATGATGGGCGCATTTCGTAATATTGATCAGCGTTTAATTGAGGCATCGCATTCTTTAGGCAAAAATACGTGGCAAACGCATAGGGCAGTGACTTTACCTGCGATCCGTTATGGTTTGGTCAGTGCCTGTTTGGTGGCATTTACTTATGTCATTACCGATTTTGGTATTCCTAAAGTCATTGGTGGCTCATTTAATATGATGGCTTTGGATGTTTATAAACAGATCATTGGTCAACAAAATATGAATATGGGCGCAGTGATTTCAATTTTATTGTTATGTCCTGCGGTGTTGGCATTTATTTTTGATCGTTACCAAAGTCGCCGTCAAGAACGTTATCAAAATTTTCAAATCCAACCTTATCGTATGCACAGTCATCCTACACTTGAAAAAGCTTTAATGGTGTTTTGTAGTTTGATTTCTGGCGGCATTGTACTGATTATTGTGACCGCAGTTTTGGCATCTTTTATTCGCTATTGGCCATATGATTTGTCTTTAACACTCAGTCATTACCGTTTTGATTATGTTGATGGCGGTGGTTGGGCGAGTTATTTTAATTCGATTAAATTGGCATTGTTAAGCACTGTAGTCGGGACGATTTTAATCTTCATCATTGCTCTGTTTACGGAGCGTTTTAAAAGTCATCCGATGTTAAAAAATTATGTACAAATATTGGTGCTATTGCCTTTGGCTGTACCTGGTTTGGTACTCGGAATTGCCTATATCTTATTTTTTAATACACCTGAAAACCCATTGTCATGGCTATATGGCAGCATGATGTTATTGGTGATTTCAACCATTATTCATTATTACACTGTGCCACATTTGACTTTGAGTAATGCCATTAAACAAATTCCGACACAGCTTGATCATGCTGCACAAAGCTTGGGGACTTCACATTGGAAAATGTTTCATAAAGTGTATTTACCACTGACTTTTCCTGCTTTATGTGATGTATCGGTGTATTTATTTGTCAATGCTATGACCACTGTTTCAGCTGCAATTTTTCTGTACTCGCCTGATACCAACTTGGCTTCAGTGGCGGTGCTGAATATGGATGATGCGGGTGATACCGTGGCAGCGGTTGCGATGAGTATTTTGATTTTACTTACGTCATGTGCTGTTAAGTTGGTGCATTGGTTATTCACTCGAAAAATGATGGCGTCAACTCAGCGATGGCGTGAACAAAGCCACTGATCATAGACTGATCATTCAATATTAACTCTTAAATTTTTTAAACCATTTGTAATGAATTAAACGCTTGTTTTTAGGCGCTTGGGATTTTGCGTCCTGAAAAAAGTAAATAAGGTGAAAAGTAGCATGAATACAGCACAATTTGACTTAATTATTGTCGGTGCAGGCATTTTAGGATTATCAGCTGCAATTCAAGCAGCAGAGCAAGGCTTAAAGGTACAAGTCTTTGAAAAAGATGCACAACCCGTTGGCGCAACACGGCGTAACTTTGGCATGGTGGGGACATCAACACTGAGCCGCCCAGATGCAAAATGGCGTGAATATGCTTTAGCAACTCGTGAGTTTTATCAATGGATTCAGGCACAAACCGATATTTCATTTCAACAACGTGATGGTTTATATGTGGCAAATACGGAACTGGAATGGCGAGTTTTAAACGAGTTTGCACAGGCAGCACCACATTATCAGATTCCTGTGACCTTATTATCAAAACAGCAACTCTTTGAACAATATCGCTATTTTAATCCTGAAACAGCAATTCGTGGTGGCATGCTATTTCATGAGGATTATTCAGTTGAACCACATTTGGTTGGGCTACGTTTATTGCAATATGCAGAAAAGCTTGGGGTACACATTCAGTGCAATGCTTGTGTGGTACAGACGCAGTCGAGTCAAGGTAGAGCGCACATTCGTTTGGCAACAGGGCAAACATTCACAGCAAATAAAGTTTTAATCTGTCATGGTGAAGTGACTCAATTACTTTATCCCGATCTATTACAACAAAAAGGGCTATTGCGTTGTACTTTGCAAATGGCGATGACAAAACCCTTAAAAGTCACTTTGAATGCTTCAATTTATTCAGGTTTATCAATCTCTCGTTATCCTGCTTTTGAAATTTGCCCAAGTCATCAAGAGTTAAAAACTCAATCACAAACAGGCTTAGTCGAAAAATACGGTATTCATATTTTGATCAAGCAAAATCAATTTGGACAACTTATTTTGGGCGATAGTCATGAATATTACCCGATTGATGAAACGCCACAATTTAATCAACGCGAAGAAATTAATCAATTTATTTTGCAATATTGTAAAGAAAATATTGGCTTAGAACTGCCTGAAATTGAGTCACGTTGGAATGGTTATTATCTCACGCATCCTACTGAATTGGCATGTGTGACAGAGGCTGAGCCAAATATTTTCTTGGTGAGTGCGATTGCAGGTAAGGGGATGACTACAGGTGCAGGATTTATGAAAGAAATGTTAGAAAATTATGTTTTGTAATCTGGTTTAAACCAGATTGTATTATGCTGTATTGAATTGAACAAAGGTTAAGCAAAATGAATGCACATATTGAGTTGGAAAATAAATATTTATTATTAACACCAGGACCATTGTCGACATCTGCAAGTGTCCGCCGTGTCATGCAGCGAGACTGGTGTACATGGGACAAAGAATATAATGGATTGGTGCAAGACATTCGTCACCGTTTGGTGACGTTGGCAACACAACATACTGAAAAATATAGTGCAGTATTGATGCAAGGCAGTGGCAGTTTTTCAGTTGAAGCGGTTTTAGGTTCCGCTATTCCACACAATGGCAAAATTTTAATTATCAATAACGGTGCTTATGGCGCACGTATGGTGCAAATGGCGCGTTGTTTAAAAATTGATGTGGTGGAATTGGCATATGCTGAAACACAAATGCCAAATTTAGCAGACATTGAAAAAGTACTCGAAGATGACAGCATCACACATGTGTCTTGTGTGCATTGTGAAACCACGACAGGTTTACTTAACCCGATTCAAGAGATTGGTAAAATTGTCAAAGCGAAAAATAAAGTGTGGATCGTAGATGCGATGAGTTCATTCGGTGGTGTGCCGATGGATATTGCAGATTTAGAGATCGACTTTTTAATTTCCAGTGCCAACAAGTGTATTCAAGGTGTACCAGGATTTGGTTTTATTATTGCAAAAAATGAACAATTACAATCATGTAAAGGCTTGGCGCGTTCAGTCAGTTTAGACTTATATGATCAATGGAACACCATGCAACAGCATGATGGAAAATGGCGCTTTACATCACCTACACATGTGGTACGTGCATTTTATCAAGCACTTTTAGAACTTGAACAAGAAGGTGGTGTGGCTGCACGTTATCAACGTTACACAAATAATCAACAGCGCTTGGCCGCAGGCATGCAGGCATTGGGCTTTGAATTGGTCTTAGATTCAAACCAACCTCAATCACCGATTATCACCACATTTTTATATCCAAATGAAGCAGATTTTAGCTTTCAAGCCTTGTATGAAAATCTGAAACAAGCAGGGTTTGTAATCTATCCAGGTAAAGTCACCGATTTAAATTGTTTCCGTATTGGCAATATTGGTGAGGTTTATCTAGATGATATTGAAAGACTTTTAAATGCAGTTGAGCAATATCGTCAGGCTTAATTTTATTTTTTACTTATTTATTGATCAATTTAAGACATAAACTTTTAGGACAAACTTATGAACACTTCAAATTCATTATTACAAGCCGTTGTTTTTGATTGGGCAGGTACAACGGTAGATTTCGGATCACGCGCACCAATTTTGGCATTTATGGCATTATTTGCAGACAATAAAGTTGAAATTTCAATTGAAGAAGCACGTGCGCCCATGGGTTTAGAAAAACGTGATCATATTGCTGCTGTGTTAAAAATGCCACGTGTTGCAGACGCATGGCAACAGGCACATGGCGCAGAAGTGACAGTGGCGGATATCGACCGTTTATATCAAGACTTTATTCCATACCAATTAAAAACCATTCCACAATGTTCACAATTGATTTCAGGTGCATTAGAAGCTTTTGCAGATATTCGTGCGCGTGGTGCAAAAATTGGCAGTAACACAGGTTATGCATCGATGATGATTGGTCAGTTAGTTCAAGATGCTGCTGATCAAGGTTATGTACCTGATTGTATTATTACCGCAAGTGATGTGAAGCATGGTCGTCCATATCCTGAAATGCTCTGGAAAAACCTTATTGAACTTGATGTTTCTGATATTAAAACAGTGGTAAAAGTTGATGATACCGTGGTGGGGATTGAAGAAGGTTTAAATGCTGGTTGCTGGACGGTGGGTTTGGCAGTCAGCGGCAATGAAGTCGGCTTAAGTTTTGATGAGTGGTCAGCGCTTTCTGCATCTGAACAAGCAAACTTAAAAGAAAAAGCCTATGCAAAAATGAATGCTTCAGGTGCACATTATGTCATTGATAGTATTGCTGATCTGCCTGCGGTATTAGATGCAATTGAGCAGCGCCTAGCAAATGGTGAAAAGCCTTAATGCAGTTTTTGTATAAAAAATACCAGTCTTGATGGCTGGTATTTTTTTGTAAAGATTTAGATTGATAAAATATCTCTCATCATGAAGTCTTTGAATAGATGTAAAGTGTTCATTTGTATTTAAAGGTGAGCTAATTTCACATTTGTAATTTTATAACAAAGCAAATTTCGCTATGCTATAGCGGTTTATAGGTACATTGATCTAAAAATGTTGAAACGAAGTGGTTGGATTACATTGCTCTTTGCTTTGTTGACGTTCCAAAGTCTTTGGAATGTTGCGGCAGCATTTTGCGTGCATGAAGAAATGACATTCAGCCAGAGTTCAACGCAACATTTTGGTCATCATCAAATGACTCAGTTTTGTCAAAGTGAATTTAAAATCTCACATGCACCTAGTCATCTTTCAAGTGATTTTTCATTTTTAGAGGATGATCATCAAGATCATTTACCCTCATTTAATGCCCTGATTTTGGTCGAAGAACAAGACTATTTTATATTTTTAAATCGTCAAATCATTGCATTAGTCAATGCATTGCCTTGGTATAATTTTTATCAATCGCCTGATCTGACATTAAATAACCCGCCTCCAATTTTAGCCCCACTACAGGTGGGGTAGTCGCAAACAGCCCACCACTTTTCTTTATTTTTTAAAAGTGGGGCATGTTCATGTCAAAAAAATATTTTCAACAACAATCACATGTTGTTGCACAGCAATGCTTTAGGCTTAAATATATTGCTTGTAGTGTCGCTTTATTTACACTCGGCTCGTGGGTCAATGCGGCACCAATTTCATTGGAGCAAGCACTTGAAAAGACACAGGCTTATCAAGCATCACAGCATATTTGGACGATACAAAACAATATTGATACTGCCAATGTGAAGCAAAGTCAGTTATGGAAAAACCCTGAGCTGAGTATAGAACAAACAGGTTTTGATTCTCATCAAGAACAAGAGTTATCCATTGGTATTTCACAAGAACTGGATGTGTTTGGTGTCAGAAAAGCCAATCGTCAACTGGCGGTATTGGCACAAGATCAAAGTGCATTACAGCAGCAGATTTATCAGGCACAACTCGAACTCGCAGTAAAATATCTATGGTCACAATTGGCGATTGCTGAGTTAGAAAAGCAGATTACACAAGCTCAATTGAGTGTCAGTGAGGCAAATGTCAATGCGATTCAAAAAAGGTTTCAAGCAGGCAGTGTCGCAGAAGTTGATTTAAAGCGTGCAAAACTCAGCCATAGTGAAAATATCCGTTTATTTAAACAAGCGGATTTACAAGTTCAATTGGCACAGCAACAACTGTCCAGTGTTTGGGGTGAGTCAGATAAAACATTAAGTGTAACAATGCGTCCATCATTGTTGTGGCCGAGTGCAAGTCATGACAATGTGCAGCGTTATTTGACAGAAAATTATATTGAAAAATCTCGTCAATTACAGCTAAAAATCTCCAATGCACAAATAGAACAAAGTAAGGCAGTCAGTCGTCCAAATCCTACAGTCAGTTTTGGTGTGAATCGTAGTAAATCACCTGAAAATTCAAGTGAAAATCAAATGATGTTAGGGTTAAGTCTGCCACTTAATATTTTTGATCGTCAACAATATCGTGTGCAGGTTCAACAACAAAAACAAGAGGCGCTTACCCAACAACAGTCTTTTTATACACAGCAAAATGCCTTACGTATTGGGACTTTATTGACCGAATTACAAGGTTTAGAAGTGCAGTTTAAAGAGATTGAACACACTCAACTTGTGCTTGCCACTGAAGTACAGCAAAAAACTCTACTTGGATTTAGTGCAGGAAAATTTGCTTTAACAGATGTACAGCAAGCGACTTTGCAACTGCAAGAGATTCGTCAACGTAAAGTTGAATTGTTAAAACGCGCATGGCAAAACGCGATCACAGCTGAAAGCTTAAGTCTTGGTTTAGAACCCAGTGCTGTCATGTCAAATGATAGCTTAGCTGGAATCAATCAAAGTCTTTGGGACAATATTCAGTCATTGCCAACGGTAGGGGGAAACTAAAATGATCAAACAAAAATTAGATTTAAATACACAATCAGGAAAAGTTTCTCAGTCTATTTTGATCCTCATTGCGGTCATTAGTACTGCAATTTTAGCTGCGGCATTGATTTGGTGGACGAAAGATCAAGCCAAAACAGATGAACATGGGCATGGTGCAGAAGAATCACATGCGGAGGAAAAAGAACATGAAGAAGGTGAAGAAGGGCATGCACATGATGAAGGTAAAGATACAGAACAAGGACATGCTGAAAGTATTGCTTTAACCGCACAACAGTTGGTTGAACAAGGTATTCAGTTAGCTAAAGTTGAACAAGGCAGTGTAATGAAGTTGGCAACTTATCCTGCAAAATTGACGGTAAATACCGACCAGCAAGCCCATGTTTCACCTAATTTTAGTGGTCATGTTGAGGCAGTTTATGTGCAGTTGGGACAATCTGTTCAGAAAGGGCAAGTGTTGGCAACTTTACTTGTTCCCGATTTGGTCGACCAACAAGCTAACTTAAAATTAGAGCAAGCCAATTTACAATTAGCAAAACAAGATTATGAGCGTGAACGTCAACTTTGGCAGCAAGGGATCTCTGCTAAACAAGATTATCAACGTGCATATAACGCCTATCAACAAGCACAAATTCAAGTACAAGCAGCTCAATCTCGCTTAAGTGCTTTTGGTGCGGCAAGTTCCAGTCGTGGGCAATATCAGCTTAAAGCACCCATTTCAGGTGTGATCAGTAAAAAAGATTTGGTCGTAGGTGAAAATGTGCAACTTGCAGATCAGCTTTTTGTGATTGATCAGTTGAATCAATTATGGCTTGAATTTATTGTGCCGCATGCCGATGTACAACATTTTAGTCCAAACCGAAAAATTAACTTTAAATCATTACAGTCAGGCAATCATTTTCAAGCAGAAGTGCAAAGTTTAAATACTGAAGCAGATGCACAAACAGGACGTTTACAAGTCAGAGCTAAAGTCTTGTCACAGTCGGCAGAGTTGAAGCCAAATTTAATGGTCAATATTTTATTAGAACAAGGCACGACACAAGGCATTCGTATCCAAAAAAGTGCAATACAGCAAGTTGATGGACAAAGTGTTGTATTTATTGCGAAAAATCATGATCAAAAAATCGAGTTTAGCACCCAGCCTGTACAATTAAATACTGAAATTGATGATCCTGAATGGGTCAGTGTAATTTCTGGCGTCAGTGTCGGACAGCAATACGCAGCGCAAGGGAGTTTCTTACTAAAATCAGAATTAGAAAAAGGAGAGGCGACCCATGAACACTAACTCGCCTCAAAACGAACATTATTTACCTAAGCCCGAAGGCTGGTTTGACCGTATTATTCAGTTTTCTATTCAAAATGCGATTTGGGTCATGCTCTTTGTGGTGGCGTGGATGGGTGTAGGAATTTATAGCTATCAAAAATTACCCATCGATGCTGTTCCTGATATTACCAATACGCAAGTGCAAATTAATACCCAAGCCAATGGTTTTACGGCTTTAGAAACTGAGCAACGCATTACCTATCCGATTGAAAATGCGATGTCAGGTTTGCCAAAACTCGAACAAACACGTTCGATTTCACGTTATGGTCTATCGCAAGTCACCATTATTTTTGAAGATGGAACCGATATTTACTGGGCACGGCAGTTGATTAATCAACGTTTACAAGAAGCTGCAAGTGAAATTCCAGTTGGTATTCAGCCCACGATGTCCCCGATTTCTACAGGCTTAGGTGAAATTTATCAATGGGTGATTAAAGCTGAGCCAAATGCAAAAAAAACAGATGGAACGCCCTATAGCGCAATGGATTTACGCGAAATCCAAGACTGGGTAGTACGTCCACAGTTACAGCGAGTTGCTGGCGTTGCTGAGGTTAATAGTATTGGTGGCTTTAATAAAACCTTTGTTGTAACCCCTGATTTAACACGTTTGCAGCAATTACAAATTCCATTAGGTGATTTACAAACAGCTTTAACTGAAAATAATGAAAACCGTGGTGCAGGTTATATTGAAAAAAATGGGCAACAACTCACTGTTCGTGTACCGGGAACACTTAATAGCCTAAGTGATATTGAGAATATCAGTATCGCCAATAAAAATGGTTACCCAATTCGTGTTGCTGATATTGCGACAGTTTCTGTTGGGCACGACTTACGCACAGGTGCAGCAACCTATAATGGCGAAGAAGCTGTACTCGGGATCGCCATGATGATGATGGGAGAAAATAGTCGAACTGTTGCCCAAGCGATTGATGCGAAAGTACAAAGTATTCAAAGCAGTTTACCCAAAGGTGTGATCATCGAAACGGTTTATGATCGTACTCATTTGGTTGATCGTGCCATTAAAACTGTACAAAAAAATTTGGTTGAAGGTGCAATCTTAGTCATCATCATTTTGTTCTTATTTTTGGGAAATATTCGTGCAGCTTTAATCACTGCGTGTGTTATTCCTTTATCCATGTTGTTTACCTTGTCAGGCATGGCAGAACAAAAAATTAGTGCCAACTTAATGAGTTTAGGGGCATTGGATTTCGGGATTATTGTGGATGGTGCGGTGGTCATCGTCGAAAACTGTATTCGACGCCTTGCTGAAGCACAAAAACATCGAGGGCGTTTATTGACACGTTCCGAACGTTTTACTGAGGTTTTTTTAGCAGCGAAACAGGCACGACGTCCTTTAGTTTTTGGTCAATTGATTATTCTTGTTGTCTATTTACCGATCTTTGCTTTGTCTGGGGTTGAGGCAAAACTCTTCCATCCGATGGCAATGACAGTGGTTTTAGCCTTACTTGGTGCAATGATCTTATCCGTAACTTTTGTTCCTGCGGCTGTGGCATTATTTGTCAATGGTGCTGTAAAAGAAACTGAAAGTCGCTGGATGCATGGTTTAAAAACACGCTATGAAAAAATGTTGGATTGGGCGTACGAATTTCGAGGTTTTGTTTTAACAGTTGCATTATGTATTTTAGTTTTAACGGGAGTTTTAGCCACAAAAATTGGAAGCGAGTTTGCACCTCAACTGAGTGAGGGAGATTTTGCAGTACAACAAATGCGCTCACCAAGTACAGGGCTAGAGCAGTCTTTACGGATGCAAGAAAATACAGAAAAATTATTGTTAAAAAAATTCCCTGAAATAAAAGCAATTTTTGCCCGAACAGGAACAGCAGAAGTTGCAACGGATGTCATGCCACCCAATATTTCCGATGCTGTTCTATTGTTAAAGCCACATGATCAATGGTCAAATCCAAAAGAAAGCATTGATGAATTACGTCAACGTATGATTGCATTTTTGGACACTTTACCTGGAAATAACAGTGAGTTTTCACAGCCGATTGAGCTACGTTTTAATGAGCTGATTTCAGGTGTACGTAGCGATGTCGGAATCAAAATTTTTGGTGATGATATGGAAGTTTTGAACCAAGAAGCCAATCGTATTGCACAAAAAGTTCGGGCTATTTCAGGGGCAACAGCCGTCAATGTTGAACAAACCAGTGGGCTACCTTTATTAAATATTGATATCGATCATACCAAAGCTGCACAATATGGTTTATCTGTAAAATCTATTCAAGACTTAGTGGCGATGAGTATGGGTGGACAAAGTGTGGGCATGATTTTAGAAGGAGACAAACGCTTTGATTTTGTAGTGCGTTTAGATGAAGCACAACGCACACCTGAGCAATTGGCACAACTTCCAATTCAACTACCGAATGGTGGTTTGATCCAACTGCAAGATGTCGCAAAAGTTGAAAATATTTTAGGCATCAACCAAGTCAGTCGTGAAAATGCCAAACGTCGAGTGGTGGTGACTGCGAATGTAGAAGGGCGTGATTTAGGTTCCTTTGTCAAAGAATTACAGAGCACGTTAGCCAAAGATACTTTACCTAGTGGTTACTGGTTAGATTATGGCGGTCAATTTGAAAATCTGATGTCAGCAAAAGCACGTATGCAATGGGTTGTACCTTTGGCTTTGATCACGATTTTTATTTTATTAATGGCTGTATTCCACAGTATAAAAGAAAGTCTTTTAGTGTTTTCAGGTGTGCCATTTGCATTATGCGGTGGGCTTGTTGCACTTTGGCTCAGAGATATTCCATTATCAATGTCGGCAGGGATTGGTTTTATTGCTTTATCGGGTGTAGCTGTGTTAAATGGTTTGGTAATGTTGACGTTTATTAAAGAATTACGTCAACAGTTTGATATTCATCATGCCACATGGAAAGGTGCAGTGATGCGTTTACGCCCTGTATTGATGACGGCTTGTGTCGCAGCTTTAGGTTTTGTGCCGATGGCATTGGCAACGGGTACAGGTGCAGAAGTACAACGTCCATTGGCAACTGTCGTGATTGGTGGAATATTGTCATCTACCGCATTAACTTTAGTGCTTTTACCTGTGCTTTATCGTTGGATCAATGAAAGAAAAGTAATGAGATAAGGCTTTGAAATATTTAAAAAGAGCATAAACGAGAGTTTGTGCTCTTTTTCTTTATACATTTAAATCTATTGATCATGAAATAAATACAAAAAATCATTTGATAAATCAAGTTTATTTTCGACATGAAAAATAAAAAATATGTTTATAATCAATCAAGCGATAAAAAATGATAATGAAATGAGGATGAGACAAATGATGCAAAATAAATTTTCTCTAGGTTTAAGTGCTTTATTATTTTCACATGTTGCATTGCTCAGTGCATGTAGTTCTACATCTTTTCAAACACAGCGAGATTTGCCACATACTTTATCAGACCAACCGCAAAATCATGATACAAGTTCATTACTTGTCTATGGTGGCTCTATTTTAACCATGCAGGGGGATCAGCCGCAGTATGTAGAAGCCATGTTGATTGAAGATGGAATCATTCGTTTTACTGGAAAATTAGTCGATGCTGAAAAAATAGCAGCCCAAGCGCAACGCTTAGATTTAAAAAATAAAACCGTGATTCCCGGCATTATTGATGCACATAGTCATTTAAACTCTGTAGGTATGCAACAAACGGTCGCAAACTTATATTCACCTCCTGATGGTAATGTGGTTAATATTGCAACTTTAGTTCAGGCAATGAAAAACTGGGCAGCACAAAACCCTGATTTTATTCAAGCGACTTCAGGCTGGATCATTGGTAATGGTTATGATGATGCACAATTACAAGAAAATAAGCATCCTACAGCAAGCGATTTAGATCAAGTTTCAACCACACAACCTGTTTTGATTTTACATCAATCAGGTCATCTTGCTTCTGTGAATCATAAAGCTTTAGCATTGCTCAATATTACTTCTGCGACAAAAAATCCAGATGGGGGTGTCATTCGTCGTGTAAATGGTACAAATGAACCGAATGGCGTATTAGAGGAAAGTATTGTCATTCAGGCGATGATGCAGGCATTTAAAACTGTGCCTCCACAAATGATGGAAAAAATGGCATTAAAAGCAGTCAACACCTATGTAGAAAATGGTTATACCACTGTACAAGAAGGACGTGCAGATCATGGAACCACTGAGTTATGGCGTAGTCTAGCCAATCGAAATCAATTACCAATTGATGTGGTGTCATATCCAGATATCAGTTCTGAACAAAGTTATATGTTACAACACGGTAGCAGTAAAAATTACCAAAATCATTTTCGCATAGGTGGGGTGAAAATCAGTTTAGATGGTTCACCACAGGGTAAAACCGCATGGCTAACACAGCCTTATATAATTCCACCTGAAGGGCAAGATAAAAATTATCGGGGTTATCCTGCATTTGCACAACAACAAGATGTACAGAAAATGATTGATTTAGCATTTCAACATGATTGGCAAATTTTAGCACATGCCAATGGTGACGCAGCGATTGATCAATATCTCAGTGTGATTACAAATTCACAGAAACATTTTCCAACAGCACAACGCCGTGATGTGATTATTCATGCACAAACGATGCGTGAAGACCAGTTAGACCAAGCTAAAAAATTAAAGCTTATTCCTTCATTTTTTTCACTGCATACTTATTATTGGGGCGATTGGCATGTCGCACAAACCTTAGGTGAGCAACGTGCATCACGTATTTCGCCTACAGGTTCAGCACTTAAACGTGGCATGATCTTTACTCAACATCATGATGCACCTGTGATTCCGCCAAAAAGTATGATGGTGTTAGATGCGACGGTAAATCGCACGACACGCAGGGGTAAAGTGTTAGGTGCAGAGCAGAGAGTCAGTCCTTATATTGCCTTAAAAAGTGTAACAGATTGGGCGGCATATCAATATTTTGAGGAAAAGCAAAAAGGTACATTAGAGCAAGGGAAATATGGTGATTTTGTGATTTTAAGTGATGACCCATTGAAAATAGACAGTCAAAAAATTAAAGACATTCAGATCTTAGCAACGTATAAAGAAGGTCAACTGATTTATCAGCGCTAACTTTATATTGAACGAGTTAGCGTAGGTTATAAAATTTGCAGCGATATTGACTAAAATGGATGGCATGATGTCGGTGGTTTTACCCAAAGATTTAATTGATTTTTTAGCGATGCCATTTGAAATGGAAATGATGTGTCTACCTTGTCATTATCCAGATATCGCTTCATTTTTGGACTTTCAAGAGGGCTATCGATTTTGTGGAAACTCAGCAACTGATTTAACTGGACATCAAGCAGGGGATTGGCATCCAGATGCTTATGTTATCGCAGTGAATTATTTTGCTGATCCCTTTGTGATTTATTTGACAGCGTCTGCGCAAGGTTTCCCTGTGTATTATGCTCAACATGGCGCAGGGCGTTGGAATTTTGAGAAAATTGCTGAAAATTTAGATCAGTTTCAGCAAGATTTAAAATATTTTCAAACTTTACAACAAGATAAACTAAAATTTGCAGCATATATTCAACAACATAAAGATTTAAAAATAGAACTATGGAATGAGTTATATTGCTCATTGCAAAATACTCAAACTTCACAGTTAAATGAAAATACTGTTGTTGAAGAATATACACCTTTGATTTATGGAAAATTAATATTAACTGAAATAGGTCAGCATAAATTAAAAGTCGTGAGTTTTATCAAACAGCATTTGAAGCTAACAGGTGCTGAAGCTTTACATTGTATTCAGCAACTTCCTTTAGAGATCGACACAGGTTCACAGCAACATTGTCAATGTATACAAATACAACTCGAAAATATCGGTGCGACGACTGAATTTTTAGCCAATAAAAATCAATTTTAAATACATGTTTTCTTATATGATGATGAAATATAAAGTTTTTATTTTTAATATTCGCTTTTTTGAAAACAAATAGTTAGTATGTTCATGCTGAATTTAAATTTGGATTGTAGTATGAATTTTTTAAAAAAGAAAAATAAAGCCAGTTTTGTTTTTTTCATTATTACGCTTTATTCATTTCTTGGTTTTGCTTTAGGATATATCATTTGGGAATTTATCTTACAGTAAAATAATATTTGAAGTTTGAGTTTCTCTCCCGACCATCAAACTCAATGAAAATGAGTGTATTTCAATATGCTCATTTTTTATTGTATAAATTTAATGACGATACATAAAAGCAATCAATAAAAAAGCCAGTCTATGATCTATAAACTGGCTTTAATATTTAAAACAATATTTAGATCAATATTATTTTAAGAAACGTTGATAACCTAAGTTATTGGTAATTTCTACATATGGGTAGCTAATACTTTCTAAAGTTTCAACTAAGCCATCTGGATTTTGCTGCGCATCTTCTGCTTCTAAGCCGACTAAAACACGTCCTTCTGCAGCACCGTGATTACGATAGTGGAACAGAGTAATGTTATGGGTCGGACCTAGACGCTCTAAGAAAGTCAACAAGGCACCCGGGCGTTCAGGGAACTCAACACGGAATAAACGTTCATTTTCAATGTCGGCATGACCACCGATCAAGTAGCGAATATGCAGTTTTGCCACTTCATCATCAGATAAATCATCTACGTCATAATGAAGTTTTAAAGCTTCATAGATATCGTGACGTTCTTTTTCCCCTGATTTTAAGCTGATGCCGACAAAGACTTGTGCAGCGCTCGCATCACTTGCACGGTAGTTAAACTCAGTGATATTACGCCCTTGTAAGGCACGGCAGAAATTCAGGAACGAACCTTTTTCTTCAGGAATAGTCACTGCAAAAATGGCTTCTTTACGTTCACCCAATTCTGTGCGTTCTGCGATATAGCGTAAACGGTCGAAGTTCATGTTTGCGCCACAAACAATCGACACCATGTTTTTATTTTCTAAGCCATGTGCTTCAACGTATTTTTTAATACCTGCCAAAGCCATTGCACCTGATGGTTCAACGATACTACGACATTCATCATAAGTGTCTTTGATCGCTGCACAGATTTCATCGGTATTGACCAGTACAACTTCACGTTCAACGATTGGACCTGAGTTATCTGATTTTTGTAATTGAATGACTTCAAAAGGTTTTTCACCAATTTGTGCGACTGCTGTACCATCCGCAAATAAACCGACAGAAGGTAAAATCACGCGTTCATTGGCTTCAAACGCTGCTTTTAAACATGCTGACTCATCATATTCCACAGGGATTACTTTAACATGTGGGGCAACATCGCCTAAATAAGCTGCAACACCTGCGATGAGGCCGCCACCGCCGACAGCAACGAAGACATAATCGACATCACGCCATTGACGTAAAATCTCATTGGCAATGGTGCCTTGTCCAGCCATTACCAATTCATCATCATAAGGTGGAATGAACGCCATATCTTCATCTTTGGCACGTTGGATGGCATATTTATTGGCAACATCAAATGAGTCACCATGTAAAACCACTTCACCGCCTAAGCGTTTCACCGCTTGGACTTTAATGTCAGGTGTGGTTTTTGGCATCACAATAATGGCGCGAATACCCAACTTTTGTCCAGATAATGCCACGCCCTGAGCATGGTTACCCGCAGAAGCAGTAATAACGCCACGTTCCAACTGAGATTTCGGTAATTGACTGATACGGTTATAAGCACCGCGCAGTTTGAAGGAAAAGACAGGTTGCAAGTCTTCGCGTTTAAAGCGAATGTTGTTGTTTAGTTTTTCACTAATTCGTGGCGCTGCTTCGAGTGGGGTTTCGATTGCAACGTCATAGACCGTTGCCTGTAATATTTGTCGAACCAAACGAGACAGCATGTTAATTTTCCATATAACAGTTTAAAATGAGCTTTGATTGTAACAAACCCCCTGCACATTTGCGTTTTTAAATTATACAAAAAGTGCAGAAATTTGAAAATTTATTGAGAGAAGTCATGAGCCTTTATGCATCCCAAGATGAGAAAAAACAAGCAGCAGCCAAAGCAGCTTTAAAACACTTGCCAAAAGGGGGCATTTTAGGAGTCGGTACAGGCAGTACTGTAAATTTTTTAATTGAACTTTTACCTGAGCTGCAACTTGAAGCTGCTGTGGCGAGTTCAGAAGCAACGGCTCAACGTTTGAAAAAACTCGGCATTGAAGTTGTTGATATGAACCATGTCGGTGGTTTAGATGCCTATGTCGATGGTGCAGATGAAATTGATCGTCATATGCATATGATCAAAGGGGGGGGTGCAGCTTTAACCCGTGAAAAAATTGTAGCATCCATTGCCAAGAAATTCGTGTGTATTGTGGATGATTCTAAATGGGTAGAGCAGTTAGGACGTGAATTCCCGCTACCAATTGAAGTGATTCCAATGGCGCGTTCTGCTGTGGCACGTAAAATTGTCTCTTTAGGTGGCGACCCTGTCTATCGTGAAGGCGTTGTGACTGACAATGGTAATGTGATTTTAGATGTGCATAACCTGAATATTTTGAATGCTTTAGAGCTTGAAAAAACCATCAATGATATTCCGGGTGTGGTGTGTAATGGTATTTTCGCCATTAACAAAGCGGATATTGCGGTTGTTGCAACTGACAATGGTATTGAAGAGCGTACAGCGGTTTAACATGCCGTTAGTTCCCTCTCCTTTATAAAGGAGAGGGATAGGGAGAGGATTTATATGAATAATCCCCTCATCCTAACCTTCTCCCTGAGGGAGAAGGGACTCAAAATCAAATGATAAAATTTAGAATAAATGACCCCAAACCTCCCCGAAATCCAAATCACCCATCATGCACGTGCTACTCGATTACGCTTACGTGTCGAACCGACACAGATTCGTTTAACAGTGCCTCGGTTTTGTACAAAACGTCAAATTACAGATTTTTTAAAACAATCCGAGCAATGGATGATTGAAACATGGCAGAAACAACAGGAAAAAGTCGGGAAAGTTGAGAAAGTATTGCCGACTGAACTAAAACTTTTTAATTTAAATCGTCCTTTACAGATTATTTACCAAGATCAGAAAAATTCTTATATTTTTGATGATAAAAATCATCAACTTTTGATCAGTGATCGTGATTCTGCACGTTATTTAAAAGCTTTTGTGATCGCTTATGCCAAGCATTATTTACCGATTTATTTAACACAAGTTAGTAATGAAATTGGTTTAAAGTTTGCTGATTGCTCGATTCGCCAACCTAAAACCCGTTGGGGAAGCTGCACAGCTCAGCACGATATTATGTTGAATAGTGCTTTGGTTTTAGTCGATCAACATATTACTCGTTATGTTTGTGTGCATGAGTTAGCGCATACACGGCATTTTGATCATAGCCCTGCATTTTGGGCAGAAGTTGAAAAACATGATGTGCATTATAAGAATCATCGTAAAATTTTAAAAAGTGGTGTGATGCCATGGTGGTGGGTGGTTTGAATAATTACATTCAATACATAGTTTTCATATTACATAATTTTAGATAGATTTATTGGGTGTATGAAAAATATTCAGATTTACTTTGATTTAAAATAATAGGGTAAAATGGATATTAAAAAATAAACTATTAAATTCAGTTGTTTTTATAGATTGAAATAAGCAGTTTCAAGTCTATTTTCTGAAAACAGATAGTGGGGAAAATAGACTTGAATAATAACTTTAATTATTTATGTTGAGTGTAAATAATATCATTTAATTCATAGCCTAGAGTTTTTGCATAATTAAGATATTCATCAAGAATAGATTGATCGAGTTGTGGTGTACGACTTAATACCCAAAGGTATTTTTTATTTGGTGTTCCCACTAAAGCAGTTTGGTAGTTTTCATCAAGTTTTAAAATCCAGTAGTCTCCACGTGCGATAGGCAACCAACGGATAATACTGGGTAAAAAACTCACTTTTAATTTTGAGTTTTTAGGGGCTTTGTTGCACAAAGATTTGAAATGCAAAGCGCCCCTAATTGATCCAAATTTAAGGCGTAACTTGGGTAAGTGG